>JAILLO010000023.1 GCA_024693105.1 Clostridia bacterium | reverse complement strand
GACGCCGATAGCGTCAGCGAAAACGCTCGTGAGGCAATGGCATGGGCGGTTGCAGTAGGCATCATTAACGGCACGGTTAAGAAAGACGGCTCGATTTTACTCGATGCACAGGGTGTCGCTACACGCGCACAGGTCACTGCAATCATTCAAAGATTCTGTGAAAACGTAGCAATTTAAGCCTAATACAATAAGATATTAACGGAGCCTCGGCGATTGCCGGGGCTCTGCTTTTAAATTATCAATTGGAAATATTTTACAAAAAACAGTTGCTTTTTGCGAGTAACTGTTTTATTATACTGATAAAGGTAAAATATGTAAATACATATATAAAATACCAAAAGCCGCAGCGCTGCAAATTATAATTGGGTAGTGTCTTCAAATTGAAAGGAGAAAGTTATGAGGATTGGAATTATGAAAAAGGAAAGCACGCTTGTCAGACGCAGGGAAATCCCGCTTGATTTTCGGAGCAGAAAGGGTATGGACGTTCCAACTTTGCAGAGGATACAATTACCGATTTCCGGAGGCTTTCTATTTACTAGTATTCACAATTTGTTATAAGAAACACGGATATATTATTTAACGAAAGGTAAATTTATTATGGCAAAGCTAAAGAATCGTAGCTTTAGAGCTTGGTAATCGTTTTTTCTCTTATATTGAACTGATAGGAAGGTTTAATTTTTTTCGCATTTATAACTTTCGTAAGAATGCTGAAACGAGGGCGCCTTCCACTTGAAGCTTGTTGTTTAAAGGTTTGCGTTGTTGAAACTTTGATGTTTTCAAGCTTTTTACTATTAATTTTAGTCTCATAGATATAACATATATCTTTTTTAGTATCGATACGACAAAAAACTAATTCATCAAATGAAGCTGAAGGGGAGAAAGATGATAAATCAGATGGTGGATGAAGAGCTTAAAACTTTGCTTGGTGGCTGTGCCCCCTACCGCCAATCATCGCAAATATGCTGGTGGTACCCCAGGTGCTTATGAGGGTTTATGAGGCCCCGGGAACAATCTGGTATTTCACCGCCACAGTGGGAGCAGGAGAAGTGATTTCCTGCTATGTTCTGGGACTGATTCTGTTCACAGCCCTGGCTCCAAGAAAGGCAGACATCTTCAACGCATAAATTCATACAGTACGACTGTAACAAAGAGGGACGCAGGCCAGCGTCCCTTTTTAAGTTTATCCGGGATATCCAGGAAGGCTTGACAAAGTGATAAAAAGTGATAAAATCAAATAAAAGTGATAAAAAGGAATAAAAAGTAATAAAAAAGCGGGGAAGTGATAAAAAGTGATAAAAAATGCCAATCCATATACTCTAGTCTTTGGGAAAACACCGGCTCAGAATATCTCGAGATTTGTTGAAATGGGCGAGGTTCTCGATACCTTTGAAAACGACCCGCCAAACCAGCAGATATATATGATAGGCGGAATGCGAGGCAGTGGAAAAACTGTATTTATGACGCAGATATCCCACGAGCTGCGCACACGAAAAAATTGGGAAACAATTGAGTTAACCACTTCTCAGGATATGCTTTCGGCGCTGGCTCAAGCTCTTTATAATGAAAATCGTTTTGTCAAAATCCTAAAGCAGGGAGCAGGGCTGTCTGTAATGGGCTTTGGCGTTCAGATTAACGGTATTACAGAAATTTCTAATCCGCAAATCGCCATTAAAGAAGCTTTATTAAAAATGAAAAAACAGGGGAAGAAGCTTCTTATTTGTATCGACGAGGTGGTTTCAAACGAGTACATGAAGGAATTTGTGGGCATTTTCCAAATCCTTATTAGGGAAGATTTGCCGCTGTTTCTGCTGATGACCGGACTGTACGAAAATATCAGGGATTTGAGAGAAGAAAAGAACCTGACGTTTTTATACAGGGCGCCGGAAATTCGCCTGAAGCCGTTGAACCTTGGAGCCATTGCGGATAATTACGAGAAAAATCTTTCTGTAACCCATGAAGTAGCCGAAAAAATGGCGTCGCAGACCAAGGGTTACTCCTTTGCCTTCCAGGTGCTTGGGTATTTTACATTTAGGCATGAGGGGGATTTTCAGGCGGCTATTCCGGAATACCGCCAATACCTTGAGGAATATGTCTACGAGAAAATCTGGGCCGAGCTTTCCGGCGGCGATAAGAAGCTTTTGCGGGCCATTGCAGAGTCCAAATCGGGAAAGACCAAGGAAGTGCGTGAAATTGCCGGCTTGAAAAACAATGAATATACGCCTTATCGTGACCGTTTGATGAAAAAAATGATAGTCAGTGGTGATGAATACGGAACACTGAAAATTACGCTCCCGCTGTTTGATGAATTCGTGCTGCGCATGATGTAACTGCCTAAAATAATTAAAACTAACTGAAAATTCCATGAAAACATGGGCTGATTAAAGCGGACTGGCAGAGGTTTCGGACTAATCCGGAACCTCTGTTTTGCATTGGGAGGTGTCATAGCTTCTTAGCAGGCTTTGACAACGGTTTATAAGAGCAAAGAAGCAGGAAGTTGTAAATGGCCGCGTCGGACGTTTTGTTTGAGAAAAATGACAAAGTGTGATAGTATTATCTGTGGAATTCGTAAGAATTTTGCATTATTTTATAGGTTATAGGGAAAAGGTATCAGGTACACAATATGAAATTATTTACGGTCTCATTTGCAAGGTACAGCGGCAAAATTGCTTTTATACTTATCGCTTCGCTGGTGTTTCTTTTGATTTCGCCTGCAGCGGGCGAACGTGCTCTGGCAGACGATTATCCGCAGACTACGGAGGTTACTTTAGATGGTATAAAGTATAGTTATATTATAGGAGGTTTAAAAGCTACAGTTACAGGCTATGTCGATTCTGAATTAACAACAAATGCACATATACAAATTCCGAACAAGATAGGGGGTAGTCTTATAGTTGAGGCAATAGCTGATGAAGCATTTAAAAACTGCAGCAAACTCAAATCAATAAGCCTTCCGGAGAGTGTGCATTCAATCGGAAAAAGTGCATTCTATGGTTGCTCGAACCTCGAAGACATCAACATTCCGAAGAAAGTGGGAAACTATAATAATAGTACTTTTGAAAGTACCTTCTATGGCTGTTCGAGCCTCAGAAATATCAATCTTCCGGAGGGCGTGGAATCTATTGGAGCAAGGGCTTTCAATGACTGTTCGAACCTAACCGGCATTGCCATTCCGGGCAGTGTGACGAACATTGGAGATGCTGCCTTTGTCGATTGTAACCAGCTTAGAAATGTTCTTACAACGGATACTTTTGATAAATGGGGTGCTCTCCCCGACGTTACAAATAAATATATTGTGGCTTGGAACGTGAGTCAAACCCCTTCGCTTGTTTACGACGGAACAAACAAAGGCGAATATATTGGCGTTACTGTCACGAAAAATGGTAGTGCTTTAAATTTAGATTCCGGAGAATACTCCCTCGAATTTAAAAGCAGTGGGAGTGAAGCTGAATGGGAGAGTGAAGCGATTAATGCAGGTACTTATGGTGCGAAAATAAAAGTTGGTACCATAGCTGCCGGTTATGTTGGAGAACTTAAAAGACCTTCTTCTTTTACTATCAGTCCCAAATCCGTTCAAGACAACACCATGTCGTTCTCTTTAAGCACTACAACATACAGCGGAATCGCTCAGGAGCCGATTGTTTCAGATACTGCGATATTAACGACGGGCAATAAGCCGAAAGTTTTGTCAAAGGGTACAGACTACACCGTGGAATATGAAACCGGTGTAACAGAACTCAAAAATGCAGGCTCTTACAATGTAACATTTACAGGAAAAGGTAATTATACCGGTAATACGACAAAGAACATGACCATTGCAAAGGCACCGCTTACCATTACGGCAAAAGACCAGACCTACACATATAACGGTAACATTCAGGGAGAAGGAACGACGGTCTATGCGACTCAGGCTGACATCGCAGCGAAGGTCACGGTCACGGGTCTTAAGGGAAATGATGCTCTTACGGCTGTTACGTTGAGCGGACAGAAAACGGAAATCGGCGAATATCCCGGAGAAATCGTCCCGAGTGAGGCGAGTGTGGGCGAAAACGGCGTATTAAATGGAAATTATTCAATCAACTATGTGTCCGGCAAAATGACGATTAAAGATGAATCGTCGAAAACAAACAACGGTTCGTCTCACAGTAGATCCAAGAATACGAAATCACAATCCGGGGAATCAACATCGACAGAAACCGGGAGCACAGAATCTGCTGTTGATGCAAACGGCAACAAAACAACAGTTACAACCGATGCAAGCGGCAACAAAATCTCGGTTACCACCGATGCAAGAGGCAACAACACCTCGGTCGTTACAGATGCGGATGGCAGGTTCGTTTCCGTGGCGGTAACCCTGAGTATGGGCAGCTATGAAGAGGCACTTAAGACCGGAAATCCGGTTCAAATCCCGGTTACACTTGAACCCGGCAAATTGACGGACGCGTCAAATGCAGTTCCTGTTACTATTAATTTGCCGGACAACATGAAAACAACCGGTCTGGCAGATATGCCGCGAGTTGAGATTCAGTTGACTTATGGTGGTCCGGGCATAGTAGCCATGGAAAAGGGTGCGGATGGTGAGTACATGCCGGTTAAAGAAAGCCGTGAAGGCAGCATCATACTGCCTGTGTCTCATTCCTGCGAGATTGTAGTTATAGATGCTTCCAAATCTTTTTCCGATGTGAAGTCGGGCGACTGGTATTATGATGGTGTAGTGTTTGCTACAGCAAGAGAGATTTTTAGCGGAACGGGCGATGGGAAGTTTTCTGCGAATGATGCCATGACGCGCGGTATGCTCGCCCAGGTGCTTTACAATTTTGACCGCAATGCCGCTCCAAACAGCAGTTATGCATTTTCTGATGCTGCAGGCAAGTGGTATGAGGATGCGTCTTCCTGGGCGGCAGGAGAGAGTGTTATTACCGGTACGGACAAGGGCTTTGAAGGGGATACAAAGGTCACCCGGGAGCAGGTTGCGACCATTCTTTATCGCTATGCCGCATCACTCGGTTATGATGTGAGTGCAGGTGCTGATATTTCCGCCTACAGCGATGCTGCGGATGTATCAGAATGGGCACGTGATTCAATGCGCTGGGCAGTGGCTGTCAAACTTATGGGCGGCTCAGAAGGAAAGCTTGAACCGAAGGCTCATGCAACCCGTGCACAGCTTGCAACCATCATGAAGCGTTTTGTTGAAAATGTAATTAAGTAGGATGGAGATGTGAAAATTGCATTTCAAGCCTGTTGTTTTGATGTTTTATCTGTTGTGACACCGAAATGCGAAAGGAGATTTCAATATACAGATATTGAGAAGAAAAATAAATCATTTATATACCTTTGTTAATCCAATTGGATAAATTTTACAAAAAACAGTTGCTTTTTTCGGGCAACTGTTTTATTATACTGATAAAGGTAAAATATGTAAATACATATATTAAATACCAATAGGCGCAGCGTCGTGAATTTTAATTGGGTAGTGTCTTCAAATTGAAAGGAGAAAGTTATGAGGATTGGAATTATGAAAAAGGAAAGCAGACTTGTCAGACGCAGGGAAATCCCGCTTGATTTTCGAAGCAGAAAGGGGATGGAAATGGTCCAGGTTGCGATTCTCGTTGCAATTGCAATCGGCCTTGGACTCATCTTCAAATCACAGATTACAGAGTTTGTGAACGGAACCTTTGCAAATCTCATGGGAAGCGGGTTTTAGGATGAACAAAAGAGGCAGCGTGTTTGCAGAAGCAGCAATGATACTTCCCGTGGTAATCCTTGCCGTCGTTTTCGTGCTTGCGGTGATGGTGAATCTTTATATGGGGGTATCGGTGCAGGCGAGGGGCCACATGATGCTCAGAGAAGCTGCAGGCTGCGAAAGCGGAACAGTTGAAAGCAGCCTGCCGGTCAGATACACCATCGGAAGCGAAATGATACAAACAGACAGAATCTTTCCGCTTGAATGCGGAGTCTATGCAAAGAAAAGCTTTGATACCGAACAAGGGTATGAAGCAGGCTCCGATGCCGGTGGAACCGGCAAAATCAGGAGGGCTTTGTCGGTCAGACATAGAGCATCGGCATTTCTTGTCAATGAAGCAGAAGGGATCAGAAGCCTTGATTTTCTTAAGGAGGAGCTGCTTTGAGGATGTTTTGGCATAAAGCGCGTAGGGATAAAAGGCACGGAGAGGAGAAGCATTTAAAAGCGAAAGGGAAGCATCTTGCAGGGAATTTCGCCAGAAAAGCTTTTTTTATAAAACCGTCAGAGATGTTTGCAAAGAAGGTAAGGCGGTTTTCGGGTAAAAAGGGCAGCAGCGCCGTGTTTCTGTGCATGATAACAGTTTCAATGATTGCTGCCGCATTTGCATTTTCAAGCGCCGCGCGCGATATAACGGAAAAAAGCACCGACGACTGCATGTTCAGGCTTGCCGGGAGGTCGGTGCTTTCGGAGTATCTTATCCCTTTGAAAAATGATTACGGGATTTTTGCCTTTCGCGGAAACGAAGAAGAAATATGCGAAAAGATGAAATTCTATCTTGAACGGAGCGCGGGCGGCAAAGCAGCCGAAAAAAGTATTTTGGCGGATACGAAGGAATACAGGCTTACAAATCCTGATGCCTTTGAAAAAGAAATACTTGCTGCGGCACGATTTTCGCTTGCGGAAGACGTTTTGGACGCGGGAGGCACTCTTATACGAAAAAAGGAAAAAAGTGGGCGAAAACCCCGAAATGACGTCCGGGTAAATGTTGCGGAAGAGGGGGAGGAGCCCGGCGGTCCGGGCAGAGAAATATCACAAACCGGAAGAAAGATAAAAAACAAAGTTATTATAAAAGGGCTTCCGTCGGCGGGAATTACCTCCGGCGGGCCTGATATAAGCGCACTTGTTTCGCAGGGACTTCCTTCGGTTGAAGAAATCTTCAAAACGCAGAGTGATAAGTTCTTAGTGAACAAGTACATTATGCAGAACTTTAAAAACCGCAAAAACATTGAAATTCCAACAAATACATATTTCCAAAATGAGGCGGAATATATTTTATACGGAAAGCTTTCGGATGATGAGAACGCTTCGGCATTTCTCAGTGATTTTGTGATTATGCGAACAGCCCTCAATCTTGCACATATTTATTCGGACCCGAAGAAGGTGAGGGAACTTGTAGCAATGGCAGAGCTTATGACTCCCGGACCGGGAGCCGTTGCCACTCAGGCTGTTCTTGCGGGAACCTGGGCTCTTGCGGAGGCGGAAAACGACAAAATGCTTATTCTTGAGGACGAAAAGGTGGCACTTTTTAAAACCCGCTCAAACTGGGCACTTGGCCTTGACGGGGCAGTAAACGGCACCGCAGGCACAGGAATTTCCGGGGCAGTAAAACCACAAAGCCGTGGCGGAAACGATTATTGCGGATACCTTGAGATATTTCTTTTTCTTGAGGACCGCACTGCGAAGCTTCTAAGGATGATGGACCTTATACAGATTAATATGAAACTGAATTATGACGGTGATTTTCTGCTGAAGGAATACAATACCGGATTCAGACTTTCCGCGTCTGCAGGCGGAGATATATATGTTTATGATCAGAGGTATGAAAAGTTATGAAACAAAACAGCAAAAGGGGTTTTTATGCGGTTGAAGCCGCAATATTTCTGCCTGTTTTCATAATCTTTGTGCTTACGGCGGCATTTCTTATGAAATATTATGCGATAGGAGAAACGGCTGTGCACATAATGGGCGATGAGGCCTCAAGAGCATCGTACGAAGCCTGTTTTAATCCTGCGGCACCGGTTGCTGACGGCTTTAAGGTGAAAGACAGGGTGGAGGATTCGGCAGAGGCAGTCTTTGACGCGGAAAGTACAGGTATTTATCCGTATTCGCTTAACGGTATTTCAAATCTGGCAAGAACAGATCTTTCGTTTCGGATACGGCTCGGGCTTCCGCTCGGAATATGCGACAGCTTCGGGTATTCGGGATCGGTTGTCTACAGAGGTTTTGTAGGGGTTGAGGGACGGAACGTTCCGGCCTCGAGAAGTGAATTTGAGGAAGATAAGGATTCCGAAACAGTATGGGTATTTCCAAAAGCCGGCAGCAGATATCACAGGGAGGACTGCAGCTTTATAAAGGTATATCCCAGACAGGTTCTGCTTACTTCCGCCGTTAAAAGAAAATACAAACCGTGTCCGAACTGCAATCCCGGCAGGAATAACGGCACGACCGTTTACTGTTTTCCGGCAGCGGGAAAGGCATATCATACCGGAAAATGTCCTTCGGTCGACAAATATGTGATTTCAATGGAAAAAGAGGAAGCAGAAGCAAGGGGATATACAGCCTGTCTTAAATGCTGTCCGTGATAAAAAAGGGGGTAAATATTTTGAATAACGATACAATACATACATTTTCGAGAGAATTCAGTGCAGGAACAATAAAGGAATACGAAAAGCATATGCTGACGACGGGCAGATGCAGGGCATTTTTGCCTATGGCATTTGTAAGAGAGGAGGAGACAGACAGGGCTATATATAATTACGGCGGCTATGTTTCTCTTGCCGACGCAGGTGATTTTTCGCTGCTGCAGGCGATTGAAATAACAGAGAAGGTTCTTTGCGCGCTTCTTTCTGCAGGCGAACATCTGATCAATCCGTCCAGAATTCAGCTGAATCTTGATACGGTTCATATTGATGCAATGACGGGAAACGTACGAATAGCATATGTTCCGTTTCAGAACACAAGAGTAAGGATACAGGATACGATTGCTGCGTTTCTGGAGCAGCTTGAGGGAATCTGCAGGGGTAGTAATTCTTCGGGATATTTTGAAAATCTGAGACGATTTGCACGCGTGAATATGTCAGTAAGTGATATGATCGGTCAGACAGGCCTGATAAGAAGGGAGATCCGCCTGTGCGGGCTCAACTGAAAACGTGAGCTTCGCCGGCAGCATGAGTGAACCCCGAAAGCAGAACAGAGGCTTTGGATTTTTAAGTCCAAAACCTCCGTCTTTTGTTAATATTATTGGAATCACTCCGGCAAACCGGCCCACCAAAACGTTTGGATAAAGTTAAATTGTCCACTAAACCGGCCCACCAAAACGTTTGGATTTTCCACCCAAAAGTTGGATTACCTCTAATATGCAGGCATATTAATATTTGTCGTTTTCAAAACCGAGGTCTATGCTGTAATAGTTTTCCTCGTTATCCGAATCGGAAAGGTCGATAGTCGGACCGGAGAAGCTTTCCGAAGACACGGATGTGTTTTCTTCCTCTGCCGGAGCCTCCCGGAGGGCAGCTTCATCGATTTGGAAGGAATCAACAAGATTTCTGAGCATTTCTGCCTGACCGTAGAGCTCTTCGGATGAGGCTGCGGCTTCTTCCGCGGTGGAAGTGTTGTTTTGTACAACCTCGGATACCTGTTCGATACCTTTGTGAACTTCCGCAATGCCGGTTGCCTGCTCTCCTGATGCGGATGCGATATTGCTGACAAGTTCGGCAGCTTTTCCGATTCCGTTTACGATTTCGGAAAGGGCAGCAGCAGTTTCATCGGCAATGTGAGTTCCTGCTTCAACCTTTTGCATTGAGCCTTCGATAAGGGCAGTAGTTTCGCTTGCCGCTTCTGCTGATTTTGCTGCAAGATTTCTTACTTCGTCAGCAACAACCGCAAAGCCCTTGCCGTGTTCGCCGGCTCTTGCGGCTTCTACTGAAGCATTGAGCGAAAGTATATTGGTCTGGAACGCTATATCGTTGATTACCTTGATGATGTTTCCGATATTTGCGGAAGACTGGCTTATTTCATTCATTGAAACGAGCATATCCTTCATGCGCTGGTCTCCAAGCTCGGCATTTTCTTTGACGTTGTTTGCAAGATCGCTTGCCTTTTGAGCATTTGAGGCGTTGTTCTTTGTCTGCTCTGCGATGTCGTTAACAGTTGAAGTGAGTTCTTCAATTGCGCTTGCCTGCTCGGTTGAACCGCTTGCAAGTGCCTGCGAAGCATTTGAAAGCTGCTTCGAACTGTTTGCAACAAGGTCTGAGGATTTGTTCAGATCCGTAATTATACCGCTGAGTTTCGAAATAATCGTGTAAAGAGATTCTCTTATAGTAACGAAATCACCTGCATAATTGTCTGCATTGACTTTGACCGTGAGGTCTCCGTTTCCTATGGAAAGGAGAATTTCCGAAATTTCATCAATTACCGAGCGCATGTTCATGATGGTTGTATTCAGTGCATTCTTTGTCTGTGCGTGACCGCCTTTATAATTACCCTCAACCATGCGGTGAAGATTTCCCTTTGCCATTTCCTGAAGCACAAGCAGGGTTTCCTCTATAGGCGAAAGAATTGCGTCAACGGTTTCGTTGATGCCTTGCATAACTTCCGCATATTCGCCCGAGTGTGCACTGACATCGATTCTCTTTTCAAGATCGCCCTCAACAGCGGCATCTGCAAGAGTTTTAGTATCTTCAATGAGCTTCTTTACTGCTCTTGAAACATCCTTCATGCTTTCGTCAATCTTCGCAAACATTGCGGCGGTCTGTGCGGTATATTCGTTAACCTCCTGAGATGAATCCTCAAATTCGAATACGCCGGCTGCAAGCTGTCCGAGGTTGTTTGCAAATCTTTCAACTTCAGCTTCGGCATATTTTGTAACCGAGAGCATGCTTGTGACATCCTGAATCGTGCCTACATAACCTATAACATTTCCGGATGAGTTTTCGATTCCCGCAGTAGTCTGAATCATTTCCTGCGTTCCCCATTTAAGCGAGGATTCCTGTCTGCCGTCGTTTACAAGTGCATCTACGCCGCAGATTTCAAGTCCGTCGACATGGCAGGATTCACCGTAAAGCTCATGGGCGTCTTTGATAAGACCGTGGTCGGCAAACATTTTTTCGAATGATTTGTTGACGAAGTTCCATTTCCTGTCTGTATCCATAACCTGAACAGGAAGAGGGATGGAATCGATAATATTTTCGTACCATGCCGTTTTGTCGACAACCATATCGAGAGTTTTGTTAATTCCGTCGATAACTGTTTTGAATTCACCCTTATAAGAATCAATATCGGCTCTTACGCTGTAATCACCCGAAAGAGCGGCGTTTGCCATACCCTGTGTGTCTTTGACAAGCTGTTCTATGCTTGCGACGGATGAAATGAGTGAATCAACGATTTCTTTGTAATCACCCGGCGAGTTGTTTTCAATTGCAGGAAGCTCACCTTTTCCGAGGGCCTCGATAACATTCGCAAGGTTGGAAACTTCTTTCATTGTTGCATCAAGAGTATGGTTAAAGCCTTCAATTATGCGCTTGTAACCGCCTTCGAATTTTGAGTCGTCGCCCCTGACGGAAGTGTTTCCGAGTATAGCATACTGTGTAAGCTGTGAGGTTTCTTCAATCAGACTGTTAATCGTCTCGGTTGTTTTATTTAAAGCGATGTTAAGTGCATCGTTTTTATTTCGTATTTCAACGGTGAAGTCGGTTTCGCCGCCGGCAAGACGATCAAGATCTTCAACCTGCTTTCTGCTGTTTGAAACAACAGCCGCAAATGCGTTGATAAGTTCGTCGACCTCATCGGAAGGATTTTCTCTGTACTCACAGTCGACGTTTATGTTTCCTTCGGCCAGCTGATTTGCGGTAGCCACCATGTTTTTAATCGGCCTTATAATCTTGCCGATAATTATATATACAAGAACTATGATTACAAGAAGAGCGGCCAAAAGGACAAGGATCGTAATTTTTGTAAGCGATGATGCGAGAGTGAAAGCCTCGCTCTTTGTCATGCAGGTGAGCATTGACCAGTTTGTTTCACCTATATCGTTGAATGTGCCGATATACGTTTCGCCGTTATAACTGAATTCGAAAATGCTTCCGGATTCGTGTTTCTCGATGGCTGCAAGTCCTTCTTTGGAAAGACCTGTATCTTTTATGTTTTTGTTGATAAACTCTTTATTCGGATGGTAGAAAATCGTACCGTCCGGCAGGATTGCAACCGCAAAGCCGGTTTCTCCGATTTTTGCTTCTCTGAAAATTGTCTGCGCATCTGTAAGCAGCAGGTCTATTGCGAAGGCTGCAACAGGAGTATCGCCGTCAAATACCGGAACGGAAATAGTTGTGACAACCGAGCCTGTAATCGCATCTGTATAAGGCGCCGTGTAGCAGATTTTGCCTTTTGCCGCGGAAGCGCCCCATTCTCTGTCCTTAACCACAAGGCCGGGTGCATCTTTCCAAAGAACCGAACCGTCGCTTGCCATAAAGTCATTCTGAAGAAGACTTCCAAAATATGATGTCATTACGGCAGGATACAGTTTTGTCTGGTTTTCAAGATTCTTTTGAACCGAACTGTAAAGAGGTGACGCATCAAATGTAATCCCCTGTTGTGCAGTCGACTTGATAATGTTTACCGCGTTGTTGTCGGCTGCAATTGTTTCGCAAAAGGCTTCGTGCCGGTCAAAGAATTCCGTAACCCTGCTTGTGAGCGAATCTGCCTGCATCACAAGGTCTTTGCTGATTGTTTCCGAAACATTGGCGGAAGTGTAGAATCTCATACAGAGCGTAGCCAGTATGAAAACAATAATGATAGGAATGGTTATCCACAGCATTACTTTTTTTGTTAATCCCTTCATTTTGTTCCCTCCATTTGAAGAATTAAAAATAAAAATAAATTAAGAATATAAAAGCGTTGATTAATGTCGAATAACAAAAATCAGACAAGAATAATTATACAATAATTTCAAAAATGCAACTGCCATTTTTTCCTAAAGATTTCTTTAGATACATATAATTGTTACAATATGGTATCAGACGTTTGCAAGCGGATACACGAAAAAGTCACAAAAACTATTGACATGCAGAGATAACCTTTGTAAAATGTGACTGTAAAGAACACAGTATTACAAAATTCAATTATCTGATGTAAAAATGTTCGGCCATGTTGTATACTGAAATTACAGTAAATACAGCGGATACAGCAATTTATTCGACTAATATAATCTGCGGGATATCAGGCAGGAGGTTATTATGGCGGGGCGTTTAGGAGACAGAGATTACAAAAGAGATTACAACAGAGATTACAGAGGAACAGACTCACGCGACAGAAACTACGCCCGGGGAAGCCGTGCGGATTCGGATTACGACCGCAGAAGGCGCCCGGGCGCATATGAAATAGCGATTCAAAAGGGCAGGGAGCTGAGAAGACGCAGGAAAAGAATTCTGCACGTGTTTTTGGCATTATTGCTTATTGTGGCCATATTTGCGGTTGCAACTTTTGCACTGAGTCATTATCTTGAATACAAAAAAGCTCATCCGGAGCTTGAAGAAATAAATCTTGAAACGCATGATGTTATTACAGAGTTTTCCGGAATGTACGGTGTTTACAAGGATACGGTTCTTGAAAGCGTCAACAGGTCTTCTATCGAGGATATAGATCTTATCGAGCAGGTTGCAAAGGATTACTCTCTTGCGGCAGGTTCGGTGGATTACCGCAATGTGACAGGAAGAGAAGGCTATGAATATGTAAGCGACGCCTGCAGAGAATATCTTGACGGTAACGGTGATGCGGATACAAAGAAGCAGACCTGCGAATTCCACAAAATGGTCAGGACGGCAGCGAACCCGCACATCAGAAAAGTTATAAGCTATCCGGATCAGGCATTTACTTATGTTGAAGTATACTGCGACCTTACGCTTGTCGAATCAAACGACACTTACAGCAAGACACGCTGGCCGGAAGGCATCGGTTCGACTATTGACGGAATGTGGAGACTTGAAATTGTCAAGGCGTCCGATGGCATTTACAGGATTAACGAAATTGATACGATTACAGACTGGACCGAGCAGAGAAATGTGAAGTACGGCAAGATCATGAAAGGCATTACGAAAGTCGACGATTAGCGAAAAATTTGAAATACACGGTTGAAAACCGTTCTATAAACAACCACCCCTAACAACCCTAACCAAAAGGCGAAGCGAAAGCTTCGCCTTTTGGTTTTTTGGAATATGTGATATATTATTGGAGCGGGAAATTATGTGTTGCGGCAGGCCCGCATTTAAAGATAACGGCACGGCCCCGGGCGGAAGGCTGAGGACGGGTCGATGAAACGGCTTTGCGGCCTTTTGTGTTGAAAGGAAGAATTATGGTACCATTATCGACGCGTATGCGCCCCGACAGTCTTGAGGAATTTGCGGGGCAGAAGCACTTTATGTACAAGGGTTCGCTTCTTTACAATTCAATAAAAAACAAAACATTTGATTCGGCCATTTTTTTCGGTCCTTCAGGCACGGGCAAAACTACTCTTGCGCGTATCATTGCAAAGGAAATGAATGCAAATTTCCGTGAAATCAATGCCACGACAGCGGGAACCAAAGAACTTAAGGAAATTATCGAAAGTGCCGGAAACGCTTTCTTCGGACTTCAAAATGAAACGACATACGTCTACGTAGATGAATTTCACAGATGGAACAAGCTTCAGCAGGATTCGCTTCTCAAGGCTATAGAGGAGGGCGTTATCAGATTTATAGGAAGCACTACCGAAAACCCGTATTTTGCCGTAAATAACGCTATTATCAGCAGAGTAAGGCATATTTACGAATTCAAAAGACTTGAAACGGATGATATTATATCGATTCTTAATTCCTGTCTTGAAAACAGGGAAAAAGGCCTTGGGGCACTCAAGCTCGAATTTGAAGACGACGCTTTGCGTGTGCTTGCTGAAATGAGTGCGGGCGATGCAAGAGTTGCACTTGATACACTCGGATTTATTGCGGAAAACGCGGGTGAGGGCAGGAAGATTACAACGGCCTTGATAGGCGAGGCAATGCAGCGCCAGACTCTTTTTTATGACAGAAGCGAGGATAAATATAATCTTTTGTCGGCTCTCCAAAAGTCTGTGCGGGGAAGTGACCCCGATGCTGCAGTTCATTATCTTGCAAGGCTTATAGACGGCGGAGCAGACATTCAGATGATCGGAAGACGTCTTATGGTAATGGCAAGCGAGGATATAGGAATGGCTTATCCGAGCGCGATTTCAATAGTGACATCCTGTGTTCAGGCTGCACTTATGACCGGCTATCCGGAGGCGCAGATAAATCTGGCACACGCAACCGTTCTTCTTGCGTCCTGCCCGAAATCGAATGCGGCGAATGAGGCGCTTGTAAGCGCAATGCATGATTTGAAAACGCGCAAAACGGATGACGTGCCGGACCACCTCAAGGACAGTCATTACAGCGGGGCAGCAAAAAGAGGCCACGGCATAGGCTACAAATATCCTCACAGCTACGGCGGCTATGTGAAGCAGCAGTACCTTCCGGACGACCTTTACCGTGAAGGCACAAATTATTACCGTCCGACAGAAAACGGAAGCGAGGCAGCCTTCAAAAAATTCCTTGAAGGTCTGAAAAAAATGAAATAATTACACGGAAAAATCATCCTGCATTTGACGGCCCGCCGGGAACCGGGTCATATATTTAAATAAAAAAGGAGTTACAGATGGCAGAAATAATCAGAGCAGAGCATTCGGGATTCTGCTTTGGAGTCAGGCGCGCGATTACAAAGACCGAGGAGGCTGTGAAAAACCACACCGGAAGCGGAAAAATATATACCTGCGGCCCGCTTATACACAACAAATTTGTTACGGACAGGCTGAAAGAGCAGGGCGTTGATATTATTTACGACCTTGACGAGGCAGGGGAAGAGGACACTGTAATTGTCAGGTCTCACGGAGAGGCGGCGGCTTTTTACGACAAGGCGGCGTCGCGCGGGATTACTCTGACAGACGCAACATGTCCGTTTGTCGAAAAAATTCACCAGCTTGTTCATGAGGCTGCATCCGGCGGTTCAAACGTGCTGATTGTGGGCGACAAAGATCATCCCGAGGTGCAGGGCATAAACGGCTGGTGCGGGAACAATGCGGTTATTATCAATTCACCGGAAGAGGCCGCAAATCTGGACTCGGATAATTTTTTTGTCGTTGCGCAGACGACCATAAGGAAATCTCTTTTTGATGATGTTATTGCCGCTCTTGAAAGCCGCGGCAAGAAATTTGAAGTTCGCAATACTATATGCAGCGCGACGCAGCAGCGGCAAGATAGTTGCATAAATACAGCAAAAAATGTTGATGTAATGATAGTAATCGGTGGGAGAGACAGCTCAAATACACGTAAATTGTATGAAATTTCGAAAAAATTTTGCGAAAAAACATATTTTGTGGAAAATAAAGCAGATTTACCATTGAAAGAAGTTAAATTTTGTAATAGAATAGGACTAACCGCGGGTGCATCGACGCCCGAATGTGTTATTGAGGAGGTTATTGCTAACATGAGTGAAGTTATCACTGAGAACAAAGAAACTAATTTAATGGCCGAGTACATGGATGAGATTGAAAAACAGTTAAGACTCCCGCGCGCCGGCGAAATCGTTAATGGCAAGATTCATCAGGTTACAGACAAAGAAATCATCGTAAACCTGGGATGCAAAAAAGACGGAATTATTCCGAAGGAAGAGCTTACTCTTGAAGGAGATCAGAAGCTCAAAGATTTATTTAAAGAAGGGGACGAAATCCAGGCTAAGGTTATTAAGACTGATGACGGTGATGGCACTATTTTGCTTTCAAAGAAGAAGCTTGAAGTAAATGAGCACTGGGATGAGATTAATAGTGCTCTTGAAGATAAATCAACTATTAGTGTTAAGGTTGTTAAGCAGGTTAACGGCGGCGTTATCGCAGCTTACAAGGAAGTTTCCGGTTTTATTCCGCTTTCGCAGCTTTCAGACAAATTTGTTGAAAGTGCAGAAGAATTTTTAGGTCAGGTTCTGACAGTTAAAGTGTCAAGAGTCGATCAGAAGAGAGGCAAGGCAGTATTCTCACACAAGGCTGTTCTTGCAGAAGAAAGAGCAAAGAAGATTGAAGAAATCTGGTCCAAGCTCAATGTAGGCGATGTTGTGGAAGGTACAATCATGAGATTTACCGACTACGGTGCATTTGTTGATGTTGGCGGAATCGACGGACTTCTCCACATTTCGGAAATCTCCTGGGGCAAGCTGAAGCACCCACAGGAAGTTCTTTCAATCGGACAGAAGATTCAGGTAAAGGTTCTTTCCATGAATGCGGAAAAGGGAAAGATTTCCCTCGGTATGAAGCAGAACAAGCCTGAACCTTGGTCGGTTATCGACGAAAACTATCAGATCGGTCAGGTTGTTGCAGGCAAGGTTGTTCAGATCAAAGAATACGGTGCTTTTGTAGAACTTGAACCGGGTCTTGACGGTCTTGTACATATTTCAGAAGTTGCTCACAAGAGAGTTACAAATATCAATGACGAACTTCAGGTTGGTCAGGAAGTTTCCGCAAAGATTCTCGACATCGACAAGGAAAGAAAGAGAATCAGCCTTTCCATCAAGGAAACTCTTGAAGCTCCTGTTGCTGAAGAAGCTGCAGATGAAGCTGCTGAAGAGGCTGCTGACGAAGAATAGTCTGTTGATTTGCGCATCGTGCGCCTGAATCATTAAAAAGAGCGTGTGAAAATGATTTTTCATTTTCACACGCTTTCTTTGTTATAAGGGTATTCAATTCAGACTGAGGCGGCGATAAGCTCGCGTGCGCTCTTAAGTGTTGTTTCAGTGATGTTGCTTCCGCCGAGAAGCCTTGCGATTTCATCTGTTTTTTCTTTTTCGTCGAGCCTGAGAATGCTTGTTGATGTCGAATCGGCGGCAGTTTCCTTTGTAATGCGGTAATTCGAAGTTCCGCAGGCCGCAATCTGAGGAAGGTGAGTAATGCATATAATCTGATGCTTTTGCGCAATTTTGCGCATTTTCTTTCCCACCACACTTGCGGCTATACCGCTTATGCCGCTGTCGATTTCATCAAAAATCATAGTCGGTATATTGTCATAATCTGCGATAATTGCCTTAAATGCCAGCATGATTCTTGACATTTCGCCGCCGGAAGCAATTTTTGCAAGCGGCTTCAGAGGCTCGCCCGGATTTGTGCTTATCATAAATTCGATTTTGTCCTGACCCGATGCGGAGAATTCCTCCGGAAGCTTTGAAAATTCAATTGATAGGCGAGTGTTTGCAAAATTAAGCTCACCAAGCTGCTCCATAATCTTTCCGCTGAGGTCTTCGGCGGCTTTTTTTCGCTCCGAAGTGAGCTCGTCACAGGCGGTGCGTAAGTCTTCAACGGCTTTTGCAAGAAGCTTTTCAAGCTCATTTTTTCTTTCTGCGGAGTTTGTCGCGTTGTTTATCCGTTTTTCTGCCTCAGAGGCATAATCAAGAACACTATCTATGCTTCCGCCGTGTTTCCTTTTCAGCGCTTCAATCAGATCGAGTCGCATTATGCATTCATCAAGCTCGCTTTCCGAAAAGCTGATGTTGTCGCGGCTTGTGCGTATACGTTCCGAAAGATCCTGCAGACTGTAGTAAAGATCTGAAAATTCACTGCTCAGAGCCTTCAGGGATTCACTGATTTCTTCAACCGAAGAGAGGGCGTTTGCAGCCCCGGAAAGCTCTTCAAGAGCGGAAGGGGAAGCGCCGTATGTTTTTTCATATGCTTCGCTGAGTGCGGTATATATGCGTTCACTGTTCTTCAGAAGGGAGATTCTTTCCTGCAATTCCTCATCTTCACCGTGCTTAAGCGATGCCTTTTGTATTTCGTTAAGTTCAAACTGAAGAAAATCGATTGTACGTCTGCTTTCGCTTTCGTCCTTTGCAAGAGCAGCGAGTTCAGCTTTGATTTTCCTGTAATTGTCGTATTTTACGGCAACGGCTGAAGCTTTCGGCGAAATGGCATCTGCGTGATATAAATCAACAAGATTTATGTGATAATCGGGATTGAGAAGCGACTGATGGTCGTATTGTCCGTGTATGTCGGCAATTTTTTTGCAGAGATTCGAAAGCTGGGACAGTGAAACGAGCTCTCCGTTGACTTTGCAGAGATTTTTGCCGGCCTTTGAAACTTCCCTTGTAATTACATATTCATCCCTGCCGACTGAAGCTGCAAGCTGCACTACCGCCTTTTCACATCCGTGACGGACGAAGGCGGTATCGGCCCTGCTTCCGAGGGCGAGGCTGACAGCTTCAATTGCGACCGATTTACCGGAACCTGTTTCGCCGGTAATGATATTCAGTCCTTCTTCAAAATCTATTTCTGCATTTTCGATTATTGCAAAATTTTTGATACTGATATGAGAAATCATTTGTACTCCTTGGTCTGTAGTGCCGTTATTTCAGCATTTCACTGAAGTTTTCCTTGACTGTTTCCACATTGCTCTGATCGTCTACAACAAGAAAAATTGTGTTGTCGCCTGCAAGGGAACCGACAATATGCGGAAAATGTGATGTGTCTATTGCCTCTGCCGCGGCGTTTGCACATCCTGAAAGCGTCTGAACGACGATTATATTTCCGGCAGCCGTGATTGACTTGATTGTTTCCTTAAATATTTTGACAAATCTGTCCGAAACAGGAGAGTCGGTAACTGTGTTGTTTGCTGTATATTTATACTTTCCTTTGGATGAAAGCGTTTTTATAAGCTGCAGCTCCTTTATATCTCTTGAAATCGTGGCCTGGGTAACGTTGTAACCGCTTTCTTTCAGCATTGTTGCAAGCCTTTCCTGAGTTTCGATTTCGTTATTTGCGATTAGTTCCAAAATCTTGTTTTGTCTTGAGTAACGCATAAATAACCTCCTTTTCGGTGTTTTTGATTAGAAATTATACATATAATTTTAATAATTATACCATGAATGAATAAAGTTGCAATATAATTTGGAAAAAAAAGGATATTTTCGAAAAGTTTTTTTCGTATCAATTTGTAATTATGATTCTGCGTGTATTAAAAGCCGGCTGCCGGCGCATTTCAATCCTGCCTTTGCAGTCGTTTAAAGGGTGCACGCATGCTCGTTTCTAAAGGTGGACAAACATATGTTTGTGTGTTAGAATAAGTATTATAATTTCAAGGTGGTCAGGTGCATGAGGATTTTGGGAATTGACCCCGGCTACGCTATCATGGGGTACGGTGTCATAGAAAAAAAAGGAAATCATTTCAAGCCGATAGGATTCGGCTCGGTGACAACTGATGCGGATATGGAGATGAGTATGAGGCTCAAGCATCTTTACAATTCTCTTATGGAGATTATCGCGCATTACGAGCCCGATGTAGTTTCGATTGAAGAACTTTTTTTTAACAACAACGCAAAGACGGCCATTATGGTTGGTCAGGCGCGCGGCGTTGCCGTTCTTGCATGCGCAAACTCGGGTATGCCCATATACGAATATACTCCGCTTCAGATCAAGCAGGCTCTTGTAGGATACGGACGTGCGGAGAAGAAGCAGGTGCAGCAGATGGTGAAAACTATGCTTCATCTCGAAAGTGTGCCAAAGCCGGATGATACGGCAGACGCGCTTGCCGCGGCCATATGTCACGGACATGCCGCCGATTCTGCGCTGAAGGTTGCAAAGTTTGCAGAGAAACTGCCGAAAGGAGTCAGGTTATGATAAACTATATCAAAGGAACATTTGCTTCGGCTTTTGAAGGCGGAGTTGTCATAGAAACGGGCGGTATCGGTTATGAAATCCATACGCCGGAAAACTCAGGCCTTTACAGGGCTGCAGAAGGGCAGGAAATCACGGCATATACAATGATGGCCGTCAGAGAGGACGATATAAGCCTTTACGGCTTTTCGGACAAAGAATCGCTTGCGACCTTCAGAAAGCTTATTACTGTCAGCGGAGTCGGGGCAAAGGCTGCGCTTGCAATACTTTCGGCCATGCCGTTTTCAGAAGTGCATAAGGCAATTATCTTTGAAGATGTTGCAGCGCTTACAAGGGCAAACGGTATCGGAAAGAAAACGGCGCAGAGAATCGTTCTCGAACTGAAAGACAAGCTCGGAAGCCTTGAACTTCCGCAGGAAGACATGAACCTGCTGCAGCAGGGCACAGAAAAAAACGACGAAAAATCAGAAGCCGTGAAGGCTCTGGTGGCACTCGGATACAGCAAAACAGAGGCTGTGGGCGCTCTTACAGGCATTTCGGGAGAGAATATGAGCGCCGAGGATTATATCAAGAAGGCACTCAAAAATCTGTTCTGATTGCTTTGATGCCGCAGAGCAACTCGGGAGCTGCTGCTTATGAATTTACACATTTGAAGGGTAGAAACATATATGGAATTTATGGATTTTGAAGACAAAATTACGGCTGCGGGCGCAAAAGAAAGCGAAGAATCTATGGAAGCGTCGCTCAGGCCGCAGACACTTGCCGATTACGTGGGACAAAAGACGGCAACAGAAAACCTCAAGGTATTTATTGAGGCGGCAAAGCTGCGAAACGAACCGCTTGACCATGTGCTTTTTTACGGACCTCCGGGGCTTGGCAAGACAACTCTTGCGGGCATTATAGCAAATGAGCTCGGTGTGGAGATACGTATTACGTCGGGACCTGCGATAGGAAGAGCCGGCGATCTTGCGGCGATCCTTACAAATCTCAACGAAAACGATGTTCTGTTCATTGATGAAATACACAGACTTAACCGTTCTGTGGAGGAAGTCCTTTATTCGGCAATGGAGGATTATGCGCTTGATATTATTATAGGAAAAGGGCCTTCGGCACGCTCAATCAGACTGGATCTTGCGAAGTTTACGCTTATAGGCGCAACGACAAGGGCAGGCTCTCTTTCTGCTCCTTTGCGTGACAGATTCGGAGTTATCAGCAAGTTTGAACCTTATACACACGATGAACTCCTGCGCATTCTCAAGCGTACGGCAGGTATTTTGGATGTCAGATATGAGGAGGAAGCGCTCCTTGAGATGGCAAGGCGCTCGCGCGGTACTCCGCGAATCGCAAACAGGATGCTCAAGCGTGTAAGAGACTTTTCCCAGGTGAAGGGAAGCGGAATTGTTGATATGGATATTACGAAAAAGACGCTTGATTCACTCGGAGTGGACGATATGGGGCTCGAAAATCTTGACAGGGAGATTCTCAGAATCATAATCGAACGTTTTAACGGCGGCCCGGTAGGCATAGATACTATTGCGGCGGCGGTAGGAGAAGAACGCGTTACTATAGAAGATGCATACGAACCGTATCTGATTCAGTCGGGTTTTCTGCACAGAACGCAGAAAGGGCGTATGGTATCTGAGCTTGCATACAGGCATCTTGGCCTGACTTCGTTTATGGGCGAACAGCTGTCTTTTACCGAAGAATGATTTTATGATTATTTCAAACAAGGTCCGGGCCCGGAAAAACAGCAGGCTTTTGAAGTGCTTTTTACAAACTTTATGACGGGCTGCAAACCTTATAACGGACTTCAATAAGGGTATATTATGCGTACAAATTATACAGACAATATGACAGATTATATAATCAAAACAAAAAAATTCTTAACTGAATTATTATGTATGGCGGTGCTTGCATTCGCATTTTTATTATGCACTGCATCGGTTGCAAATGCTGATTCTGAGGCGTTTGTTAACGTAGGCCTTAAGTATGGAAGCAATTCAATACTTAGCTGCAGCCTCAGAAGTGACGACGGTTTTGTATACGGACGGATGACCGATTCCGGTATCGAAGAAGCTTCCCGGTTTTCGCAATACAGTGAGCTGAATATTTCTCTTGGTTCCGGAATTATCAGCGTCATGGCGCCTGACGGCACAAGCTTTGAATTCGGTGAGGGGTATTGCCTTGCGCCGGCCGGTTATGATACAGACGCTCTTATATACATAGATTCTGTTCCTTATCGCGGCGGAGTGACTTTTTTAAAGAATTCATCCGGCGGTCTCAATATTATCAATCATGTCAGCCTCGATGATTACGTCAGAGGCGTACTCGGCGCGGAGCTTGGAGGGTCTGCGCCGCTTGAAGCTTTGAAGGCTCAGGCTGTTGCAGCAAGGAGTTATGCCGTATGCAACAAGGGCAAGCATTCTTCCCAGGGCTTTGATGTTTGCAATTCGACGCACTGCCAGGTTTACAAGGGTTTTACGGCAGAATCGAAAAATACAAATACGGCTTCTGAAGAAACTGCGGGAGAAGTTCTTTATTATGACGGAAGTCCCGTAGAAGGCTTATATTCGAAAAACTGTGGAGGTTATACACAAAATGTCGAAGATGTCTGGGGTACAAAGCTCGGATATCTGAGGGCGGTGAAGGACGAATATTCGCCGGAGTATTCATGGAATGTCAGCTACACTTTTTCACAGCTTGAAAGCATGCTTGAAAGTGCCGGTAAATCTGTCGGAACGCTTTCGTCTGTAAGCATTGACGGGCGTTATGACAACGGATATGTTTCGGAACTGACTTTTAGAGGCAGCTCCGGCAGCACGACTTTTAAGGGCGAAAAAATCAAATCGTTTTTCGGAACTTCCGTTGTGAAATCAAATCTGTTTTCTTTTTCATATATAACGCAGGATTCAATAGGCATTTCAGGCAGCCTGTCGGCAAATTCCGCAGGCGCGCCGGCTTCGGGTTCTTCAAATTCGAATACGGCGGCAGCCGGGGGAGGGACATCGGAAATCGCCGAGGTTTATATTTCGGACGGAAATTCTCTGAAAACCGCAGGCAGCAGTCTGTATGTAATTGCCGGTGACGGGAGCAAAACAAAGATTAAAACCAAAGAAATTGTCGCATCAAACGGCACTTCAAAAGCTGTACTTTCGGATTCCGGGGATTCCGCAGACAAAGACAGCGGAAAAGACAGCCCGAAGCCGGCAGCATCGCTTCCTGAAGCAGAGACGGTTACGGGAGGCAATGTGACTGTTTACGGACTCGGTTACGGACACGGAGTCGGAATGCCTCAGGACAGTGCCATCAATATGGCCAAACTTGGGTTTGACTACAGGACAATTTTGAAATATTATTATACGGATGTTCAAATCAAACAGTATAATTGATTTTTCTTTTGAACATCATATGAATATCATATATGTTTAGGAGAGGAAAAGATTTATGCTTATTACTGATTTTGACTACAATCTGCCGCAGGAACTTATCGCACAGAAGCCGGCAGACAAACGCGACTGTTCAAGGCTTATGATTCTGAACAGAGAAAACAAGACTATTGAACATAAGCATTTTTATGATATTATCGATGAATTAAGACCTACAGACTGCCTTGTTCTGAACAATTCAAAAGTTCTTCCGGCAAGGCTTTTTGGTGTGAAAGAAAATACCGGGGCAAAGGTCGAATTCCTTTTGATTAAAAGAAAGGAAGGAGATGTCTGGGAAAGTATGGTAAGGCCGGGCAAAAGACTTAAGGCCGGAGATACTGTTTCCTTTGCCGATGACGGAAGGCTTCGCGCAGAGATACTTGATTACGGTGAAGACGGAACGCGTATAGTGAAGTTTTTCTATGACGGAATATTTCTTGAAAGGCTTGAAGAACTCGGAAAGATGCCGCTTCCGCCATATATTGAAAGGGAGAGCAGACCTGAAGACAAAGACAGATATCAGACAGTTTACTGCAAAGAGGAGGGCTCTGTTGCCGCACCGACTGCGGGACTTCATTTCACAAAGGAGCTTCTTGCCAAAGCTGAGGAAAAGGGCGTCAGACTTGCATATGTCACGCTTCATGTGGGTATAGGTACTTTCAGACCGGTCAAATGCGAGCGCATAGAGGACCATCACATGCATTTCGAGGAATATGAGGTAAGCAGCCGGACCGCGGAGATTATCAACAGCACAATCAAAGCGGGAGGACGCATTGTTTCTGTGGGAACGACTTCCACAAGAACGCTTGAAAGTGCCGCTTATTTTGATGAAGAGGCCGGAAAATATCTTGTGAGGGCAGGAAACGGAAGTACCGGAATCTTTATTTATCCCGGATATGATTTCAAAATCATAAAAAGTCTTATTACTAATTTTCATCTGCCGAAATCCACACTCCTTATGCTGATTTCGGCGCTTTACAACAGAGAAGACATTCTCAAGGCTTATGAGGTGGCAGTAAAAGAAAAATACAGGTTTTTCTCGTACGGGGATGCCATGTTTATAGAGTGAGGAAATGAATTTATGAAGCATGCTGTAACATATGAATTACTGAAAACAGATACAAGGACAAAAGCCAGAAGAGGAAGGCTTCACACGCCTCACGGAATTATAGAGACACCTGTTTTCATGCCGGTGGGGACACAGGCGACAGTCAAGGCAATGAGACCGGAAGAAATCAAGGAGATGGGAGCCGGAATCATTCTCTCAAACACTTATCATCTTTATCTCAGGCCCGGGCATGAAATTGTAAGGGAAGCCGGAGGCCTTCACAAATTTATGAACTGGGACCGTGCAATTCTGACTGACAGCGGCGGTTTTCAGGTATTTTCGCTTGGGAAACTCAGAAAAATAACTGAGGAAGGTGTGAAATTCCGTTCGCATCTTGACGGGTCCGCCCATATGCTTACGCCGGAGAAGGCAATCGAAATCCAAAATGCGCTCGGTTCGGATATTATGATGGCTTTTGACGAATGTGCACCGTATCCGGCTGATTATGATTATGTGAAGCAGTCGATGGAAAGAACGACAAGATGGCTCAGACGCTGCAAGGATGCACATCATGACTGGGAAAGGCAGTCACTTTTCGGAATTATGCAGGGCGGTATGTACAAAGATCTTCGTCATGAAAGCGCAAAGGCAATCGTTGACCTTGATCTGCCGGGTTATGCCGTTGGAGGGCTTTCCGTAGGTGAACCGAAGGAACTTATGATTGATGTTCTTGATGACTGCATTGATTATCTGCCTGAGGAAAAAGCAAGATATCTTATGGGCGTCGGAAGTCCGGATTATCTTTTTGAGGCTGTTGAGCACGGAATTGATATGTGCGACTGCGTTCTTCCGACAAGAATTGCAAGACACGGCCTTGCAATGACAAGTGTAGGCAGGGTGAATATCAAGAATTCGCGTTATGAAAGAGACTGGGAACCGCTTGATCCGGGATGCGACTGCTATACCTGCAGAAATTATTCCAAAGCATATCTCAGACATCTTTTCAAGGCCGATGAGATGCTTTCGGCGATGCTTTTATCGAATCACAATCTGCATTTCCTAATCAATATGATGGGAAATATCAGAAAAGCCATTGAAGAGGACAGGTTCCTCGAATACAAAAAAGAATTTTACGACAGCTACGGAAGATTTTAAAACAACTCCGAGGGCTATACAAACAGACACGGAAGGTTTTACGGACAAATATGGAAAACAAAACTGATATGATTACAAATACCGGAGATACTGAAAATATCAGTCCAAATCCGCTGCCGGTATGTATTCACAACGAATTCTGCGGCGGATGCATGCATCAGCTCATGCCATATGAAAAACAGGTCATGATGAAAGGAAAAGAAGTGCTTTCCCTGATGGAAAAGAAGGGTGCGGATTTGTCCGGACTCAGGGAGCCGTTTGAGGCAGAGCAGCTCAAACCTGCACCGCAGCTTTATCATTACAGAAACAAGATGGAATATACATTCGGCGATATGGTCAAGGACGGACCGATGACGCTCGGCATGCACAAAAAAGGACATTTTATGTCTATTGTTACTGTCGATAACTGCCAGCTTGTGCCTCAGGATTTCAATATTCTGCTTCGCCTGACTCTGGACTTTTGTACTGAAAAGGGATACAGATTTTATCACAAGAAATCGCATGAAGGTCTTATGCGCAATCTTGTCTTAAGACGCGGTGAAAGGACTGATGAGCTACTGATAAATATAGTTACATCATCACAGGGAGAATTTGATGAAACCGGCTATATTGCAGCGATTGAATCTGTTAAGGAAAGACTTGACGGCAACGTTGTTGGGATAATACACACTTTCTGCGACAGTATTGCGGATGCGGTTATTCCCGAAAGCTTCAAGGTTATTCAGGGCAGGGATTATTACATGGAAGAAATTATGGGACTGAAGTTTAAGGTCAGTGCTTTTTCTTTTTTCCAGACAAATATTGCTGCAGTAGAGAGACTGTATACTGAGGCGGTGTCGCTTATAGATGATTTCGAAGGGAAAACAGTATTCGATCTTTTTTGCGGGACAGGAACGATTTCTCAGGTGCTTGCCCAAAAGGCGAAAAAGGTTGTCGGAATTGAGCTTGTTGAGGATGCTGTCGAATCGGCAAAGGCAAACGCAAAGCTTAACGGTATTGAAAACTGCGAATTTATTGCAGGTGATGTATTTAAGGTAATTGACGAGGTTACCGAAAAGCCTGACGTAATTGTGGTGGATCCGCCGCGTATGGGCATTCTTCCAAAGACTCTCGACAAAATCGCAGCCTATGGGACAGAACAGATTCTTTATATTTCGTGCAACCCGAAGACTCTTGCGGAGAATATTGTCTATCTGAAAGAGTATTACGGATATCAGCCTGTTATTTTGAAGGCATATGACAATTTCCCTATGACGAAGCATACGGAAGCTGTAACTCTGCTCGTCAGACAAAAGCCGGAAATCTGAGCCTGAGAACAAAGGCAAGGGTTGCAGGGCTGAAGCCGGCAACAGGAATACGGAGTTTTGAAGCCGGCAGAAGGAATACGGAGCTTTGAATCAGGCAGCCGGAAAACGGAGCTTTGAATTAGGCAGCCGGAAAACGGAGCTTTGAATCAGGTCCCCCGAAGACGGAGCCGGAAGCCGGCAGGCATGAAAAGAGCAAAACCCAAAAGCCATTGAAAACAGCGACTTTCGGGTCACAAAAAGAGCAAAACCCAAAAGCCACTGAAAACAGCGACTTTCGGGTCACAAAATGAAATTTCGGACAATTCAAAAATGTTTTTTTGATAAAATGTTATTTTTCTGTTATAATAAAAAATATGTCATCGGGGGAATTTGACGGTAAATCATTCATTACTGATATGCAGGTTATGTCCTTAAGCAAGGAAATTTGGTGGTGGTGAAGATTTTGATATGGGGAGAGAATTAACAGCCTTAGACACATACAACAAGCTTGTCTACAAGATTGTCATGCTGATTGTGCCTGCGGTCTGTCTTTTGGCAAGTTTTACAATTACAATACTTAATTTTACCGGATTTTTTCCCGGAGTAGACAAAACATATTTGTTGCTGTTCAATGTCATGGATTTATCCTTTCTTGGACTTGGCATATATTTTATTTTGACGGGATTTGATAAAGACGGTATGCTCAAAGAAAACAAGCTTTTCTTTGGAAAGTACACAATAGCGCTGATAGCCGTACTTCAGTGGAACGGTATTTCATATATTTGGCCGTTTCGTGAATTGTGGGTATTTATACTTCTTTTCCTTCTCGGTGAGGCGTTTTTCTTTGATTTGAGACTTGTGCAGGTTACTTCGGCCGGGCTGCTTATATCACTGACTATTTCATGGATTATAAATCCTGAGGTACTTCTTCCGATAAGAGACGATTATTTTGTGGCAAATATGGCCTTTCGGATTCTGTGCCTTTTATTTACAACAATCGGGGTAAATCTTCTTTCATTGTTCGGTGGAAGATTCCTTATGAACGAGCTTGAAAAATATGTATCCAAAGATCCTCTGACAGAGCTTTTTACAAGAAGAAAGATGAACCTTTATCTGCAGAACGCATACAATCAGTCAAAGAGCGGGAAAAAGTCATTTTGTCTTTTAATGCTGGATATTGACGATTTTAAAAAGGTAAACGATACATACGGCCATGACTGCGGCGATGCTGTGCTGAAACTCGTTGCAGGAATTGTTCTTGGTACGCTTAAGCCTGATGACAAAGCTTTCAGATGGGGCGGCGAAGAAATCCTGATTCTTATGGAAGGTGACAAGGAAGAGGGTATTTATGTTGCCGAAATTATAAGAGACAGAATTGAGCAGCAGTTTATTTTCTATAAAGGTCAGGAACCGGTAAGAGTAACGGTTACGATAGGTATGTCGGAGCTGGATTCCGGCCTCAGTATGAGCAGACTTATGGAAATTGTCGACAAAAATCTTTATAAGGGCAAGGGCAACGGAAAAAATCAGGTGGTTTTTCACTGAAAAAAAACAGACAAACATATATAAATTGGCAAATATAAATATAAAAAGCAACCGGAATTATATCAAAATTCAAACGGTTGCTTTTGTCATTTTATCATTGTACTTTGTTCGGTACTTTGTTCGGTACTTTGTTCGGTACTTTGTAATGAAGTATATGCGGTTTTTCATTGCGCTTCGGTGGCGGCCTTTGCACTGTAATATGCTTTTTTTGCTTCGTACATATTGGAATCCGCCTTTTGCATTACATCGTTAATTGTGTCATCGCCCTGTTTTTCGGCTATTCCGAAGGACATGCTTACAGAAAGTTCCGGCGAAAACTGAAGCTGTTTTATCTTTTCCGATACAGTTTCAACTTCTTTGCGAACGATTTCCGCAGGAACCGAAAAATACATTATTGCAAATTCATCCCCACCGATTCTGTATATCTTGTAGGCATTTTGAAAAAACTCCGTCATGATTTTCGCACATTCTATAATAAGCTTGTCTCCTGCGAGATGCCCGAGTGTGTCGTTTGTGACTTTGAGTCCGTTAATGTCTCCGAGAACATATATAAAGCTGTTGGAAGATGCAAGCCTCTGGCGCAGTTCGTTTTCTATATCGTCTTCGTAGCAGTTTCTGTTCCAGGTCTGAGTGTTATAATCTATAAGAGCTCTCTTCTGGAGCTTCTGTATAGGGTTTTCCACAGCAAAGAAAAGCCCGAGTGCAGACAGAGTAAGGGCAGGGCCGGTAAAAAGAAACTGAGGTATGAAAATCTGCAGTATAATAAATCCCAAAGTCAGAAATGACAACGGAAGAATGCTGTAAAGGACATGCTTTTCGATAACCTTCCTTTCGAGGATGATTATTATATCGGCAAGTATAAACAGGAAGAAACCGAACGCATAGCAAAGCGTCGGACCGATGCCGCTGCTGTAGCTTGTTATTTCGCCGTGTACATATTCGATGTCGGATGTAAGCGTAATTACAAAAAATGTTCCGCTGACAAAATAGGCAAGCGTCAGATAAGTTGTAATATCTTTGTTGAGCTTTGTCAGTGACAATGCATATTCAAAGTATTTAATCGTATAAATAAGTGAAAACAAGAAAAAGAGCAAATGACAGACTCTGTTCAGCAAAGGCGGAACAGAGGGCATATTTACGGTAATTTCCGTAATAAAGGCCATAAGATTGTGCCCAAGACAGGCAAGTGCCAGACTTAGAAAATAATTTTTTCCGGTTCGGTATTTTAAACCTTTCAAATTGTAAAAGATCAGGAATGTTATCAGCATGATAGATAATATCTCTGATCTTAAAATCATAAGTATCCCCATATTTCCCCCCGATTAATCACGTTTCCCCAAACGCTGATTTTTAATTTTATCATTACAAGTGACGTATATCAAGCGAAAAAACGGACCGTTTTGTTATTTTTAATATATATTTAATTTCTTTCCGTGCAGATTTGGTAAAATATAAGACAGGAGCAAGTTTTTGTTGTAGTTTTATGTTTTTCAAAGGTAAAAATTATGAAGAAAGAACATGGTGAAAAGACAAAGAAAGTACTGGCGCTTATCGCGGTTATTATTATTGCGGGCATAGTAGGACAGGCAGTGTCCAATATAGACTTTAACAGTAAGATTTACACAATAAAAGGCGCAGAAGAAGGGGAAGTCTGCTTCCATCTGGGGAATCGTCAGGACAATACCAGCAGCTGGGTGAAAAGAGATTTTGACTGTTACGGAAAAATTGTGGACCTTTCGGCCCGGACAATTGACGGTACATTTTATAACAAGACACCTTATGAAGTAGAGACCTGGAAAATGAGGTTAAACATAAAGGATGACTGCTTTATCAATAATGCATGGTGCGGAATTGTTGAAATTCACCAGTTTGTCGGAACCGACAAGGAGGCTGTCCAGAAAATCGATCTCAGAGATTATAAAATTAAGGACATCAAGCTTGAATACCTTAATGACGGTGATCTTCTGATTCCGCTTACAAAGGGTGATTATATTATATACTATCCTTCTGAGAAAGACAGGGAACTGAACATCGGGGCACATTCGGAACTTACGATGGGAATGATACTGTATTTTCTGGATGATATTGATATATCCGATTTTGAGATAAATTACAAATTCCACAGGAGCTTCACCGAAGGAGTCGGTTTTTACGGCCTGGCTGTAATGGTAGGCTTATGGATAATGATCTTTATGGGATATATTGTGGCGACGATTTCTTATAAAAGCGCATATAAGGCAATGGAAGAGCGCAAAAGCGGTCTTTCGTACATGTCGGTCATATATTCGATTATTTATATCATAGATCTTGTAAACGATGAAATTATCGTTATAAATTCCGACCCGGATTCTGAGATGCTGCGTCCTAAAGAATTAGGCGCGTCAGAACAAATGAAAAATCTCTTCGAGTGGGATGCTACAGAATCTTATCTTCAGACTGCGACTGAGTTTGGCGACCTTTCCACGCTGAACGAAAGAATGGAAAAAGACAGTATCGTATGTGAATACATCAGCAAGCATTACGGATGGGTACAATGCAGATTTTTTGCCATGGACAGAATTGAGGGTGAGCCTCTCAGAAAGGTTGTATTCGCAATACAGGTTGTTAATGACGAAAGACGGGAACTTTCCGCAATTCAGGAGAATGTCAGCAAAGTGGAAGCGGAAAACCGCGCTAAAGGAGCTTTCCTTTCCAATATATCGTATGAAATCAGAAATCCGCTGAAAAGCATTATGGAACTGGATGAAAAGATTCTTGCCGAAAGCGGGGAAACGACGATTAAGTCATACGCAAGAGAAATAGACAATCTGGGAAGAATTGTTCTTTCACTTATAGACGGAGTACTGAATTCCGACAGTCTTGAAGATGGAAAGATAACAATCAAAAGAGAAAAATATTCTCTCAAAAAAATGCTAAAAGATGTGTATACTTTCACTTCCGGAGTTATGCAGGAAAAAGGACTGTCTTATGTGGTTGATGTTTCACAGAATCTGCCGGATATGCTTATAGGCGATGAGGGGCGAATTAAACAGATTTTATTGGCACTTATTAACAATGCTTCGAAATATACAAAGCAGGGATTTGTTAAATTCTCTGTATACGGAAAATCGTCCGAGAAAAAGATACATTTACTCTTTTCGGTAAAGGACAGCGGTGGCGGCATAGATGATGCTAAAAAAGAAAGACTGATAAAACAAATTTCGGATCAGGGCGCACGTAGGCAACTCAAGGACCTGACAAAGGACGATCTTGGACTTTATCTCGTCATAAGACTGTTGGAAATTATGGGTTCAAAGCTTAACCTGATAAGCTCGGTAGGAGAAGGATCCGAATTTTATTTCGAATTAATTCAGGAAGTTGTAGATGATAACAGCATGGGAGAAAAGAATTTATGATGTCTGTAGCCTTTGGAATATGTCTGCTGCTATCCGTATGTATATTCATTCATATGGCGCAGAAGAATTACAACAACATAGATATTTATTACTGGACCATTGTTGTTTTTGTTCCGATAATACTTCTTGCATACTGGCTTAAGACCATGGTCACAACGGTGGAGGGCGCAAAGCTGCTGTTCTGCTTTATATATCTTGACAGTACCTTCATTTTGGCCGTACTGCTGTTTGCAATGCTGCATGCGCTCGGAATAATAGCAAAACCGTGGCTGAAGATTTTAGTATACGGTATAGCTTTGGTGCATATGGCAGTAATTTGTCTGTGCGTTCACAACAACCTTTATTATAAAACTCTTGAAATAGTAGACACGGGAATCGGGATGGCTACAAAGATGACTCCCGGACCGCTTATGAAGTTTCATGTGATATATCTGGTCATTGTACTGATGGCTCTGGTTGCTGTGCTGGTCGTAAGTTTTCTGAGAAGGGGCACTTATTCAAGAAGAAATCTTACACTTTATGCATCTGTGGTAGGGCTTGGAATAAGTGTATATGTGATAGAACTTCTGAACGACATGGATTTTTCACTTCTGCCGTTTCTTTATATAATAGGCGACTTTGTAATAGCGATAGATTATGACTACGCGCACACTCACGACATTTCCTGCCTTATTTCGGAGCAGCAGAATTACCACGGGACGAGGGGATATCTTGCAATAGGTCTGAGGCGGCAGTTCCTCAGCTGTAATTACAAATGCCTTGAATTCTTCCCGCAGTTTGAATATCAGAGGGTTGACTCCAAAATCCAAAAGTCGGTCGCTACAAATGAGCTAATCTATGAAACTATAGATAATTACGAAAAAAAGGGGAAAACATCTACAAAGTTTCAGATGGGCAACATGACCTGTGTATGCGAGATAAGCCATTTTTCCATAAGAAGAGACGGAAAAAAACAAGGTTATCTGCTTGATATACGTGATGCTACCGAAGAACAGAAAAACCATGATATAATTGCTTCGTACAATAAGACGTTAAATGCTGAAATTATCGCCAAAACCGAGAACATAAAGGGCATCCAGCGAAAAGTAGTTATGGGTATGGCAGACATGATTGAAAACCGTGATGACAATACGGGAGGTCATGTCAAGAGAACGAGTGCCGTTATTGCCATAATTACACATGAAATAAGAAAGCAGCATACTTTTGACATTGACGACCAAATGGAGGATTATATAATCAGATCTGCACCGACGCACGACCTCGGAAAGGTAGTTATAGATTCAAATATACTTACAAAACAGGGCAAGCTTACAGATGAAGAATACGCAATTATGAAAAGCCATGCGGTTAAAAGCGGCGAGATAGTAAATATACTTCTTGACGGCATAGAAGAGCCTGCTTTTGTAAAGATTGCCTACAACCTTGCAAGGCATCACCATGAAAGATGGGACGGTAAGGGCTATCCGGACGGACTTGTTGGAAACATGATACCGCTTGAGGCCAGAATTATGGCTGTTGCGGACGTTTATGACGCGCTTGTAAGCGTAAGATGCTACAAGGAGCCTATATCTATTGAGGACGCAAACCGGATTATTCTCGAAAACATGGGAACCCAGTTCGATCCAAGGTTGAAGGAAGTATTTGAAGGCTGCAAGGGAGAACTTGAAAAATACTATATGGCAGAGCAGCGGTCCGGTTTACCGGAGAAGAAATCGGAGGAGGCATAATTGAAATTCGAAGAAAAAATATTTGAGCGAAAGCGCTTTGACGTGGAGCGCCTCACAAAATATGGATTCCGAAAGACCGAACCCGGTTTTGTCTATGAAACCGGGTTTATGAATGATGAATTTCGTGCGATAATTACTGTTACGGATAAAGGTACTGCATCAGGCAAAGTCATTGATCTGATTAATGACGAGGAATACGCACCGCTCCGCAACGAAAATATGACAGGTGCATTTGTCGGAAAAGTCAGGGAAGAATATGAAAATATTCTGTCGGATATTTGCGACAAGTGCTGTGA
>JAILLO010000005.1 GCA_024693105.1 Clostridia bacterium | reverse complement strand
GTGTTTGTAGGATAAACCATTGCTTTTCCACGAACGGCCGACAACCCTATTTCACATGTACCCTCACAGCCCTCCATGCAAAGAGAACACATACCCGAACATGGAGTTATACGATTGCTGCGGGTACGGGAGTCATTAAATGCAGACTCATTATTTTGAACAAATGACATACTGGCACCTCCTTACAGTCTCAAATGTATAAATATATAACAATTATATTTTATTTCGGTTTCTGACATATGTCAATAAAACGCATTTTTTTATTTTCTCATAAGGAACCACGGCATGACCTCCTTCTGAGTCCATATTTTGAAAAATGTCGCAAAATCCCCGTTTTTACACACTATGCCAAAGGGTACGGAATTGTTTCCGTACCCCTCGTTCTTTTGATTATTTAGCTGTCGTTTTTTATACTATTTGCGGTACAGGACCGGCTCATATATGCGTATTCCCAAAATACTTATTTTTACTTATTTTGAAAATGCCTTTTTCCTATATGCTTATTGTCTTCACTGTGCGCTCCAGCAGAAGACCAAACTGGCCTCTTGTAAGTTCGCCCGCCGGATTGAGAGTGCCGTCACCCATACCCTGAATGATGCCATTCTCGATTGCCCAGCAGAATGTATCCACCGGATCGTTTCGCTTTACGCTCGCGCTCTTTCGAGTTCGACTCTCCTCAGTTTCTGTAAAACAAAACAAGAACCTGCCTCTTGGGCAGGTTCTTGTTTTGTTCTGGTGGAGATGAGGAGAGTCGAACTCCTGTCCGAAAGCATTTCCACATGATTTTCTCCGAGCGCAGCCTTTGATTTAAAGCTTTGCTTCGACAGACGCCCAAAGGCAGGCTTCTGTGTCCGCTATCCCGTTGTTCCCTTCTGCTACCGGGAGCTTACAAAAGGTTTTCCCGTATAATCGACGCCGGTATCACAGTCTACGGGTAAGCCGTGGCCGACGACGCAACCGCTTGTGCGGCGCTGAACTATGCAGCTAATGCGCAATTGTTTGTATTTTTAGCGTTTATATTTAACGTGCCGTTTTTAACGCAGACCCGGCAGACTGCGGCTCGCTTATCAGGCTTCTACACCCCCGTCGAAACCTTTACACCCCCATAATGAACCGGATGACTTGCTTCCGATTCGGTTTAAGAAATTATATAACCGGACCCGAATATTTTCAAGTCAAATTATATTTAAAATATGTAACATTTCCATTGCAAAAACAAGTCTGCGAAAGCCGGCTGCAAATCATCGACTGTATTTTTTCATGGCCTGCTGCATCTTGCGGTCCGTATCGCGCTTTGCAAGGTCCTCGCGTTTGTCATAAAGCTTCTTTCCCCTTGCAACAGCTATTTCCATTTTGGCGATACCTTTTTCATTAATATACATATTCAGCGGTACAAGGGTAAGGCCCTTTTGCGTTGTATATCCGATCAGTTTGCGAATTTCCTGCTTGTGCAAAAGCAGCTTGCGCGGTCTGAGAGGATCTGCATTGAAACGGTTCCCCTGCTCGTACGGACTTATATGCATACTGTAAATAATCATTTCGCCGTTTTCGATTTTTGCATAACTTTCCTTTATATTGACCTTGCCCTGACGAACAGATTTAATCTCCGTTCCCGTCAGCACAATTCCTGCCTCGTAAACTTCTTCAATGAAATACTCATGGCGTGCCTTTTTGTTGTTTGCTACCGTTTTCTTTTCTTTCATATGTTTCTCCGTATTTGTAATACTTGAACTCCTGACTTTTGTATTTCTGCGGATTTCTGTTCTGCGCAAAAAACATTCTCATCCGCTTTGTCAGAACGTACAAATCTGATCAAACGGATAAAGTCTGAGAAATGCTTTCCCGACAATTGCCGAGATTTTTATGCAGCCTACCGTCTCGGAACGACTGTCGATACTTACCACGCGGTTATCGCCCATTACAAAGAGAGAATCCTCGGGAACCACAAGAGGCTCAACATATCCCGGCGTGAATCCGTCTTTGATATAAGGTTCGTTTATTGCTTCGCCGTTAATGTAAACCTGACCTTCGCTTATTGAGATTTCATCGCCCGGAAGTCCGATAACCCTCTTTATCAGCAATTTTTCCTTGCCGTCTGCCGTTGTCAGACTCGTGTGGAATACAACTATATCGCCACGCTCCGGCTCTGAAAATGTGTATGACTGTTTGCTGAGGAAAAGATAATTGTTTGCGTAAAGCGTTGGTTCCATGGAGCTTTCCTTAACTATTGTAGGCTTAATAAACTGCATAACCAGAACCGCAATTATTATTGCTATAACAATATCTTTTACCCATTCCATAATTTTTCTTAAAGCACTCACTTCACTGACTTCGCCCTTTCCTTCCGATGTTTCGGGCAGATCTGCGAAAACCGCGGACTGCCTTCCCGACACTTCGTCACCTTCAACAGATGTCCTTTCCTCAGACTCTGTTGTTTTTTCATTAATTTTTTCTTCCTCGGTCATATTTATTTCCTCCGTTACTTTTGTGTCCTTTATGACTGACACCTGCCGGTTTTCCCGTCTCTTCGAACCTGCTCCTCTTTTGTTCGGAATCGGCAGATTCAAAAATCCGTGTCTTAATCAGCTCAAAATCAGCCGGCAGCTTTGCCTTTATTTCGAGTCCGGTCATGTATTGCAGACTTCCGCTGCCCGACTCGAATCTGAGTCTGTATGCATGCAGAAACTGCGTGGTCAGCCCGAATTTTTTTCTTATTTTTTCATTCACAAACGGCTTGCCGTACTTTGAATCGCCAATCACGGGATACCCCGCTTTTGCGAGATGAGCACGGATCTGATGTGTTCTTCCCGTAACAAGTTCAACCTCAACAAGCGTATATCCTCTCCTGCTTTGGAGCGGCCTTGCAACCGTTTCCATCAGTTTTCCCTCTCCGTTTTCCTGCGGAAGGACACTTACGGTATTTGATTTTTCATCCTTTTGCATCCTGTCACGAAGAACAAGTTTTTCTTCAAGCTCACCGGCAACTACGGTGAGATAATACTTGCTGACATAACCTCTTTCGCGAATCATGAAATTCAGGTCCTTCAGAGCTGCGGCATTCTTACCGAAAACTACAAGGCCCGTCGTATTTCTGTCAAGCCTGTTCACCGGAGACGGTACAAATGTACGCTCGCATGCCGGATTGTACTCTCCTTTTTCCTGAAGGTATCCGCAAACCTGATTTGCCAGTGTGTTCTTTTTTTCGTGAGCGTCCCCGTGGGTAAGAAGCCCGAAAGGTTTTTCGACAACGAGAACATTTTCATCCTCGTATGCTATTGCAAACTGCCTTTTCGCATGCGGGGAGAGCGACTGTTTTGTATAGCCTGCCAGTTCCTCCTCGTTTATATAAAGGCACAGCTCGTCGTCCGCAGCAAGCATATAGTCTGCGTCCTCTCTTTTGCCGTTAACCTTCAGATCCTTTCTCAGGATTCTGTAAATGCGCGCAAGAGGTGCGCTTTTCAGATATTTCTTCAGAAACCTGTCAAGTCTCTGCCCGCTTTCATTTTCTGTAATTGTAATCTTTATCATAAGAAGTATTATACAATATCTCAGTAATTATTTATATAACTTTTGCGTTTCATATGCCCGGCAGAATTTTTTATTTCTTGCGCAGTTCAAAAGGCATCCGGCAAAAAAGGAGCTTTCTTCCGAAAGCCCCCTCATCTCATTTGATTCAGCTGTATGTAAGGACAGCGCCGGTATTATTTCACCAGACATTCGATAACTTCTTCTTCTGTTGCATCTGCCGGAATAATGAAATTGCCGGCCTGTATCTTTGTTGCAACGCCTTTTCTTTCGACCATCTTCACAAAATCGTCGGCAGAATCAAACAGTCCTATACCCGCAAATTTTTCACCCACCGTGTAGAGGGTTTCACCGTAATTAATATATACGGAATATTGCTCGGACTTCGCAGAAGAAGCATTTTTGCCGCTTGTGGCAGCTTTCTTTTCAGTATCTGTGCTTTTTCCCTCAGATGCATTATCACTATCCGCACCGGCAAGGTTTGGCATCTCGTAATCGGAGCTTTCTCCGCTTTGTGAAGAAACACCGGTATCTGCAGAATCTCCGCTTTGATTTTCCGCATCCGCCTGCGCCGCGTTTTCTTTTGCCTGTGCTATCAGAAGCTGCGGATAATCCATAATTGCATTGACTCTCAGGACTATCACAAGAGCTGCGACCGCAACAATAAGAAATGCTATCAGTATGTCATTTTTGTCATATAAAATATCTTTAAGTTTTTCCATAAGATGCCTCCGGCTCACACACTTCAAACTGTAGTTTAACACAAATTCGATAATATAACAAGATGCAAAGAGCCTGAGGTTTTTGTTCACAAAGAGCCTGAGGTTTTTGTTCACAAAGAGCCTGAGGTTTTTGTTCACAAAGAGCCTGAGGTTTTGGTCCGGTGAGCCGTTATGAATTTTGCTGTTTTAGATATGCACCGCAAAGCAAATCCACAAATTCTTCCACACTCCAGCTTTCCGTTTCACGCGCAAACTCGCATTTCTCCGGACAGGCACCCATATTTGTATGGATGCATTTACTGCGGCAGAACACCTGTGAATGCGCTTTGACAAAAGCAGTTATCGCACCGCCCATTGCTGTCGCCACCATATGAGGGTTTGCAATATCGCTGAGCTCGCCGTTTTTGATGCCGCAGGTGATTATTCCCATGAGCGTATCGTAATACTCACGTGCAATCCTGCTGATTCCTGTAAAAAACACTTTCGCGTTGTCAGAATCCCAGCCCCAGGACTGAACCTGCTGAAGAAGTTCAATCGGACTTGCTCCGACTCTCTTCATAAGTGCACTTTGGAAATTGATATATGCCGCAAGTTTTTCTTTTGTAGTATCAAATTTATTTACAGCATTCGCAACCGATATTTCTTCCTCAAGTACCGATGAATTCAGAAGTTCCAAAAGCAGCTCCTGTTTTGAAGGGAAATACTCATAAAAGGTTCCTTTGCCGATTTCGCATTTGTTCGCAATATCGGAAACCTTTGTATTCTGATATCCGTTTTCCATAAAAAGTTCCATCGCGGCCTGCATAATGCTGTTGCGGCGGAGTTCTTTTTTGTCCTGCTTATCTTGCATTTTCAAGATCCTCCTTTTCCCATTCTGCTTCAAGAAGCTTGATTTCAGCGGCCTTTGCTGCCTTCTTTTCCGCACGTTTCATATCTCTGTTATAAATAACGGAATAGAGTACCGGTACAAGGAACAGTGTAATAATTGTAGATGCCGTCAGGCCTCCTATAATGGAGATTGCCATAGGTGCAAGAGTTTCTCCGCCTTCTCCTATTCCCAGCGAAAGAGGAATCATGCCCACAACTGTTGTAACACAGCTCATGAGAATCGGTCTGAGACGAAGTTTTCCCGCAAGAACAAGAGCTTCTCCTACGCCGAGCTTTTCTTTGTACTGATTAATAAATTCAACCAACAGAATTGAGTTGTTTACTACTGTACCGACAAGCATGATCAGACCGAGGAAGGAGGTCATTGAAAGCGATGTTCCCGTGAAAAACATTGCTATAAAAGCACCTGTCATCGCAAAAGGAACTGCCATCATTACAACGACAGCCATCTTAACCGATTCAAACTGTGCGGAAAGAAGCAGAAATACGAGCGCAATCGCTGCTATAAGCGCTTTGAACAGACTTCCGAAGGCATCCATCATCTGCTCGTAGCTTCCGCTGTTCTCATAATAGTATCCGTCAGGGAACTGATAATTCTCGGCAAATTCCGCTACTTCACTTGCCCCTCCGGTTGCACTTGTACCTTCAACATTTACATTGAGCTGTATTGTGTTGGTCTGATTTACCCTGTAAATATATGCAGGCGAGCTGCCGTTTTCAAATTTTGCAATCTGACCTACCGGAACCGAAACACCTTTCGACCCCATGATTTTAATGTCTTTCAGATTTTCAACAGAAGCTGCGGCTTTGTCGTCAAGCGAAAGCGTTACATCTATTTCGCTTCCGTCAACAGTCACCTTTGTGGCTGTCGTTCCGTCCAGTGCCGACGAGAGACCTGACGCAAGCTGTGCCGCGGTGACACCGTAATGTGCCGCTGCCATTCTGTCGATTACAACCTGAATTTCAGGGCTTCCTTCGGCAACATCAAGTTCTGCGCTTGTCACACAGTCCATATTTTTCAGCTGATCTCGCATGTCATAGCCTATTTCCTGAAGTCTTGAGATATCCTTGCCCTTTATTACAAGTGAAATATCCGCACTGCTTCCGGACATGCTGCCCATCGAATCGGATGCACTTGCCGAAATATCCGCTTCCGTGATATATGAAAGATCCTTTTCAAGCTTTTCCGCTATTTCGGCAGCAGTTCTGTCTCTCTTTGTTCTGTCAATAAGTGAAGCCGTCAGTGAGGCATTTCCGTCAAGAGACATGCTTGAAAGCGAACCTGTCGACATAGAAACATGCTCAAGCTCAGGAAGTGCCAGAATATAATCTTCTATTTCAGACATAATCTTCACCGTATCGTCAAGGGAAGTACCGTCCGGAACGTCTACAGTTACGGAGAACATTCCCTCGTCACTCTCAGGCATCAGTTCAAATCCCACAGTCAGAAGCAGAAGGAGTGATGCCAGGAAAATGCAGATACTTGACACGATAATTTTCTTTTTGCGCCCGAGTGCCTTCCTTATTGCAGCCTCGTACATTTCCGTCAGACGTTCGATGAAATCCGAGAATTTGTTTATAAATCTGTATTTGTAACGCCTTTTGCCAATACGCATATATGTGGTCGATACAGTTCCCTGCATTATCTTGGAACAAAGCATAGGAATAACAGTTACAGCCACAAGAAGTGACGCAAGGAGGGCAATTACAATAGTCAGGCAGAAATCCTTGAACATCATTCCGGCAAGTCCTCCCGAAAGAGCAATCGGAAGGAATACCATGATTGTCGTAAGTGTAGATGCAACTACGGCAACAAAAACCTCCGTCGCACCCTTACGCGAAGCTTCTGCGGCATCCGGAATTTCCTGCCGCAGTCTGAAAATGTTTTCCAGCACAACTATCGCATTGTCAACAAGCATACCGACGCAGATTGTCAGTGCGCACAATGTGATAATATTCAGAGTCATCCCTCTCCAGCTCATTACAGCAAATGCCGCAAACAGTGATGTCGGAATGGAGATTGCTATTATAATTGTTGTTCTTACATTTCTCAGGAACAGGAATACTACGATAATAGCCAGTGCAGCACCTTCAAGTGCCGAAGTCGCAACGGAATTAACCGACTTTTCGATATAATCCGCAGAATTATAGCCTACGACAAAATGAAGTTCCGGATAGTCTTGCTCCAGTTCCTCAAGTGCCTCGCCGACAGCATCCGAAACGGAAACCGTATTTGCGTCGGACTGCTTTGATACCATTATGCCTATCGCGGTAACACCGTCAACATGCGTTGCTGTTTCCTGTTTCTTGATTCCCTGCTCTACGCTTGCAATATCACCGAGTCTCACAATACTCATATCGGAGATTGTAACCGGCAGATTTTTTACATCGTCCGCGTTTTCGAACTCACCTATTGTTCTTACTATAACCTCCGTACTTCCTTTGTTGACATTTCCGCTCGGAAGATTTATGTTCTCCGCACCAAGCAGCTGCGCAATCGTAGAAAGCGAAAGGCCATACGTGCCAAGCTCCTCCTGATTGAATTTTACTGCGATTTCGTCCTCAACTCCGCCCATTACATTTATCGAAGCCACGCCATCGCAACGTTCTATTCTCGGTGAAATATTATCATCAATAATTCTGTTTATCTCAGTAAGTGTCAATGTCTCTGAGGATACAAATATCTGCTGTACCGGCATGCTGTTCATATCCATCTTCATAACCATCGGGTCGCTTACATCCTTTGGCAGAAAGCTTTTTACTCTTGCAATCTTCTCACGCATTTCAAGAGTTGCAAACTCCATGTCGGTGCCAAAAGCGTATTGCACAACTACAATTGACGAGCCTTCCATACTGTATGACATCATGCTGTCAAGATTTTCGGTCGATGCCAGCGCCGATTCAATAGGCTCTGTCACCATGCTTTCCATTTCTTCCGGTGATGTACCGCTGTATGTCGTCATTACAAGCGCTACAGGAAGTTCAATATTCGGAATCAGATCAAGAGGAATACCGATAACCGAAATGAAACCCACAACAATTACCATGATTGTAAGCATGGCGGCAGCTACAGGTCTCTTTATTGCCAATGCTGATAAATTCATATGCTCTACCTATATATCCTTTCAAGCCCTCCGCCGGTTCATAAAGGCGGCAGGCTTTACATTTACCGCAGTCTGTGGTAATTATCTTTGTAATTTTTTCTCGTCTCAGTCTTTGTCTTTCTCTGTCTTTTTCACGTTTTTCTCAGCGTCACTGTCTGAAAGGACCTTTACTTCAATGCCTTCTGTAACAAAGTCCATTCCCGAAACAACAACCGTGTCGCCTTTTTTGATTCCCTTTGTAATTTCAACATATTCGCCGTTGTCAATGCCGGTCTTCACTTCAACAAATGAAGGAATATTGTTCTTGTCAAGAGTAACCACAACCTGTTTTCCGCCCTTTGTAATTACAGAATCCGACGGCAGGCATACAACGTTGTGGCTTTCTTCCGCCTTGAATCTGACCTCGGCAAACATACCTGACATAATTTTTCCTTCGGTGTTGTCAATAGTGATGGTAATTGGGTATGTCAGCGTCCCCATAGCCGGAACAGGTGCAAATTCCGTTACTGTTCCCTTAAAAGTCCGGTCTTCGATTCCGTCGATTTCGATATCAACAACATCACCAATCTTGAGAAGACTTGCGATATATTCAGATGCAGTTGTTGAAATAACCAGATTGTCAATATTGGCAATTGTAACAACAGGACCGCCACCTGCAATTCCGCCGACTTCGGCATTTACCGATGTAACATAACCCGAAATAGGCGCAACTACATTGTAATTGCTGCAGATTTCAGCAGCCGAATTGTAGCCTTCTCTTGCCGTAACATAGTTCAGCCTTGCACTGTCATAAGAGCTCTTGCTGACTGCACCCTCCGCATAAAGTGCGGCCATATTGTCGAAAGTAGTCTTTGCTACATTGAGAGATTCCTTCGCCTGGCTGACATTTGCAGCCGTTGCTCCTTTGTCAAGCGCAACAACAAGCGTACCCTTTTGTACATAATCTCCCACTTTTACATTTACCGCCGCAATTTTTCCCTGAGCCAGCGGAACAAGCGCAACCTCCTCCGCAGGAGAAACTCTTCCCGAAAGCGGCGCCGTCGAATAAATCGAACCGTAATCGGCAGTCGCAACTCTTACATTAACCGGAATTGCCTCGTCCTTTTCCGGGCTGATTTTGCTCATGGCAAACGATCCGACACGTACTCCTGCGAGCAGCACAATAAGCGCAATTGCTACTGAAAGCAATTTGTGCGATTTAATCCATTTTCTTTTTCCTTTGCCTGTTTTCACTGCCGTTTCCTCTGTAGGCGAAGCAGCAGTTCCTGATTCTGCGTCAGTCATAATTTCTTTAATCTTTTCCTTATCTTCTCTCAATTTCGGCACCTCCGTATTTAATAGCATTTATATTCCCGGTCTGTGATGCCGCTATCGGCACAAAGACCTGCCTGTGCTTTCCTTGACTCGTCGGTCGGCTTGAAAAAGCAATACGACCGACGGGTCGGATATTTCATGACATGCTACAATATAACTCAAAACAAACTCAATGTCAACAGCTTTCCGACCCGCGGGTCGGAAAATTAATATTTATTTTATAAAGTCGGAATTTCTTCATACATTTTATTGTTAATATGTAAAACAACAGTCAAAAAACAGTCACGCAGCAGTCACAGCGGTCCGGAAAAATTTTTCATTATAAATTATACGGATTGCGGTCAAATTCCGCCTGTGCTAATCTTAAATCATACGAAGAAGCCGTTTTTTCTTTTGACGGAGGATTTTTCATGGGAACGATAAGAAGCAAACTCAAAATAACCGAAATACTCGACATACTTGCAAAAGCATACCCCGATGCAGGCTGCGCCCTGAACCATTCAGATGTTTTTCAGCTTCTGTGCAGCGTCATGCTTTCGGCACAGACTACAGATGTAAGCGTCAACAAGGTCACGCCCGCTCTTTTTTCGAAATATCCTGATGCATTTTCGCTTTCGGAAGCATCTGCGGATGAAATATCCGAAATCATACACTCGATAGGTATGTACAAAACAAAAGCAAAAAATCTGATTCTTACCGCAAAAGAGCTTGCCGGCAAATATGGCGGCGAAGTTCCCGAAGATTATGAGGCTCTTGTCTCACTTCCCGGTGTCGGAAGAAAAACCGCGAATGTTGTACTTGCCGTAGGCTTCGGACAGCAGAGGATAGCCGTTGATACGCATGTACTGCGTGTTGCCAACAGAATAGGTCTTTGCTGCGAAAAGGATCCTTTGCATACAGAGCTTGCCCTTATGGAAATACTGCCCCAAAACAGACTCACGGAAGCCCATCACAGCCTGATATTTCACGGCCGGAGATGCTGCAGCGCAAGGAAACCCTTATGCGCCGGCTGCCCGATTGCATCTCTTTGCATGAAGAACCTCTGATAATAACCTGCCGCATGGAACCGGGTTCCTGCGGTATTTTTGTTTTATTTCCCGGCAGTCTCAGACAGCCTTCAAAAGAAAATACCGAGCAAAAGCCGGTCTCTTTGAAAATATAAAACGCAGCGGTAAAATCACCGCTGCGTTTTATATATACAAAATAAGTTTTATTAATGGCCGCAATTGTGTCCGCATCCGCCTTCGCCGCAGGAATGCTCACCGTCTTCATGATCGTGATGGTCGCAGTGTGCATCTGCATTGTGCTTCAGCTCACCTGCAAGATATGCATTTACGGCATCATCTGCACTGCCCTGTGCTCCTGCAATAATCTGAACGCCTGATGCGCCAAGAGCCTTCTTCGCACCGTCGCCGAGGTTTCCGCAGATAAGAAGATTAACGCCTTTTTCCTTAAGGAAGCCTGCCAAGCTTTCATGACCGGCACCTTCTGTTCCTATTACTTCAGATGAAACAACACTGCCTCTTTCAATATTGTAAACCTTGAAGGTTTCCGTATGTCCGAAATGCTGGAAAACTTCGCCGTTATCATATGTGACAGCAATTTTGTTCACCATACCGAAGTTTTCAATGGCTGCCGCAACATTGTCGAGGACCTCTGCACGGCTGAGTTCTATCATGCCACCGTCGCATGCCTTTGCAAATTCAGGGTCGATCGGGAGCTTTGCAAGAACCTGAAGGTTGTGCTGCTTTGCAATATCGTCGATATGGCTTTCTCCGAATACACTGATATGCTTACTGCAGTCAGGACACTCAACATAGCTCATATTTTCAACAAGTCCGATAATAGGAATATTCATCATCTCTGCCATCTTTACGGCCTTTGCCACTACCATGCCTACCAGCTCCTGCGGTGAAGTCATGATAACAATTCCGTCAAGCGGTAATGACTGGAATACTGTAAGAGGCACGTCTCCCGTTCCCGGAGGCATGTCAACAAACATATAATCAACATCGTCCCATTCAACGTCTGTCCAGAACTGCTTAACAGTTCCGGCAATAACAGGACCTCTGAAAATTACAGGATCTGTATCGTCTTCAAGAATAAGATTTACCGACATAACTTTTATGCCTGTTTTGGTAACTGCAGGAAGGATATATTTTCCGTCTGCACTTGCTGTTGCCTTTGATTTGATACCAAATGCCTTAGGGATGGAAGGTCCCGTAACATCTGCGTCAAGGACAGCTGTTTTGTAACCGCGGCGATTCATCAGAACCGAAAGCATGGAAGTAACAAGTGATTTTCCTACACCGCCTTTTCCGCTTACAACTCCGATAACCTTCTTAACATTGCTGACTTCGTTTGATTCGAGCATCAAACTCATAGGTTCTTTTCTGTCCGCACAGTTTTCTCCGCACGTTCCACAGCTTCCGCTACAATTTGCCATAATATCATTCTCCTTAAAATCAATAATTTGTGCCTGTTTGTGAAGCACAGCCTCACAAAATTTCACAGCCTGCACACCGGCTGTTTTAATCATACAGGTCTGTAATACAGCCTGATTTAATTATTTGTGGCATTTCCCGCAGCTGCATATATTTCCTTCACTTTCACAGAGCTGGAAATTGCCCCCCTTTATCTTTAGGGGAATCCCTTCTACCAGAGCTCGGGCAAGCTTCATCCTGGCTTCCGAATATATGCGCTGAAGCGTTGTTCTTGCGACACACATTCTGGTTGCACAATCCTCCTGGTTTAATCCGAGATAATCTATCTGCCTGATGGCCTCAAACTCTTCGACCGTGATAAATACGGCTTTTTCGGGGTCATCGGGAGAATTTCCCGAAGGAACAGGAGCGAAGCAGTCGGCAACTGGCATACAGCAGATTCTGCGGCATTTAACCGGTCTTGGCATAATACTCCTCTCCTTTCTGTCCGGCCCCACGCGGGGCTTTGTTTTGGACATATGTCAATTATACTATATTTTGAACTTATGTCAATAACTAAAAACGGTCCCCTGAAAAGCATAAAAACGACCTTCTGAAAAGCAGACCGGAGGCTTTGGCTTTTCAATTCCAAAACCTCCGGTTTCCTGTCATCATTAATTGTAATTACAGTTCTTTTTCCTGCATTCTCCTTGCGATTGCACTGTTCATGTGTTTTTCCATGGCCTTCGCGGCACCTTCGGTATCGCGTGCCTTGAACGCTTCAAAAATCATTCTGTGTTCCTCAAGAACAGTATCAAGATAACTGTCTTCATATATTCTGTGAAGTCTGTAATTCTTAAGATAAATCTGATACGAAGAAAGCATATGCCTCAGCATACGGTTCCCCGACGCCTTGTAAATCAGCTGATGAAAACCTATATTGATGTTCAGCATCTTCTCGATATCCTTTTTCATGGTATAAAACTCCATGAATTCAAAGGTTTCCTCCAGTTCTTCCATTTCTTCGTCGGTTATTCTTTCAATTGCCCACCTTACAGCCTGCATTTCATAAGCCTTTCGGAGTTCATACATGTCGTCTATGTCTCTTTCCGTAAAGCCGATTACAAATGCGCCTCTGTTCGGAATGTTTTCAATGAGTCCATCCATTTCAAGCTGGCGAAGCGCCTCTCTCACCGGAGTTCTGCTTACTTCGTACTGCTCACAGATGCGCTGCTCCGTCAGTTTGCTTCCTGCTCTTAGTTTGCCCTGCAGTATATCCTTCTGGAGCTGAAAGAAGAGACTGTTTGAAATAGGCAGTCCGTTTTCCTTCAAAGCTCCCGGGTATTTATATAGAACCATTTTCTCCTCCTACAAATTTTCAAGAAGAACAGCCATGAATTTCTCCGCCGTATCTCCGTCCGCAAAACCTGTCACATTTGCAGCCGTGCGTGCTTTCGCAAGCGCAGACTCAAGTCTTTGTGCCTTTTCGGAAAATCCGATATGTCTCAGCAGCATCGATGCGGCTTTGAGGATACTTGACGGATTTGCATAATCGGTAAGGCCGTCGGCTATCATTCTCGGTGCGCTTCCGTGAACGGCTTCAAACATCGCATAGCTGCCTCCGATATTTGCACTTCCCGCAGTGCCTACGCCGCCCTGAATCTGTGCCGCCTCGTCTGTTATTATATCGCCGTAAAGATTCGGAAGAACAAATACGTTAAAATTCTTCTGCATCTGCGGATTTACCAAATTTGCCGCCGCTATGTCCACATACCAGTCATCTGTTTTGATTTGCGGATATCCCTTAGCGACTTCATAGCATATATCCTTGAACTTGCCGTCGGTTTTTTTCATTATATTTGCCTTTGTAATGATTGAAACATTGAGATTGCCGTTGTTTTTCGCATATTCAAAGGCTGCCTTTGCAATCCTTTTTGTCCCGGCATCCGTAATTACCTTGAAGTCTATTGACATCTCGTCGTTTACATCAACGCCTCTGCTTCCGAGAACATATTCACCCTCGGTGTTTTCTCTGTAAAATATCCAGTTAATGCCTTTTTCGGGTATGGATACAGGACGCACATTTGCGAAAAGGTCAAGCTCCCTTCTGAGTGCGACATTTGCGCTCTCAAGATTCGGAAGTCCCGCCGATTTGTCCGGAGTTGTGGTCGGTCCCTTCAAAAGTACGTTGCACTGCTTAATCTGAGCAAGCACATCATCAGGCAGTGTCTTAAGCTTTGCAACTCTGTTTTCAAGAGTAAGTCCTTCTATATTGCGCAGTTCAACCCTGCCGGAGGAAATTTCTTCACCCAGAAGTGTATTAAGAACTTTTACGGCATGCGCCATTATATAAGGTCCTATGCCGTCGCCGTTTATGATACCGACAACAATTTTGTCGAGCTTTGCAAAATCCGTATACTCGGGAGAAGCTTTGATTTTTTCAAGCCTCGCGAGCTGTTCGCTCACTATTTTTTCAAAGCTTTCTGTATAGCTTTCCATTTTTGTAAATTCCTTTCTTTATGACAATTCAGCCTACTTAATAGAATTAATCTTTCCGCCCTTAAGAATCATATCCTCTTCAAATTCCGAAAAAGCGCCTGTAGTCATGATTTCCCTGCCCGTAGTTTTGTTCTTTACTACTATGCAGTCTTTTTTGACCTGCTCCCGGGCATTTTCAATAACAAGCTCCTGTCCGATTTCAAAATCGTCATAGTCCTTCGGATTTTCAAATACAAGAGGAAGTATTCCGCTGTTGATAAGATTGTTTCTGTGAATTCTCGCAAATGACTTTGCCAGCACAAACTTTACGCCCAGATAAAGAGGCGCAAGCGCGGCATGTTCTCTGCTGCTTCCCTGACCGTAGTTTTCTCCGCCGACAATGCAGCAGGCCCCGGCCTCTTTGCAGCGTGCCGAAAAGCCGCTGTCGATCTTTTCAAAACAGTAATTTGAAAGATGCGGAATGTTCGAACGATACGGAAGAAGCCTTGAATCAGAAGGCATAATATCGTCGGTTGTAATATTGTTTCCCGCGTGAAGCACCACCTTTGCCTCAACATTTTCAGGCAGAGCCGAATTTCTTGGGAACGGCTTTATATTCGGTCCCATTGCGACTTCGGTATTTGACTTGTTCGTTCCTTGCGGATAAACGATAAAATTGTCATTGAAGGCAAAATCAACCGGCAGTACCTCGTGCAGCTCCTCGCCGCACTTCATGCCGTCTGTCAGCACACCCTTGACTGCCGAAACAGCTGCCGTTTCAGGACTTACAAGATAAATCGAAGCGTCGTTTGTCCCGCTTCTTCCCTTGAAGTTTCTGTTGAATGTACGAAGCGAAACCGCGCCCGACTTAGGCGACTGTCCCATTCCTATACACGGACCGCAGGCGTTTTCTATAACTCTTGCGCCCGCCACAATCATATCGGCAAGAGCCCCGTTTGAAGCAAGCTTTGCCATAATCTTTGACGATCCCGGCGAAATTACAAGGCTCACGTCAGGATGAACCTTCTTTCCCTTGAGAATGGCCGCAACCTTCATCAGGTCAGCATACGATGAATTTGTGCAGCTTCCGATTGCAACCTGGTCTATTTTAATCTCACCTATATTTGAAACGGTATCAACATTGTCAGGACTGTGCGGCATTGCAGCAAGCGGTGTAAGGCTGCTTAAATCCACCTCAAGTTCCTCATCATAAACAGCATCCGCGTCTGCTTCAAGAGGGATATAATCGCCTGCCCTTCCCTGCTGGGTAAGGTACTCAAGAGTCCTTTCGTCACTTGGGAAAATCGAAGTGGTCGCACCAAGCTCAGCACCCATATTTGTAATGGTTGCCCTGTCTGTAACCGAAAGAGTTTTAACTCCTTCACCCGTATATTCAACAATTTTTCCGACTCCGCCCTTGACCGTAAGCTTCTTTAAAACGTAAAGAATAACATCTTTTGCCGATACCCACGGTCTGAGCTTTCCTGTCAGATTTACTTTCACCATCTTCGGAACATTGAGGCTGTATGTGCCTTTTGCCATTGCAACCGCAACATCAAGGCCGCCTGCGCCTATTGCAATCATGCCGAGTCCGCCGCCTGTAGGAGTATGACTGTCCGAACCGAGAAGAGTCTTGCCCGGCTTGCCGTAATTTTCAAGATGAAGCTGATGGCAGATGCCGTTTCCCGGTTTTGAGAAAAGCACGCCGTGCCTCTGTGCAACGCTTCTGATAAATGCATGATCGTCAGCGTTTTCAAAACCTGTCTGAAGTGTATTGTGGTCAATATATGCAACCGAAAGCTCTGTTTTCACCTTGTCAACATCCATAGCTTCAAGCTGCAGATATACCATGGTTCCCGTGGAATCCTGTGTAAGTGTCTGATCGATTCTGATAGTGATTTCTTCGCCCGGAACGAAATCCCCCTTCACCAGATGATCCTGCAAAATTTTGTATGCAAGTGTTTTTCCCATGTCCGTCTCCTGTCTCTTTTGCCGCTTTTAAGGAAAGCTCTCATTCCTGCGAAAACTCCTTCTTTCGGCAAAAATCTCACAAAGGAAGCATCGTGACTTTTCACGCCTGCTCCCTTTGGATTGTTTAATTGTATATTTGTATACAATTATATTTCTTTATTATGTTCAAGTCAATAGAAAACGAAATGATTATTTCATTTCCGGACGAAAGAATCATTCTGTTTTCGGGCCGTCTGTAATTACCTCTCCAAACAGACTGAAGGTCTTTCCTTCAGTAATTCTGACTTTTACCGTCCTTCCGATCAGGTCCTTTGAACCTTCGAAATTCACCGGCTTAAAGCCTTCTGTCCTTCCTGTAAGAGTTTTTTTGTTCGTCTTGCTTTCTCCCTCCACAAGAACCTTTTCAACACGGCCTTCGTAGGCCTTGTTCTTTACTGCCGAAATGCTGTTGATAAGCTCCACCAGCCTGTTAAAACGCTCATGCTTAATATCTTCGGGTATCTGATTTTCATACGAAGCCGCCGGCGTTCCCTTTCGAATGGAATAAAGGAATGTAAATGCCGAATCGTATTCGACCTTTTTCACAAGATCGAGTGTTTCCTCAAAATCCTCTTCCGTTTCTCCGGGGAAACCTACTATTATGTCGGTACTTATTGTAATATCGGGTGCGACTTTTTTTATCTTTCCGATTAGCTCCAGATAATGCTCCTTCGTGTATTTTCTGTTCATTTCCCTGAGAATGCGGCTGCTTCCCGACTGTACCGGCAGATGTATGTAATTACAAAGCTTGTCGCAATCCGCATAAGCCTGTATAAGCTTGTCCGACAGGTCCTTTGGATGAGATGTCATAAAGCGGATTCTCTCAAGATCTTCAATTTCATTCAGGGCATAAATAAGGTCGGCAAAATCCCATATTTTTTCGTTTTCCGCAGACCTGCTCCTGCCTTTGTAGGAATTTACATTCTGTCCCAGCAGAGTAATCTCCCTGACGCCGTCGGCTACAAGGTCCCTGACCTCCGCAATAATATCCTCCGGTGCACGGCTTCTTTCCCTGCCTCTTGTATAAGGCACAATGCAGTAAGTGCAGAAATTGTTGCATCCGTACATGATATTTACAAACGACTTATGCTTGTAAAGCCGCTTTGCCGGAAGGCCTTCCACAATGTCGCCCGCCTCTCCCCATACATCGGTAATCTTCTTTCTCTCGCTCATGACCGATTCAAGGAGCTTGGGAAATTCGTGCATATTGTGCGTTCCGAAAATTATGTCAACCCACGGATATTTCTGCTTGATTGTGTCGATTATATGCTGTTGCTGCATCATACATCCGCAAACACATACCGTATACTCCGGCCGCGCCTCTTTTGTTTTTTTGAGCTGCCCGAGCGTTCCGAAAAAGCGTTTGTCCGCATTTTCCCTGACGCTGCACGTATTTAATATCACAACGTCCGAATTTTTTCTGTCTTTTCCCTTCACATATCCGTTTTCCTCAAGCATTCCCGCAAGAATTTCGGAATCATGCTCGTTCATCTGGCATCCGAAAGTCGTGACATGGTAAGTTTTTTTCTGAATATCACCCATTTGTTTTTCTCCGATTTGTTTTGTGTTTTTATAGTGAGGGTTCAAAATGCCCGGCAACGCGGTAAAGCTCATCTGCCGCAGGCGGAAGGATTTCTTCTGTCGTGCTTCCGCTTTTGAGAAGTATCCCGTCTTTTTTCCCTGTAATTACGCCTATTCTCGAAATCTCCACACCCTCTGCAGTAACCGCATTCTTCACGGCATCCTCATTTTCGGGATGAACCATGATCAGCATGCATCCGCTGGAAATAAGGCGGAGAGGATTGATGCCGAAATAATCGCATATCTTTTTCGTTAAATCCGATACGGGAACTTTATCTTTCTCAACAAGAGCTCCGAGGCCTGAAATCTGGCAGAGTTCCCATACTGCTCCAAGAAGCCCGCCTTCTGTTATATCGTGCATTCCCGCCGTCCCCACGTTTCCTGCGGCAACACCTTCCTTTACGACGCTTACCGAATCAAGCATGGCCCTTGCTTCTGAAATTTCCTGCTGCGAAAGGATCTTTGAAAGCTCCTTCCCATAATCCGACGCTATGACTCCCGTTCCTTCGATTCCGGCCTTTTTTGTCATAAGGATAACATCACCCTCGCGCATATCTTCTGCAGAAGCACTGAAGCCCGCAGGGCTCCTTCCGACTGCGGTCGAAACTATAACCGGCTGATTTACCGCATGTGTGATTTCGGTGTGACCTCCTATAATTTCAACGTTTACGGCAGCTGCCGCATCTGCAGCCTGTTTCATAATATGCGAAATATCTTCCTCCGTTGTTCCCAAAGGAAGCATAACCGCAAGAAATATTCCCACCGGCTGCACGCCGTTTGATGCTATGTCATTGCATGAAATATGAATCGAAAGCCGCCCTATATCGGAAACGGCCGCCGTAATCGGATCTGTTGACATGACACAGTCATAACCGCCAAAATCAACAACTGCGCAGTCCTCGCCTATTCCCGGTCTTTTCCTGACTTCCGGCCGTCTGTAATGAATGTTTTCAAAGACTATCTTTTTCAGAATCTCGCTGTCGAGCTTTCCTTCAGGTAATGCACCGCTCATTGTTTCCTCTTTTCTAAAACAGGCTAAGCTGTTTTTCTTCTTTATCTTCTTTATCTTC
>JAILLO010000014.1 GCA_024693105.1 Clostridia bacterium | reverse complement strand
GCCGCCTCCGATGTCATATATGACCTCTCTCAAAGTCGTTCCCATCGGCACTTCGATAAGGCCGGTATATTTAATCGCCCCGGTGAGCGCAAATGCCTTTGTGCCCGGGCTTGTGTCTATTCCTATGCTGCGGTACCACTTTGCACCTTTATTGATAATAATCGGGACGTTTGCGTATGTTTCCACGTTATTTAAAACCGTAGGCTTGCCGAAAAGTCCCTGTTCAACAGTGCGCGGCGGTTTTACACGCGGCATTCCTCTGTTTCCTTCTATGGACGAGGTCAGAGCCGAACCTTCGCCGCAGACAAATGCGCCTGCGCCGCGGTTTATATGAAGGCGGAACGAAAAGCCGCTTCCAAGGATATTGTCCCCTATAAGGCCGGCCTCCTCTGCCTGCGCGATGGCGTTTTGAAGGCGTTTAACAGCAAGAGGATATTCTGCCCGCACGTAAATGTAGCCCTCGTGCGAACCTGTGGCATATGCTGCAATCAGCATGCCTTCTATCATCCTGTGAGGGTCACCTTCCATAATACTTTCATCCATAAAAGCTCCCGGGTCGCCTTCATCGCCGTTACAGACAACATAGCGGATTTTTTCTTTCTGAGAAGCAACCTGTCTCCATTTTGTGCCCGCTCTGAAGCCTCCGCCTCCGCGCCCGCGAAGATTTGATTCGTATATTTCATCGACAACCTGCTCCGGCGTCATACTGAAAAGAGCTTTTTCCAGGGCACTGTATGCGCCTGCTGCTATTGCCTCTTCTATAAGCTCGGGGTCAATTTTGCCGGTATTTTCAAGAACGAGTCTTGTCTGTTTGCTGTAAAACGGAATATCTTCCTGCCCTTTGTATGCCGTCTCGCCTTCATGGAAAAGCAATCTGTTAATAATTTCACCCTTCTTGACGGTTTTTTCGTAGATTTCTTTACAATCTTCGGGCTTTACTTTCGTATAAAGAACGCCTGCAGGTTCGATTCTCACAAGCGGACCCATCTCGCAAAAGCCCGGACATCCGCTTTTGCGGATACTGAGCCCGGAACCTTCGCATCCTTTTTCAGGAGTTTTTTCTTCGCCTTTGTGGGCTGCTTCAGGTTCAAATATAATTGAGCATTCGGGATCATCTGCGGCAAGCTCAAGCATTCTTTTGTGTATCTCCGCCGAGCCGCTTGCAATACATCCCGTACCCGAGCAGATAAGGATACGGCATTTTGTTTTTTCAAGCTCTGCTTTTTCTTTCTCCCTGACAATATGAAGTGCATTTGCATCAGTTATTCTGTTCATCATTTTGATTTTCAGCCTCCTTTTTCAGCATGGCAATAACCTCGGATGCACTGTCCGGCGTCATTGCCGGATAGACCTTGTCATTGACTGTCATAACCGGTGCAAGCCCGCACGCTCCAAGGCATGAGACGATTTCAAGTGTGAAGAGCATATCATCTGTCGTGTTCTTTGATTCGGACAATCCAAGCTCTTCCCTGAGGCGGCTGAGTATGCCCATGGAGCGTCTGACGTGACAGGCGGTACCGTTGCATACCTTGATGACGTATTTTCCCTTCGGGTCAAAAGAAATATTTTCATAGAATGTTGCAACACTGAAAGCTTTCGATTCGGGTATTCCGATTTTGTCGGCAATATACGGAAGCAGTTCTGCGGGTAAATAACAATATTCGCTCTGGATGTCCTGGATAATCGGGATCAGAGACGATGGTTTTGGGCCGTGAAATCCGATGATTTCGTCAGCCTTTTCGTAATACGCTTTTTCCAACATTTTGATACTCTCCGTTCTTGTATTAAGAAGTCTGATAATGTGAGGCATCTGCCCAAAATCAATTATATGCTTTGACAATTAATTGTCAATATTTCGTCAAGAAATTATCAAATTGTACTGAAAAATATACTTGGCGACTGCAATTTTTTCTCTGCTTTATAATAAGATTATTTGCGCTCGTTATTGTATCCCCAAAAAAACTGTGCTATCTTAGTGATATACATTAAATTACATTACGGCCCATGTTTTGGGAGGAGGTTTTCCATGAATATTATTACAATCAGCAGAGAATACGGTGCAGGCGGACATTCCATAGGCGAAAGAGTTGCAAAAAAACTCGGATTTGATTTTTACGATCAGGAAATCATCAAAGAGATTGCGGAAAAGGCCGGCCTTACAACAGACCAGGTCGAAGAGGAAGGAACGCTTACACTTGCCGATACTCTGATTCGAAATATTACGCCGATTTCATACGACCAGAAAAACACCATTTTTGAGTATCAGTGTGAAGTCATCAAGGAAATCGCAAGTAAAGGACCGTGCGTTATTCTCGGAAGATGCTCGGATGCGATTCTCAGAAATGAAGGCATTCCTGCATTCAACGTTTTCCTTCATGCAAGTGAAGATTCGCGAATCAAAAGAGCCTGCGAGCTGCTCAACACAGATGACATAGCAAAGGTAAGGAAAATCGTAAGGCATGAGGACCATGTCAGAAGAGCATACTATAATTACTATACGTCGCTCAACTGGGGAGACCATCGTAATTACAGTGTCAGCCTCGACTCGGGTGTGCTCGGATACGACGGCTGCGCAGAGCTTATCTGTTCTGCGGTAAAATACCTCAGGGAAGAATAACCTTCGGGAAAGCACCGAAAAAACGGCAAACAGAAATAATTATATGAAATATAAAAAACCTCGCGGACAAAGCTGCGAGGTTTTTTGGTATCAGTTGCGGTGCAAATTGCGGAAGGTCTTATGCCGTGAACGCAGGTGAATGGTGCAGTATTCTACGGACGCCTTCACATGTCTTATTCGGAAGCGCCCGCATTTTTCGGGGCTTTCGGAGCTTTCGGGGCTTCCTGAGTTTCCTAAGCTTCCTGAGATTCCGGAGTTTCCTAAGCTTCCTAAGCTTCCTGAGTTTCCGGGGCTTTCGGAGTTTCGGATTTCTCGGTTCCCTGAAGGTTTGCAACTACTATAGCGATAAACATAATGACGCAGCCTGCGATTTCGCGGAGGCTCATCATTTCTCTGAGAATTATCATACCTGCAATAAGCGCAAATACAGATTCAAGACAAAGTATCATTGATGCAACTGTCGGGTCCGTATTTTTTTGTGCGACAATCTGAAGTGTGTAGCCGACGCCGGATGAAAGAACACCTGCGTATGCGATAGGCATCCAGCAGTCCAAAAGTGCGTCAACGCTTGTGATTCCAAAGCCGAGGGCAGGGTCTACCAAAGGCATGAATATAAGCGAAAGAATTCCCGACACGATAAACTGTATGCAGGAAAGCTTGACTCCGTCTGTTTTCGGTGAAAAGTGGTCAATTATAAGAATATGCACCGCAAATGCAACGGCACAAGCGAAGATAACGATATCTCCGACATTTATCTCTCCGAATCCTTCTGTCGGGATGCAGAGAAGGTAGAGCCCGACAGCAGATGCAGCCACGCAGCACCACAGAACAGGCGTAACCCTTTTCCTTACGAATATACCGAGAAGCGGCACTATTACAACGTAAAGAGCGGTAATGAAACCGGAATGCGCCACAGATGTATAGTAAATGCCTACCTGCTGGATGTTTGCGCCGAGAAACAGCGCACAGCCGCAGCAGATGCCGCCGATCAAATGCGTTTTGTCTAATTTCTGCTTATTTTCGCCCTTTGCTTTGTCTAAAACGATGATGACAGGAATCAGAACGAGCGCCGCAAGAATTGTTCTGACTCCGTTAAAGGCTATAGGGCCGACAATGTCCATGCCCTGCTTCTGTGCAACAAAAGCAGAACCCCAGATCATTGCTGTAAGCATCATGATAAGATTGCCCTTCATTTTTTTGCTCATTTTTTCCTCCCAAATCTTTTTCAACCCGCGGACCGTCGCAGGGTATATTCTGTCCCGCAAGCCGTCGCGAGATTTTGTCTTTTTTCCGCAAACCGTCGCGAGATTTTGTCTTTTCCAGCAGGCCTGCACGGAAGTTCGCGCCTCCTGATTCAAGGTACAAACATAAGTGATTGTAGCATAAAAGCGAGACTTTTGGAAGTGGGCAAAATACAAAAATACAGCCTCCAAACCGAGACTGTATTTATTACTTCTTGTTTTTATATTTTTTTATTTAAGTGCCGGTTTCGTTGCCGGTTTCGTTGCCGGTTTCGTTTTCAGATTAGCCGTCAGATCAGCCTTCATCCCCGCCGCCGGATTCAGCGTCTGACTCGCCGTCTGCCCCGTCTTCGGGCTCGTCGTCATATATATAATCACATCTGAAATAGTCGTCCGAAAGCCCGTCTTCAAGGTCAAGATGCTTCAAAATCAGGCATGTGCTGACAACATCGGCAAGCGCATCATGCGCCCCGTACGGCTTCTCTTCAAAATGGAAAAGCGCGTAATTAAGCGGCCACTGCCTGTTTTCCTGCATTTCCATGTCATCAAACATAAGCTGCGCATCATAGCACTTTGGAAGCCACGAATTATCCATATCGAAATATTCAAGATTGTTCATCAGCATGTCGATGTCGGCGTTGCTCCACTCAAGAAAAACAAAATCATCTCCGCACCAATTTTTGAAAGACTCTACTGCCTCCGCAAACGGCACTCCACCCTGCAGGTCCTCGTCTGTGAGCAGCGTCAGTTCTGCAACATCCTTATTGATTTTCTTGTAGCATTCAGGCTTTATAATAATGCTGAACGTGTCAAGAATCTCACATTCCATATTTATTTTTGCTGCACCGATCTGAATAATTTCACCGTGAAGTCCGCGCAGATGCGTGCGCCCGCGAAGTGGCTGATTCCACTCAAGATCTATAACTATAATCGTCAAAACAAAACCTCTTTTCCTTCCTTTCGGCACTTGCCCGTGCTGAAAAGACCGTGATTTTCTGCCATATTTACTCTACTATACGCAGCATGCCTAAGTCAAATGTTTTCGCCTTCTGCCTCAAAGCCGCCGCCCGCACAGCCCGGCTGTCGGCGGCGCAAAAACACCCGGAGAAAACCCCGGGTGTCAAAACAACTTATGGAGGTGTTCCATAAATGTTTAAAACTTATTTTGTGGAAGCGTCGTAAAGAGCCTCTGCGTTGTCCCACTCTGCGATAATCTGCGGAATAACCTTGTAAAGGTCGCCCACAATACCAAAGTCTGCAACTTCAAAGATAGGAGCATCCGGATCCTTGTTGATTGCAACAATGATGTCGGAAGTCTGCATACCTGCAAGATGCTGAATAGCTCCGGAAATACCGCATGCGAAGTAAATCTTCGGCTTAACTGTTGTTCCTGTCTGGCCAACCTGATGTGAATGATCGATCCAGCCTGCATCTACTGCAGCTCTTGATGAGCCTACAACACCGCCAACCTTGTCGGCAAATTCTTTGATGAGCTTGAAGCCTTCAGGGCCGCCGAGTCCTCTTCCGCCTGAGCAGATGATGTCTGCATCTGTAAGGGAAACGATTTCCTTTGCGGACTTAACGATTTCAACAAGCTTTACATGAATATCGTCTTCCTTGATATTCGGCTTGATAACTGTAAGTTCGCCCTTTGCGCCTGCAACCTTTTCTCTCTTTTGCATAACGCCCGGTCTTACTGTTGACATCTGAGGTCTTGTTCTTGGGCAGATGATTGTAGCCATCAGGTTTCCGCCGAATGCAGGACGTGTCTGCTTGATTCCGGTTGAAGGATCGTTAGGATCCAGTGTGGATGTATCAAGCGTAGTGCTCTTCTTTGCGAATTCGATGTAGCTTGAAACCTTTACATCAAGTCTTGTACAGTCTGCAGTAAGACCTGTGTTGCATCTTGCCGCAATTCTCGGAGCAAGGTCTCTTCCGATGTGTGTAGCACCGTAAAGAACGATTTCAGGCTTCTTTTCCATGATTGCATCATAGATAACCTTTGTATAAGCATCTGTTGTGTAATTCTTCAGAAGCGGATCCTCAATCAGGATAACTTCTTCAGCGCCGTATGCATAGCATTCGTCTGCAAGATGAGCAATTCCGTCACCTACAAGCAGTGCGCATACCTTTGTGTCTTCGCTGATTTCTTTTGCAAGTCTGTAGCCCTCACCAATAAGTTCAAGAGCAACATTCATGAGCTTGCCGTCTCTTTGCTCTGCATATACCCAGATATGCTTGTAATCCGAAAGGTCTACGGCAGCTTCGGCAGCCTTTTCCTTGATGGCGCCGAATTTACATGCTGTCAGACACTGATTACAGAAGCTGCACTTTGCATTTACTTTTGCAACTTTTCCGGCTTTGTTTCCGGTATAAGGTTCAAATTCAAATGCGTCATACGGACATGATTTGAAGCAGAGTCCGCAACCGATACATTTATCTTTTAATATTTCAATAGCCATCTTGATTCCTCCTTATTAGATTACATGCTTTGCCTTTAAGTTAACGAGCAGTTTTTTGGAAACTTCTGCTTCAGTGTCGCCTTCAAGAACAATGCCCTTGCCCTTCGGAGCAGGAGTAAACGATCTGAATACATTTGTAGGGGAAGCTTCAAGACCTACTGTTGTAAGGTCAACTCCGATATCCTTTGCATTCCATACATGAATAGGCTTCTTCTGAGCGGTGAAAATACCGCTGATTGTCATGTATCTAGGAGTATTCAGTTCCTTGATTGCGGTAAGCATGCAAGGAGTCTTAAGTTTGATTGTTTCATATCCGTCTTCAAGCTGTCTCTGAACCGTGATATCCTTCAGGTTCTTGTCGATGCTGAATTTTTCAACATAAGTAACCTGAGGCAGGTGCAGCTTTTCTGCAATCTGAGGTCCTACCTGAGCTGTATCTCCGTCGATTGCCTGACGTCCCGCAAATACGAGATCGTATTCACCGATTTTTCTGATTGCAGCTTCAAGTGTATTTGAAGTAGCCCATGTATCCGAGCCTCCTACAGCTCTGTCGGATACCAGAACGCCTTCATCCGCTCCCATTGCGAGACATTCAAGCAGCAGATCCTTTGCCTGAGGAGGTCCCATCGTAACTACTGTGATATGAGTATCAGGATACTGATCCTTAATCTTCAGTGCTTCTTCCAGAGCATTTGCATCGTCGTGATTTAAAATGCTTGGAACGCCGTCTCTGATAAGAGTTCCTGTCTTAGGGTTAATTTTGATAACGTTAGTATCAGGAACCTGTTTTGCGCATACGATAATCTTAAATGCCATTTTTGTTTCCTCCTTCTACTTAAAAATATCTGCTGAAATAACCAGCTTCTGAACTTCTGATGTACCTTCATAGATTTCCGTAATCTTGGCATCTCTCATCATTCTTTCAACCGGATAATCCTTAGTATAGCCGTAACCGCCGTGCAGCTGAACAGCCTTTGTGGTTACATACATTGCAGTTTCTGCGGCAAAGAGTTTTGCCATTGCAGCCTGCGGGCCGTAAGGAAGATGCTTGTCTTTGGAATCGGCAGCTCTGTAGATAAGAAGTCTTGCAGCTTCAATCTGAGTTTTCATGTTTGCCATTTCAAACTGCAGTGCCTGCATCTGTGACAGTTTCTTTCCGAACTGCTTTCTTGCCTTCATATAATCAACGGTTACATCAAATGCACCCTGTGCAATACCAAGTGCCTGTGAAGCAATACCGATACGTCCTCCGTCAAGTGTTGACATTGCAACCTTGAAGCCTTCACCTACATTTCCGAGAAGTCTGTCCTTTGGAACCTTGACATTCTGGAAAATAAGTTCGGTTGTCGAAGATGCGCAAATACCCATCTTGTCTTCTGTTTTTCCGATGCTGAAGCCTTCGTCGCCCTTCTCCAAAATAAATGAACTGATTCCTCTTGTGCCCTTCGATTTGTCAGTCATGGCCATAACTACGAAAACATCTGCATATCCGCCGTTTGTAATAAATACTTTGGCACCGTTAAGGAGATAATGATCGCCCATATCCTTTGCGGTTGTCTGCTGTCCTGCCGCATCTGTTCCGGCATTTGGCTCAGTCAGTCCAAAAGCACCCAGCTTCTTTCCCGACAGCAGGTCAGGTAAGTATTTTTTCTTCTGTTCTTCTGTACCGTAATTGAAAATAGGCCAGCAGCAGAGCGAAGTATGTGCGGAGCAGATAACTCCGGTCGATGCACAGACTCTTGACAGCTCTTCAACTGTAATAGCATAGGAAATATGATCTCCGCCCGAGCCTCCGACTTCTGCCGGGAACGGAACGCCCATCAGGCCGTATTTGGCCATCTTTTCTACTGTTTCCTTTGGAAATCTGTGCTCCTTGTCAATATCGGCAGCCAGAGGTTCCACTTCGTTAACAGCAAACTCTCTTACCATTTTTCTTACGAATTCTTGTTCCTTCGTCAGTTGAAAGTTCATGTAAATGCCTCCTTATAATTTATTATTCACGCCGACAGCTTTTGCAAGCTGATGATTTCACAAACTTGTAAAATCTGTCCCGTTAACAATATAACAACCTACAATATTAGTTAACACCTTTTGAAAACAGTTTGCAAGTTATATTTCCATTTTTTCGCAATTAAAAATCTTGTATTTTCAATCGCGTTGGGATATTTGACAATTATTTATCAATAATTGCGCCTTTGTAAAGTTGTTAAGTTGTTGTCAAACCTACTCATTTCAATGGTTTAAAAAAATCGTCCGATTGAAATAACCTGACGATTTTCCTTTAATCACTTTTTTGATGTTTTTTTGCCGTTTTGTATTTGTTTGCTATCGTATTTTAACAGTTTTAATTTGTTTCTAATGTGCAAAATATTATACATGGCGCTGCGGCCTTGAAGAAAACGGTTTTCTCCCTGAAACGGTTTTCGTAATCAGAAAGCTTCCCGCTGCCGCAATGTTTCGTAATTACAAAGGCCTACAATTCGGGCGAAATGTTGATGACCTCCGCCGACTCAACCGCCGCTGCCACAAGAGCCTCAACATCAAGCCTGCTCTCGGATTCGAGGATTCTTTCAAGCTTTGGCTTTGTTGCCGGATGCTTCGGCAAAAAGACAGTGCAGCAATCCTCATACGGAAGGATTGAGGTTTCAAACGTTCCGATTTCTTTTGCCTTTTCCATGATGTCCACCTTGTCCATCGCGATAAGAGGACGCATAACCGGCATTTTCACGCATGCATCCGTAACTACAAGCGCTTCGGCCGTCTGACTTGCTACCTGTCCGAGATTTTCACCTGTAATAAGCATCATGCAGTCGCGTTTTTCCGCAATTTTTTCGGCTATTCTCATCATAAAACGTCTGACAAGTATCGTTGTTTCCTCTTCAGGGCAGTTTTCGACGATTTTTTCCTGAACAGGCAGAAGATTGATCACATGCATCTTGAATCTTCCGCAGTAGGAGGAAACGATGCCCGCAAGTTCTTCAACCTTTTCCTGCGCCCTTTCGCTTGTGTAAGGGTATGAATGGAAATGAACGGCCTCAATCATCATGCCGCGCTTAGCCATCATCCACGCCGCAACAGGGCTGTCTATGCCTCCAGAAAGGAGTACCATTCCCCTTCCGTTTGTTCCGAGCGGCAGTCCGCCGAAGCCCGAAATTTTCTGCTCATATACATATGAAACATCGTGTCTCAAATCAACGTGAAGAAGGCAGTCGGGATTGTGTACGTCCACCTTCAGGACCTTGCAGCCTATCAGGATTTTTGCCCCTATAATCCTGCCGATTTCCGGCGATTTGACAGGGAAATTCTTGTCGGCGCGCTTAGCCTCGACTTTGAAGGTTTTGATGCCTTTCTTTTCGATAAGGTCCAGCATCATCGAAACTGCAGTCTCTCCTATCGCATCGAGATTTGACTCCGCTTCAAGCGCCGGGCTTATCGATGCAACTCCGAAAACCTTTGAAATAACGCCTGTTATCTCATCGGGATCGAGGTTTTTTTCTGCCCTTACATATATAAGGCCTTCATGGCGTTTTACTTCAATGCCGTCGTATTTTTTGAGCACTCTTTTGATGCGTTCAACGAGCATTCTTTCGAAATAAGGCTTGTTCAGACCTTTAAGCGCCACTTCGCCGCATCTTACAATAAATATATTTCTTTCGTTCACAATCTACCTCCGGGGTTGATGCAGGTCTTATCTGAAGCTTCCGAGTCTGCGGAATTTCGAAACCGCCTGCTTTGTTTTTTCTATGACAAAATCCATCTCTTCAATTGTGTTGAATTCATTGAAGCTGAATCTTACTGCGCCTTCTATGTCTTTATCCTTCAGGCCCATCGCACGCAGAACATGACTCATTCCCTTGTGATTCGACGCGCAGGCCGAACCTGTCGAAACATATATTTCGCTCTGCTCAAGAGTATGAAGAAGCACCTCGCCTCTTGTCCCGGCAAACGATACATTTAAGACCGACGGACATGCCAGGTTTTCCTCTCCCCCTGTGCCGGTTTTTTCAACACCGTTGAGCCTGATATCGCTTATTTCAGCCTTGAGTCCGGCAAGCAGATAATCTCTGACCTCACCCATTTTTTCCATACGCTTCTCAAGCGCCTTGTATGCCTTTTCGGCAGCAAGACCGAAGCCCGCAATGCACGGTAGATTTTCGGTGCCCGATCTGAAGCCGGATTCCTGACCGCCGCCTGTTATAAATGCGGGAATATGAATGCCTTTTTTCAGGTAAAGAGCGCCCACGCCTTTCGGACCGTGAATCTTGTGCGCGCTGAACGAAGCCATATCCACGCCCGGCTTTAAAACCTTCATTTTTCCGAAAGACTGCACTGCATCGGTATGAAAAAGAATATTTGTACCGTGCTTTTTGTTGAATTCTTCCTTGAGCCTTCCTATGGTCTCAACCGGCATAATCGTTCCGCTTTCGTTATTCACCTGCATAACCGAAATAAGAACCGTATTTTCGTCAATCTGCTGCTCAAGTTCTTCCGTTTTCAGGCTCCCGTCGGGGTTCACGCCTGTTTTCACGATTTCAAAACCGCCGGCTTCAAGCCTCTCAAGAGTCATCAGAACTGCCGGATGTTCGACTGCCGTTGTAATTATCTTTTTCTTTTTTCTTCCTCTGGCTTCAGCTGCTCCAAGAAGCGCCGTATTGTCGCTTTCAGTACCGCCCGAAGTGAAGAAAATCTCGTTTTCTCCTGCTCCAAGAGCCCCTGCAAGCTGCTTTCTCGCCGCTCTTAAAAGCTTTTCGGCATCAAGCCCCATGCGGTGCAGCGAGCTTGGATTTCCGAAACTGTTTCTCATAATATCGGCCATCATGTCGGTAACTTCGTCATACTGCCTTGTGGTGGCGCTGTTGTCAAGATATACAAACATAGTATCTCCTTTAGGCTCTTCTCTTAACTCACGGGGAAGCACAATTCCCCATCAGTTAAAAGAAGAGGAACTTTTGTCCTCTTCTTTCAGTATCATAATTAAACTAAGTCTTTAATTAAGTTGAATGCGATAATTTCATAACCGTTATATCGTTTTGCCCGGCTATTTTGCGTAATCGACAGCCCTGGTTTCACGAACGACATTAACCTTGATCTGGCCCGGATATTCAAGTTCACTTTCGATCTTCTTGGATATCTCTCTTGCCAGGAATACAATTTCCTCGTCCTTGACTTCATCCGGCTTTGCTATGATGCGGATTTCTCTTCCTGCCTGAATAGCAAACGACTTGTCAACTCCCGGAGTTGTATTTGCAATTTCTTCAAGTTTCTGAAGTCTCTTGATGTAAGTTTCAAGAGTTTCGCGCCTTGCTCCCGGTCTTGCAGCCGAAAGAGCATCTGCCGCCATAATAAGAACAGCTTCCATGTTTTTCGGTTCATAATCACCGTGGTGAGCTGCCATACCGTTGATAACCGCCTCAGACTCCTTATATTTTCTAAGTACGTCGATTCCGATATCAACGTGAGTTCCTTCAACCTCGTGGTCAAGCGCCTTGCCTATGTCATGAAGCAAACCTGCTCTTTTGGCAAGCTTGACATCCATACCCAGCTCTCCTGCCATAAGCCCTGCAAGATGAGCAACCTCAATGGAATGCTTAAGAACATTCTGCCCGTAGGAAGTTCTGTATTTGAGTCTTCCGAGGAGCTTGATAAGCTCCGGATGAAGATTGTGGATACCGACCTCGAACGTGGCCTGTTCGCCCTCCTCTTTGATAATAGCGTTAACCTCTTTTTCTGCCTTCTCGACCATTTCCTCGATGCGGGCAGGATGGATACGACCGTCAACAATGAGCTTTTCAAGAGCAATCCTTGCAATCTCACGTCTGACAGGGTCAAATCCCGATAAAATAACGGCTTCCGGTGTGTCATCAATAATAAGATCGATACCGGTCATAGTTTCGATAGCCCGAATATTTCTGCCTTCTCTTCCGATAATACGACCTTTCATCTCATCGTTTGGAAGCGGTACAACGGAAACGGTACTTTCTGCCACATGGTCTGCCGCACATCTTTGAATGGCACCCGTGATGATTTCTCTTGCCCGTTTTTCGCCCTCTTCCTTTGCTTTCGATTCGATGTCCTTGATCATCAGCGAAGCCTCATAGCGAATTTCTTTCTCACAGTTCTCAAGCAAAATAGCCTTCGCATCCTCTACGGAATATCCTGAAATACGTTCAAGTTCTTCCATCTGCTTTGCAAGGAAACCATCAAGTTCCTTGTGCTTTTCAACCAGAGAATGCTCTTTGTTTGTAATGCTCTCTTCTTTGCGCTCAATGTTTTCAAGCTTTCTGTCAATCGCCTCTTCCTTTTGGATGAGTCTCTTTTCAGAGCGCTGAATTTCAGCTCTTCTTTCGCGGGCATCCCTCTCAGCGTCGCTTCTGACCTTGTGCGCTTCTTCCTTTGCTTCGATGGTTATTTCTTTTTTAATTGTCTCAGCTTTGTTTTCTGCATCAAGAATGAGGTTTCTGGCCTTGAGTTCGGCACTGCCGATGGCCTTTTCTCCGACATTCTTTCTGATAATATATCCAACTAATAGTCCAATGACTAAAGCAACAACTCCAATAACCACAGATATAGCAATCTGCGTTCCTGTCATTCACCTACCTCCTTTCCTGAATATTTTTCCAATTCTTTTGATTTTTTCAATTTAAATAGTTCAATGTCACGAAAAAAATCGTGAACAAATTACAAAATTTTCGCATGAATTAATTAAATCTTGATATAATCACACAATGATATTATAATGTTTTAGGCAGTCACATGTCAAGTATGGAGAGTTAAAGGATGAACTATTTTTGGAACCTTTTCAAAAACGCAGATAAGACACTTCTGCTGCTCCCGGTCGTGTTTGCGGCAATCAGTATAGTGATGGTCGGAAGTACATCTTTCAACGGTTCTTTCACCATTACAAGAGACCTGACCGTACAGACGGCAGCATATATTCTCGGCTTTATAGCAATGGGTCTTCTGCTCACGATAGACTATAAACTGTTCCAGGGGCATGAGCGCATTTTGTACGTTGCGTCCATACTTTTTCTGCTTACGGTTTATATTCCCGGACTCGGTGTCGAACAGTACGGCGCACGTTCGTGGATCAACCTCGGTGTTACGACTTTTCAGCCGTCGGAGCTTGTAAAGATTACCTTTGTTATCCTAAACGCGTCATACCTTTCGCGCAACAGAGAAACGCTTACGGATCTGAAGGGCATTATGATGTCAATCCTTTATGCGGCGCCTTTTATACTCATCATTCTGAAGGAAGACCTCGGAAGCGCGATTGTATTTTGCGCAATGTGGGTTGCGATGGTTTTCTTTGCCGGTATTGACTACAAGATTTTCGGAAAATTTGCGGCACTTTTTCTGCTTGCGCTTCCGATTGTCTACAGATTCATGGCATCGCACCAAAAAGAAAGAATTGACGCCTTCCTTCATCCCGACAATCTTTCGCTTGCGGGCAATTACCAGGTATGGCAGTCAAAGGTGGCAATCGGTTCGGGCGGTTTTTTCGGCAAGGGCCTTTTCCACGGAACCCAAAAGGAACTCGACTTCCTTCCCGTTCAAAAGTCGGACTTCATTTTCTCTGTAATTATCGAGGAGCTCGGAATGATCGGCGGCATCGTGCTTATATCCCTTTATACAGTGTTCCTTTACAGGATACTCAAGGTTGCAAGAGATGCGATTGACCTTTACGGCGCCCTTATAGCGATAGGCTTTATCGGAATGTTCGGCTTTCAGATATTTGAAAACATTGCCATGGCAATGGGCATCATGCCCGTTACCGGCATTACTCTTCCGTTCATCAGTTACGGCGGCTCTTCAATAGTCGCAAACATGCTGGCGCTCGGGCTCATCCTCAACGTAGGCATGAGAAGCAAGCTCATAAACTTCTAATTCGCTATAAACGCTGCAACCGAATCCGCAGCCTCATATTTGAATCAAAATAAACATCGGCCGCATGCCGGGGGATTGCCCACCGTCATGCGGCCGTTTAAATTCGTGCGAAAAACCTACAATCTGATAACTCGCTCCGCAATATTCATGAAATTCTGCGATATATAAGAATCCCTTTTCAAAACGATCGGAACACCGTTATTTGCAGCTATATGAATATTGTCATCGTATTGAATTATGCCTGCCAGTTCAGGCCTCAGCATCTGCGTGATTTCACAAAGGCCCGGAACAAAACCCGAAGAAATAAGCTCTGCCTTAACCTTGTTCAGCACGTAGCATCTTCTCGTTTTGTCCATCTGCAAAAGCATTCTGTCAAGTATATCGGCGTCGCGAATTGCCGTATATTCGGGCACGGTCACAATTACCGCCTTGTCTGCGGCAGCAGCCGCAAGCATCGTTCCGTCATCGATTCCCGAAGGAGCGTCTATGATTATATAATCGAAACGCTGTCTGAGTTTATTGCACAGAACCTGCATATGAAGCGGCGTAATTTCACCGTCATCCCGATGCTGCGGTGAAGACATCAGATAAAGCCCGCTGAACCTTTTGTCCCTGATAAGCGCCTGTTTGATGCGGCACATTCCCGTCATTACATCAGACACATCATATATGACTTTGTTCTCAAGGCCCATTGCAATATCAAGGTTTCTGAGTCCCATGTCCATATCGATCATAACGACTCTGAAGCCCTTTTGCGCAAGAACCGCTCCCATATTTGCGGTAAATACCGTTTTGCCCGTACCGCCTTTTCCTGACGCAACTAATATAACTTCGCCCATTGATTTTCCTCTCTACTGAATACTTGTTCCAAGACTGTAATCCTCATAGGTTTTGTCAAGCTGGAGGTATTTACCTATAACCTCACGCGCAATAGGTGCGGCATATCCTGCCGTACCACCCTGAAATACCAAAACAGCAACCGCAATTTTCGGATCCTCAGCCGGTGCCATTGCCATAATCCATGCAAAGTTGTCGTAATCCGACTTGTATGCATCGATTCTTGCAGTCGTGACACTTCCGTTGCTGAGATTTATTACAGCCTGACGAACAGCCGAATCTCTTGAAGTAAAGATATCCGAATACTCGCTCATAAGTCTTGTCATTTCATTTTCGACAGCATCCCATGACATGCCCGGCGCAATCTGACCGATATGCTGCTGCATGTATGCGACCTCGTCCGGAGGATTGATTTTGCCTCCTCTTTCGGCTGTACCGCTCTTTGCGGCAACCTGAACCGGGAATCCTTTGAAAATACCCTTGAGACTTCCCTTCGGGCCTGTTGCTACAAGCTTCATCCCCTCTATAATGGCCTTGAGTCCGCTGTCATTTTTAATCTCTATCTTTTGGCCGGGCTCTTTTTTGATCTTGCCCTGCCCCTCAATCGCACTTATCAGGCTGACCTTGTTTCTTACGCCTTCATTTCCGATGGTTGCTATGTAATTTGCCATCTGAAGAGGCGTATAGGCATTTTCACCTTGTCCGATTGAAATATTCAGCTCGTCGCCAAGCGTCCACTGCGCCTGATTGAAGTAAGTAAATTTGCATAAATCGGCCACAGTTTCGATCATATCCTCTTTGATTCCGACCTTCGACATACGTTTGATGGTCTCTCCTCTTGTAGGATTTTCTTCTGCCCAGCTTACGATTTCTTCTATGTAATCATTGAGAAGTGTCTTGTCGGCAACAACTTCTTCCTTGAAGTACTTTTCGGCTCTTCCTATCAAAACATTTCTGAGCATTGCCTGAATGCTTGCCATCTTGCGCTCTGCCGAAGGAAGCGGCGTAACAGTCTCTGAAATTTCGATTCCCGTAGGTTCACCGAGTCCGTACTGCTTTGCGTAAGACATGATTTTTTCAATGCTGTTCGGTTCCTTAAGGCCGAGTGAAGCGTTTCTGTAAAGATCCTTACCTGTAACAAGGTCATAGAAATAATAGTTACAGGAAACCTCAAGAGCTTCCTTTAGGTCTACATAGCCGTGTGAACCTTTGCTTCTGTTCCAGATAAGACATCCGTAAGTCCTGTTTCCCACCTGAACATATCCGCCGTCATAAAGCTTTCTGTTCGGATCGAGCCCCGATTCAAGCGCCGCCGTTGCCGTAACCATTTTGAAGGTCGAACCCGGCTGCACTGCCGAACGCGCCGCAACATTGTAAAGCGGTGCCGGCGCAAGAGGGTCTCTGCTGTTTGTACTCTGAAGGGCATTCCAGTTTTCGGAACTGATTCCCGTTGCGAACAGGTTCGGGTCAAAGTCCGGATAACTTGCCATCGCAAGAACATCACCCGTTTCGACTTCTATTGCCACAACAGCGCCTACATTGGCGTTTCTGAAAGCCTTTCCGTACCCGTAATTACCGTACTGGCTCACAAAGGTTCCGCCCCTCTGAATCTGCGGAAGTGCCTGGGCAAGCGCCTCTTCTGCCGTTTTCTGAAGCTCAAGATCTATAGTAAGATAAATGTCTTTACCTTTTTTAGGCTCGGTTTCATTGATGAGTTTAACCATCTCGCCGTGGGCATTTACCTGAATATTTTTGACTCCGTCGACACCCTTAAGCTGTGATTCGTAAACGCTTTCGATGCCGTCCTTGCCTATCAGGTCGCTCGCATTGTAACCGAGTTCGTCAACATATTTCGGCTTGTCGCTTTCGGATATTTTTCCGAGATATCCAAGTATATGCGCTGCGGTGCTGCCGTTAGGATAGCTGCGGACAGTCTCCGAGCTTACTTCAACGCCCGGGAAAATGCCGCTTTGCTCTTCAAGGAGAATGATGGTTTTGTCCGATACACCCGTTGCAAGTGTAACAGGCATATACTTTCTGTATCCCATCGATGCGATTTCGTTTCTTATAATAAGGATTTTTCTGGCTTCATCTTCCGAAAGAGATTCGTCTATTTTGAATTTCTTCCTAAGCTCGGAAAAAGCCTCTTTTGCCGTTAAATCTTCCTCAAGATAGAACTTGCCGAGAAAGCTTTCCTTGTCAAGTTCCTTTGTGAATTTCATGTATTTGACAGAAATCGGAGGATATATCTTATAAACATTCTGCATTTCGCTCTGGGCGTCGTATCTTGAAAGCGCCGCATCTATAGAAAGCGATTCCCTAAGTCTGTCAAAGGCCTCTTCCGCCGTAAGATCAAGCGGCATACCCTGCGATGCAAGCCAGTTTTCTATATCGTCCTGATATGTATATCTGTAATTACCGTTTTCAATTTTGATCGGGAATTCATCCCTGTAAGTATCGCCGTTTGCTTCAAGAAGCCTTATGAGTCTCAGCGCAACATCGTTAATCTCCTCATTTGAAAGATTTCCCGGGCTGAATTTGATCGAAAAGGTCTGAATATTTCCTGCCAGAACCCTTCCGTATCTGTCAAGGATTTCGCCTCTTGGGGCTGATGTGTATACACTTTTCACGCTGATTTCGGATGCGTATGTATTCCATTCCTGATGCTGCACAACAGTAAGCACAAAGAGACGTATTCCAAGCACTGCCATTGCCACCATCAGAAGGCAAAGCATCTGATGATATCTGGATTTGAGTAATTTATTCATTTGTAGTACCTGTCATAATGATATTTGACGACTCTTTTGATCAGAACCCTGTAAATAATAAAGACTACTGCAAGATTGTAGGCTATGGCAACAGGCTGCTGCTTCAAGACAAACAATATACCGTAGCTGCTTCCGAAAAGATGCATAACGGCCCAGTAGTAGACATTGTAAAGGAACGTTCCGACTGCCGTGACTATAAGTATGGAAGCTATGTTTTCCTTGTTGAGGATTTCCTTGATAAGCGTTGCTCCGATACACAAAAGCAGATAGCCAAGAGATGCGATTCCCACATACTGAGCGTAACATATATCCGTAAAAAGTCCGAAAATTACACCGAGAATCACCCCGCCGTACTCATCCTCATATAAAAATGCCAGAGAAAGCGCAAGGCAGAGTATCAGGTTTGGCGTCGTATGGAAAATTCCTATCGTATTCAAAAGTGTGCCCTGGATAATGAATGCCAGGACAAAAGCTATAATCGCATATCTGTATTTCATATCAAAACCGAAACTTTTCTGATACCGGCAAAATCAACCACCGGTTTGACTGTAACAGTCTTAAGCTGTGTGTCCTTGTTGTAAACAACCGAATTAACTTTTCCGATTTCAATACCCTGCGGATAAATGCCTATACCCGAAGTAACAAGAACATCGCCTTCAATTACCGCAGCACTGCCGTCGAACATAAATCCCGAAAGAGCGCCGTCTTCATTTCCCTTTAGTATTCCCATAAGTGCGGGGTCTCTGAAAACCTGAAAGCTTACCTTGCCTGAATCGTCTATAAGGGCCGTAACCTTTGACCAGCCGTTTCCGGTGTCGGAAACTCTTCCGATAAGTCCGCTGCCGTCCACAACGATTGCATCCTTGTATATACCTTTTTCGGTTCCGATATCAATAGTGAAAATATTGTACCAGTTTGAACCGTCAAGCGATGTAACATTGCCGCTCACTACTTTTTTTCCATCTGCAACAGCCTGATAATTTAGAACGTTTGAAAGCTCTTCGAGCTCCTGCTGTTCATACTTTTTCAGAGTAAGACTGTTAACCTGATTCTTCAATTCACTGACTTCTTTTTTCAGTTTTTCGTTTTCCTTCACTATGGCGTTGAATCTGAAAATCCCCTTCGCCGCCGACGAAACGGTATCGCTTGCTACGGCAACCGGGTTTTCGGCAACGCTTACCGCTTTCTGTACAGCTCCGGAAAAAGGAAAAAAAGTTCCTCCGCGTATGAAAGATATCAATATTAAAACTAACAGCACCAGCGCTACCGAAAGAACAATCACCGGCACTTTGTGTTCTCTTATCCAATTCATATCAGTTTCCTGTCAATTCATATCAGTTTACTGTCAATTTCTATCTTTTGCGGTTGCTTGCATATCTCTTGAGCTTTTCCAGATTGCCGAGGCTCATGCCTGTACCCATTGCAACGGCTTCGAATGCATTTTCGGCAACCGTTACCTTCATTCCGGTACGCATTTCGATAAGTGCGTCAAGGTTGTGAAGCATGCCGCCGCCACCTGAAAGAACCATGCCGTGAATTGCAATATCTGCCGCGATTTCAGGCGGTGCCTTTTCAATAGTGGATTTAACGCCGTCAACAATTGTTTCAACCGACTCTTCAAGAGCAAGATACATATCCTTGCTTGTAACATCTATTGTCTTTGGCAGACCGGACGCAAGATCTCTTCCTCTTGCCGGCATTGTCTTGATATCTTCGTAGCCGAGCTCATTGAGATCCACAAATGCGCATCCGATTCCTTTTTTGAGTTCTTCGGCCGTCTTTTCGCCAATCAGAAGTCCGTAAGTTTTTCTCATATATGCAACAACGGCTTCGTTAAATTTGTCTCCCGCATATCTGATTGAAGTGCTGGCAACAATTCCGCCCAGTGCGATAATTGCAATATCGGTAGTGCCTCCGCCTATATCGCATATCATACATCCTTCCGCCTCATCAACGTCAAGTCCCGCACCGATAGCCGCTGCCATAGGCTCCTCAAGAATATATACTTCTCTTGCTCCCATGTTTCTGACAACATCTTCAACGGCTCTTTTTTCCACTTCGGTAACTCCGCTCGGAACGCCTACGACAACTCTAAGGCGCATCTTGCTTCCGCCGCGGTTTTCAAGTGCTCTGTTGATGAATGATTCAAGCATGGCTGCCGCCATGTCAAAGTCTGAAATTACGCCCTCCTGAAGAGGTCTTACAACAGAAATGCTCGAAGGTGCTTTTCCGAGCATATCCTTTGCCTTCTGGCCTGTTGCGATAATTCTTTTGAGATAATTGTCTCTTGCCGCAACCGAAGGCTCATTAAGCACGATGCCCTTGTCCTTGATATATACCAAAGTATTTGCCGTGCCAAGATCGATACCCATATCCTTTGTAATAAAACTGAAACCCATTATTCGCCTCCAAATATATCCAGCAACTGTTCCTCCCTGAAACTTATATATCTTCCGTCACCGATAATGATATGGTCCAGAAACTGTACTCCAAGAAGCTTTCCCGCCTCAAACAGTCTCGCCGTTGTAACCTTGTCGTCCATGCTCGGCTGCGGATCTCCTCCCGGATGGTTGTGAACGGCAATAACAGCCGCAGCGCCTCTTTTCAGAGCCGGGGAAAAAACCTCCCGCGGATTTGCAAAAGCACTGTTAATATTGCCTACCGAAACAGTTTCGGTAGAAATAATACGGCCCTTTGAGTTCAGAAGAAGGACTCTGAAAACTTCTTTTTTCAGATAACGCATTTCTTCCATAAACATCGTCGCCACATCTGAGGAGGATGAAACCGAAGGCTGCTCAAAAGCCGTGCACCTTGTCATTCTTTTCCCGAGTTCAAGCGCGGCCTTGATCTGACATGCCTTTGCCGTTCCGATTCCTCTGACTGAAGAAAGTTCTTCTATCGAGCTCTCCGCCAGAAACGGAAAGCCCCCTATCCGGAATAATTCCTGGGCAAGTTCAATTGCTGATTTTTCTTTTGTACCTGTTCTCAGAAGCAGTGCCGTCAGTTCTGTATTTGACAGCGCAGCGCTTCCGTATCTTGACATTTTTTCCCGTGGTCGTTCCTCTGAAGGGAGTTCCTTGATAATCATAAAAGCTGTCCTTTCCAAAAGGTTCACGCGGATTTAATGTCACTGTGCAAATATATTCCCACAATATCGCACCTTATATTTTAACATCAAGGCTATTGCAGTACAAGTGAAAACTTTATGATATCTTTATGTTATAATATAGTTAATTTCAGACTGTACGGACAAGGAGGTAAATGTATGATTGATTATGCAGAGGGAAGCGGAAAGCAGTACCACACAGGTGTCGGCCCTCAGGATATAGGTGAATATGTTATACTGCCGGGAGATCCAAAGCGCTGTGCCAAAATAGCCGCGCATTTTGAAAACGCGGTAATGACGGGAGACAGCAGAGAATACGTTACGTATACAGGTTATCTTGACGGTGTTAAGGTCAGCGTTACCTCCACAGGTATCGGCGGACCGTCCGCCTCAATAGCAATCGATGAGCTTTCCAAAATAGGCGCTCATACCTTTATCCGCGTCGGAACAAGCGGCGGGATGCAGGAAAATGTGATGAGCGGAGATATTGTGATCGCAAACGGCGCAATCAGAATGGAAGGAACTTCAAAGGAATTTGCGCCGATTGAATATCCTGCCGTTGCGGATTTTGACGTGACATGCGCCCTGGTGCAGGCAGCGAAAAATCTTGACAAGCCTTATCATGTCGGTGTTGTTCAGTGCAAGGACAATTTCTTCGGGCAGCACGAGCCTGAAGTTATGCCTGTAAGCCATGAGCTTCTGAATAAGTGGGAAGCATGGTTGAAAATGGGCTGCCTGGCATCCGAAATGGAGTCTGCGGCGCTTTTTATCGCAGGATCGTTTCTGCGTGTCAGAATCGGCACGGTTTTGCTTGTTATGGCAAATCAGGAACGCGAAAAAAA
>JAILLO010000001.1 GCA_024693105.1 Clostridia bacterium | reverse complement strand
GTAACGAATTTCTCCGAAAAGCAGAACAATAAGGGCTCTTTCGGAAATGCAAATACTAATGCGGTTGTAGTCGTAACCCTTTGCCAGCTTGGCATAAATCCGGATACCGATGAAAGATTTATAAAGAACGGCAACAGCCTTTTGGATGCACTTTTTACAGACAGAAATACTGCAGGTAACGGCTTCCGTTACGGCAATAAGGAAGACAACGAGATGGCCAGATACCAGGGTCAGCTGGCTCTGATTTCAGCCATCAACGTGATGGAGACGGGAAAAGCATACAATGTCTTTGACTTTACGGGTATTCAGAAGTCTCAGGCTCATCTGACATCAAACGTAAAGAAGGAAGCAGAACCTGCCGCTCCAAAGAAAGATACCGACATTACGGTATACATGACAGTAAAGACTCCTAACGGAGTATGGCTGCCTAAAACTTCGGTGACAGTCAAGGAGGATGCGCTTGTTTATCACGCATTTACAAAAGCACTGGACGATGCAGGCTTCACATATGTCGGAGCAAAGAAGGGATATGTATCCAAAATCACAAATGCAAAGGGCGAGTCTCTGGCAGAAATGGATATGGGAAGAAATTCAGGCTGGCTTTACAAGGTAGGAAATGTTCTTCCAAATGTGGGACTCAACGAATACCCGCTCAATAACGGTGATAACATCGTATGGTACTATGTTGAAGACTGGACAAAGGATCCTGATGCCGTAAAAGCGGCCGGCGGCAAGTCTGCCGTTGAAAAATGGGCAAAAGGACAGGACGAACAAAAGACCATTACTGAAAATCCAATCGCACTTTCAGAAGTAGTCAACAAAGAAGAAAAGACTGATGCATCAGGCAACAAAGCTGTCATCGAAACAGACGTAAACGGCAAGAAGGCTTCCAGCGTAGAGCTTTCAAACGATGCAGCCAAAACCGCAAAAGATACGGGGAAAACCGTAGTGCTTCCTGTACCGCAGATTAAGCCGCAGGAAGATGTGAAGAAAGCAGACTCTGTGAAGTTGAATCTGCCTGAGGGTGTCAACAAAGCATCCGTAAGCTTCCCAATTGCGGAGGGAGACGAAAGTACAGTAATTATGAAGGTAAACGTGGACGGCAGCCTGACTCCGATTCCTACAGCAGCTGTAAGCGAGGACGGAAAAGGCCTGACGGCGGAACTTTCTGAAGGAAATTACGTTGTAATGACGAATAAAGTGGAATTTACAGACGTTGCTGAAAATGCATGGTATGCAAAGGGCGCCGGCTTTACGGCTTCCCACGGCCTGATGGTAGGAATGGGTGATGGTACCTTCGCTCAGAACAAGACACTCACAACAGCACAGACAGATGCTGTTATCGGCAGACTCAAGGGCGAAAACACTTCCGACAGCTGGAAAAAGGCTGTTGAAAAACACGGCACAACACAGGTAAACAATCGCCAGAACACTATCAGTATGCTCTATGAAGCATACAAGGCAATCAAGGGCGAGACACCGAAAGTAACAGGAAACAAGACTGCCGATTTTGCAGATGCCGGTTCTGTTGCCGAGGAAAATAAGGAAGCCATGGAATGGGCCATTGAAAATGACCTTATCAAGGGCATGGGCGACAACAGACTCGATCCTGAAGGTCTTCTGTCAAGAGGTCAGTTCGGTACCATGGTTGAAAGATTTGTGAAGATTTTAAACGGTCTTAAGGCCGAGTAGTACATACGGCTGATGAAGTAAAAAGCTGTCTTGCTTCGTTCTGGCGCTGACAGACAGCATTACACCTTACAGCGTGGCGGAGGCCGAAGCTGCCATACTGCCTTGATTTTTCTGCCATCGTGTCTTCATCCGTGTCTTCATTCTGTGTTGTTGATTAACGAAACCTTTTCGTATATAATACCAATAAGCCGGTCATTTGGAAATCAAATGACAAGTATTATCTGAAAGTTGTAATTTTGATTGGGAGGAAAGTGTACACATGGAAAATGAAAAAGACATGTTAAAGGAAGAATCCGCTCAGGGTTTAAACACTGATGATGCTGCAAATGAGACAGTTGAAAACGCAGCGGCAACAGTAGCGGAGAATTCTGTGGAAGCAGCAGCCGAAAATACCTTTGAAGCAGCAGCTGAAAATTCTGCGGAAGCAGCAGCCGCTCCGGCTGCAGAAGCCCTTGCCATTGAGGAAGTGCCTGAAACCTTTGAACCTGCAGTGCCAAAGAAAAGCAATAAAGGAAGAATTATTGCACTTGTGGCGGTTGTAGCTGTTATTGCAATTGCGGCAGCAGTAGTTACAAGTTTCGGCTCTGCTCACAATATGATCATGCAGGCAGCCGAAAAGACTTTTGCTTTAAATGACGGCCCTGTTGCACAGATGCTGAAAGCACCTATTATGTCAGAAAAAGATATAAACATGACAATGAATGGTGATTTTGGAGGTATTAAATTCAAAGCGGAAGCAAACGAAAATCTGAATGAAAAGCTTACCTCCATGAATTTAATGCTTAATTTTAACGGTATCGAAGTCGGAGCAGATGTTTTTCTGGATGACAAGGTATTCCAGATGGAGATTCCGCTGGTAAGCGACAAGGTTTTAACCTACGACTATACCGACGAAAACAAGGACGGATATTTTGAAACACTTCTGCAATCTTCAGGCATGAGTTATGAATCTCTTGATGCAATTTTCAATTCTGCTTATTCCGAAGACAATATTAACAACAAGTATTATGAAGATTTCAAGAATGTAACCGTAGAGCACATCAAAGCCATGAAATTTGAAAAGACTGATGCAAGAGATTTTACAATCAGCGGTGAAACTGTTGCATGCAAGGGTTACAAAGCTACTCTGACTGCGAAAGATATGCAGGACTGGATCAAAGATTACAAGGAAATTGTGACAACATATTATGCGGCTTTCGAGCAGGGATTATCTAATTACAACGGAACTTCAGGTTCGTACAGCGAAGCATTCGACAGTATTATCAACAACCTTGAGGGTGCTGCAGATATGGATGTTACGTTCTATATCAAGGGCGGTATGTTCTCCGCAGACCAGCTTGCGGCAATTGAATGCAGCAAGGGCAATGAAAATTCCGTTATTGGTATTTATTTTGAAGGCGGTGATTCACCGGCTCAAAACGGCAGATTTGAAATAACTCAAGAAGGAGAAGAGGCAACTGCATTAACATGGACAGGAACGACAAAAGACGGCGTTTCCGATTGTGAAGTTGCAGTCAACGGTGAAATGCTTTTCGCATTGAGTTATAAAGCAGAAGACGGAAGCTACAGTTTTAAACTTGAAAACGGAACGGCTGTAAACGGTAAATTAATTGTGGAAGACGAAAAGTTTACATTTACTGTAGATGAGGTTACAAATTCCGATATGCCGTTGTCATTTGAATGCATTATCACGAAGGGCGCAAAGGAAATCAAGGCGCTTGAGGGTGATGTGTTTGATTTGTGTCATGCGGATGAAGCTGACTGGCAGGCATTCTTTAATGAGGCCCAGGGAAAGATTTTAAGCAATCCGCAGGTCATCGGTGCGATGATGGGCGCAGGAAATATGTAATTACCGTCCGGGATTCGAAAATCCTGACAGAACAAACAGAATTATAGCAGACTGAAAAGGCCGGAAGCAGGTTGCCGGCAGTTCACGAATGCACAGTTTAAAAAACCCACCGGATTCAATTCCGGTGGGTTTTGTTCGATGATTTGGTTTTGCTTGATGATTTTGGTTTTGTTCGATGATTTTGGTTATGTTCGATTATCTTCCATTCTGCTATTCTGCTATTCTGCATTTGTCTGACCGAGAGGATTGTTGATATTTTTCAGGAAATCCATAATTACGAGTATTTCCTTTGCAAGCTTTTCTTCGCTGAGACCAAATGTAAGAACATTCATCTCGGGAACTCTCTCATGGAAAATTGCACATGCGGAACGCTTGAAGGTGGTTCTGCGCTTTGTATCATTGTCGTATACTCTTGTGATCGATTCGGAAAGCCTGTTGAAATAACTTTGCGAAGGATCGGAAAGAAGCGTTTCCGGTTTTTCGACGTCATATGTTCTCAGACCTTCAACGACATCCGAAGCGAATTCGGGAGCCTCCCACACAGGGAATTGCTCATGGATTTCGCATTTTACATCTGAAAGACCGCAAACCGTATCGACAACCGTTGTAATTTCGTCAAGCGTTGTTTTGTTCATGCTGCGTGCACAAAGCTCAAGTATAAGTGTTCCGGTTTTTGTTGAAAGCTTTCCGAGATTTGTTGTTGCAACAATTCTGCCTTCCTCCGATTTGAGATATGTGCCGCTTGGCATTGCATAAAGGAAGCTTACCAGTCTGTTGCAGTTTTCATCTGACATAACATATGAAGGAAGTTCAACAGGGTTGCAGGTGAAGGAGTACGGAGGTTCAATATCGGGCTTGTAGTTTACTGCTGCGGCAGTTCCGTGTTCTGCTTCATATGCAGCGACAGCCTCCGCTTCTGCGGCTTCCATAAGCTCTTCGCCGTATTTGTCTTCGAATTTTTCCTGTGCATTTTCAACCCAGCTGATGAATTTTTCGTTGTCGTTCTGATTGATGACTATAATTATGTCGGCAAATTGAGGGTAATTGTATGCGGAATCTCCTCCGTTGAAACCGGCCAGTTCATAAAGAATACTTTTTGATTTGAGCGTCGCAAGAAGGTCTCCGACGAGTTTGATTGCATTTGGCTGTTTTATCGAAGAGTCTGCCGAACTTCCGCCCGGAAGACCTTTGATCTTAATCTCGTAAGCCTTTGGATATTTTGGCTCGTTCCATGAAAGAGGATCTGTAATTTTGTAGGTTGTGGTTCCGGCACTTCCGACAAGTATGGAACGGTTTCCTTCCCAGTCAAGACTGAGAAGATTGTCGGCTTCAATGTATCTTTTGCTGATCTTTTCCGCGCCGTCAAGATGGCTTGTTGAAGTCATATGAGTAAATACGGCTCTGATAAAACCGTGTTCTTCGGATTTGTCAAGCACGTAAAGTATCGTTGAAATTTCACGCGCGGTTTTCAGTGTGTCGGTGAAATCAAGCGAACAGTGAAGAATAACGGATTCACCGTCTTTATATTCGTCAGATGTTGCTTTTGATGACATAATTATGTTTCCGTATTCGTCATGTGAAATTTTGACGGAATCACGGGCAGCAGCCCAGTTGGTAAGATAGTTTACAATCTGGTTTTCGTTGCCTATGTCAAGCATTTGCCGGACTTCCGGCATTGTATTTGAAATTGCGTTTAATATTGCCGTTTCTTCAAGATTTTCCTCATCGCCGCATGATGTCAGAAGCGAAAGAAGAAGAATCATTACAAGGACTACCGATAATATCTGTTTAATATGCTGGTTTCTTTTGGACATAATATAAACCTTTCTGAAAAAATCAACTATAAATGGCAGTTGCTTCAAAAAATTAATCAAAATATTATTTTAAAAAACTTATAAATACCTTATAATAATAGCATATGAAAATAAATTTTTACAGTTTGAACTTTAAATGTTTATAAATCTTTATCTTTTGCACTGAACGGAGGTTTTTCATATGGTTATAGAAACGAGGCATTTATTTATAAGGGAAAGCGAGTTTGCCGACTGCAGGCTTTTTGCCGAGTGGGAGACTTCACCTTCTGTTACGGAATTTTCAACTATAGGCGAAGGAAGAGATTATGAGCAGGTAACAAGAGAGTATGTAAGGCGCTGCAACGAGCCGGACAAGCTTCAGTTCACAATAGTTTACAAAGAAAGTGAAGAAGCAATCGGACGGATATGCGTCGGATGTATCGACAGAGAATTTGATTCGTGTGATATTACCCGTATATATATTGCATACAGTGATATGAGAAGAAAAGGATATGCGGAAGAGGCAATCCTTGCACTGCTTGATTATTTCTTTACCAATATGAATATGGAGAGAATTACGCTTGATTATATGCCGGGCAATAAGCCGGCCGAAGCGCTTTATTATAAACTCGGTTTTTCGCATGAGGGAATTCTGCGAAATGCGGCCAAAAAAGAAGGCAGATATTTCGACCTTCACAAAATGTCGATGCTCAGAAGTGAATTCTACGAAAAACACGGGACGAACTAGAAGCGTGGAAGAAACCCGAAGCACAGGTCAATCGGAAGTCTCAGAAAAAGCTTGAAACTTAGGTCAATCGGAAGAATCTGAAGAAACCGGAAGTACAGGTCAATCGGAAGTCTCTGAAAAAGCCTGAAACTCGGGTCAATCAGAAGAATCTGAAGAAACCGGAAGCACAGAATCAAACGGGGCAACCAAAACATATATTATGTAAACCAAAGAACTCATTTGCTCAAAATGGGTTCTTTTCTTGTCTGGATATTATTTTATAAAATGAAAAATATTACCTGTGTTTATTAAAAAATTATTAAACGCATTTGTTTTCAATGCTTCGGTTTGTCAAGTGAAAATTGAATAAAAATAGGCAAAAAAAGATAACCGGGATTTATTGACTTTTGAACTGAGGAAAGTATAATTAGTGTGCTGAGCAAAACACGCACACAATATATTGTGTGCGCAAACAGACACAAACAAATCAGCAGCAACTTTGGCTAAAAGCAGAATCGGAGGTTAGGAGAAGGAAATGGAGACAATTAAGAAGATTATCAAGAGAGATGGCAGGGAAGTTTATTTTAATATCGACAAGATAGTTGATGCTATATTTTCTGCAGCAAAGGAACTTGGCGGAAACGATCGTGACATGGCAAGATTCCTTGCAAGGCAGGTGGAAATTTATCTTCTGGAAGTATGTCACAATGAGACACCTACGGTAGAACAGATTCAGGATGCGGTAGAAAAAGTCCTTATTGAAAACGGACATGCCAGAACCGCAAAAGAATATATCCTTTACAGAGCCGAAAGAACACGTATCAGAGAAATGAACACAAGGCTCATGAAGATATATGAAGATCTTACCTTCAAAGATGCAAGAGACAATGACATTAAGCGTGAAAATGCAAACATAGACGGCGATACTGCCATGGGAACCATGCTCAAATACGGTTCTGAGGGAGCAAAGCAGTTTTATGAGATGTACGTTTTAAATCCTGTACACGCAAAGGCTCATCAGGAAGGCGATATTCATATCCACGACCTCGATTTTCTGACTCTTACTACAACATGCTGTCAGATTGATCTTAACAAGCTGTTCAAGGGCGGTTTCTCCACAGGACACGGCTTCCTCAGAGAACCTAACGATATTCAGAGCTATGCCGCTCTTGCATGTATTGCCATTCAGTCAAACCAGAACGACCAGCACGGCGGTCAGAGTGTGCCTAATTTTGATTACGGTATGGCTACCGGTGTCAGAAAGACATACAAGAGACTTTATTATACAAACCTCGGAAAATATCTCAACATGCGTTATGACATCGATGACGGTGTGGATATTGCAAAAGGAATAGAAAACAAAATCGAATCCGAAACGGGATTGTGCCCGCAGATGGAGGACGATGATGATTACAAGGCAAAGGAAGCCGAGCTTCTTGCGGCAGAGAGCTTTATAGATGCCGACGAGATCAACAAGATACAGTCAAGGGCAAAGAAATATGCCGACAAGGAAATAAGACGTGCCACATACCAGGCAATGGAAGCATTTGTCCACAATCTGAACACCATGCACAGCCGTGCCGGCGCACAGATTCCGTTCAGTTCCATCAACTATGGTATGGATACGTCTCCTGAAGGAAGACTTGTTATTGAAAATATCCTTCTTGCAACGGAAGCAGGCCTTGGAAACGGCGAAACCGCAATATTCCCGATTCACATCTTCCGTGTAAAGGAAGGCATCAACTACAATCCGGGTGAGCCTAATTACGACTTGTTCAAGCTTGCATGCAGAGTTTCGGCAAAGAGACTCTTCCCGAACTTCTCATTTGTGGACGCGCCATACAATCTCAAATATTACGATCCGGAAAATCCGGACACGCAGGTTGCATATATGGGATGCCGTACAAGAGTTATGGCAAATCAGTACGATCCGAGCAGGGAAGTTGTCGGAGGAAGAGGCAACCTCAGCTTCACTTCCATCAATCTGCCGCGTATTGCAATCAAGGCAAACGGCAATCTTGATACATTCTTCGAGGATCTTGACAGAAAACTCGATCTTTGCATCAATCAGCTGATGGAAAGATATCATATTCAGGCTGCAAAGAAGGTCAAGAATTATCCGTTCCTTATGGGACAGGGTATCTGGCTTGATTCGGACAAGCTCAAGCCTGACGATACTGTAGGCGAAATACTCAAGCACGGAACACTTTCCGTCGGATTTATCGGTCTTGCGGAGTGCCTTAAGGCTCTTATCGGAAAGCATCACGGAGAATCTGCCGAAGCACAGACACTCGGTCTTGAGATTATCGGATATATGAGAAAGAAAATGGACCAGGCAACAAAGAAAAGCGGCATGAATTATACTCTGCTTGCAACTCCTGCAGAAGGTCTTTCCGGAAGATTCGTCAGAATCGACAAGAAGAAGTTCGGCGTTATCGAAGGCGTTACTGACAAAGAATATTACACAAACTCTTTCCATATTCCTGTATATTATGAGATTTCGGCATTTGACAAGATTAAGCTTGAAGCTCCTTATCATGCGCTTACAAATGCGGGACATATCACATACGTTGAACTTGACGGAGATCCTTGCAAGAATCTCGATGCGTTTGAAAGAGTTGTACGCTGCATGAAGGAATCCGGAGTAGGTTACGGTTCCATCAACCATCCTGTAGACAGAGACCCTGTATGCGGCTTTACCGGCATTATAGACAATGAATGCCCGCACTGCCACCGTACAGAAGATGACGGCGAAGAAAAATTCGAACGTATCAGACGTATTACCGGATATCTTGTAGGTACTGTTGACCGTTTCAACAACGCCAAGAAGGCAGAAGTAAAAGACAGAGTAAAGCACGGCGTCGGCGAAGGCTTTGAAAGAATCTGATCCTTTTCTTCGGAGAATCAGGGTCCGGCCTTTGGGCTGAACTGAATTTTAGCATATCGAGAGTGATTTTATATGACAGACAAGCTTAGAATTGCAGGCGTGGTCAGAGAATCAATCGTAGACGGCCCGGGCATCAGGTTTACTGTGTTTTGCCAGGGCTGTCCGCATAACTGTGAGGGGTGCCACAACATGGAGACTCACGATTTTAAAGGCGGCTATGACTGCAGTATTGATAAAATTATACAGGAAATAGACAAAGACCCTCTGCTGCAGGGCGTGACATTCAGCGGCGGAGAACCTGCGTGTCAGCCGGAAGGATTTCTTGCACTGGCACGAAAAGTAAAAGAAAGAGATTTGAACATCATGATGTTTTCAGGGTATACCTTTGAAGAACTTATGGAAAAATCAAAAGAAGACAAAGCTCTTTCAGAACTTATGGACATTATAGATTATCTTGTGGACGGCAGATTTGTTCTTGCCGAAAGAGATCTTACACTACACTTCAGAGGAAGCAGAAATCAGCGCATTTTGGACATGAATCAATCCAGACAGCAAAAACAGCCGATTATTGTTGAGCTTTAATTTAAAAAACTCTTGCAATTGTCATATCGTTATGATAAAATTTCGTTTGTTCGAGTCTTGATGGAGTTGAGCCCAAAGAGATTCGGCAGAAGATGAACGAATGCCGTGAGGCTTACTATAGTAAAGAGGAGGTGCGGTCAATGTCAAGAAAGTGCGAAATTTGTGGTAAAGGTCAGGTTTCCGGAAACGCAGTTTCCCATTCCAACAGACATTCAAGAAGAAAGTGGAATGCAAACATCCAGACAGTAAGAGTTTGTGATGAAAACGGAACAGTCAGAAAGGCAAATGTATGTACAAGATGCCTGAGATCCGGAAAAGTAAACCGTGCCAATTAATTCAAATTAAACTGAAGCTGCGTTTCTCATGCGGGAATGCAGCTTTTTTATTGGGAAATGATTTTTATTGGAGACTGCCATGCTTTTAAAAAAAGAAAATGAATACGGAAGTATCGGATATGACAAGGCCGTAATTACGAAAATCATAGAGGAAATAGCCGCAGGTTACGGTGACCGGGTATTTATCGCAAATCACAAGGGAAAGTATGTGCCGGCAGGCAAAAGACACAAGGACATGTCTGATGCAATAGAGTTTTCATACAACAATGAAAAGCTTGAAATCAAGCTTTATCTTGTTTTGAAATTCGGAATGAGCATTACGAAAACAAGTATGGAAATGATTGAAAAAATCAGAAGACAGCTTAGGGAAATACTCGAAATTGAGACGGCTACAATCACAGTTGAGGTAGTTGGAATGGCCTCAAGAAATTCATTCAGAAAAAGCAGCAGCAGTATAGAGGTAAAGGGCTGATGAAACCGGAAGACAGTGTAAAAACTATCAAAGGTATAGGAAACAAAAAGCAGGAAGCACTTTTGAGGCTCGGAATCAGCGAAGCAGGCGATATCCCGAGGCTGTATCCGAGAAGCTATCAGGACAGGCGAAAAATAACCGGTATTTCCGGGCTTTATGCGGGAGAAAGCTTTCTTGTGCGGGCAAGGGTTGTGACGGCTGCGGCGGGACGTTTTGTCCCTAAAAGAGGCCGGATACTCAGGCTTCTTGTCAGCGATGAGACCGGCCGGCTTGAAATAGTTTTTTTCAACGCCGCATATCTTTCAAAGGCACTTGAAGCCGGAAGTATGTATGATTTTTACGGCAGGGTCACCGAGGTCAAAGGCAGACTTATCATGACGCATCCCGAATTTTCAAAAGTCATTCCGGGAACGTCAGGTCAGGGAATAGTATGTATTTATCCGCTTACCTCGGGAATTTCCCAAAACGAGATGCACAGACTTCAGAAACTGTGCAGGGAAGAACTTGAAGAGCAGCCCGATTTTATTCCCGCTGAAATACTTGAAAAATACAGTCTGCCGGGACTCAAAGAGGCTCTTGAAGGAATTCATTTTCCTTCTGACGGGGACGCGATAAGGGCAGCAAGAAAAAGATTTGCTTTTGAAGAGCTTTTTCTTTTTCAGGCAGGTATTTGGCAGCTGAAAATGCATACTGTGCAAAAGACGGGAGGCGGCATCTGCTTTGATTCGGATGTCGATACCGATGCATTTATGCAGAGCTTCCCATATCCCATGACAAATGCTCAAAATCGCGTAATTACAGAGATTCTTTCCGATATGAGATCCCCGAAATGCATGAACAGACTTGTTCAGGGAGATGTAGGCTCAGGGAAGACAGCCGTTGCCGAAACAGCACTGTATGAGGCCGTAAAATCAGGCTGGCAGGGCGTTTTAATGGCACCGACGGAACTTCTTGCCATGCAGCATTTTGAGGGCATCAGCGCTCATTTTGAGAGCTTCGGCATCAAAACCGTTTTCCTCGGAGGGAATATGAAAGCCTCCGAAAAACGAAGCAGCCTCGAAAAAATCGCTTCGGGTGAGGCGGATGTTGTTATAGGAACTCATGCGGTTATACAGCCGGGTGTCGTATTTAAAAAGCTCGGACTTGTAATTACGGATGAGCAGCACAGATTTGGCGTCAACCAGAGAATGATGCTGTCCGAAAAAGGGGAAAATCCCGATATCCTTGTAATGACGGCAACGCCTATTCCAAGGACTCTTGCGGTCGTGCTTTACGGCGATACCGACGTCTCGGCGATAGACGAGCTGCCGCCGGGAAGACAAAAGATAATTACAAGGGCAATAGACCAAAGAAAGAGAAAAGACGCATATGATTTTCTCGAAAAGAAACTTATGCAGGGCGAACAGGCATATATAGTCGCTCCGCTTATAGAGGACTCCGAAAGTATCGATGCACGTTCGGCCGAAGGCCTTTTTGAGGAGCTTTCAAAGAAGTTTTCCGATTATTCACCGGCTCTTTTGCACGGGGCGATGAAGCAGCAGGAAAAAGACTCTGTAATGACCGGCTTTCATGAGGGGCGTTTCAGGGTGCTTATTTCGACTGTTGTAATTGAAGTCGGCATCAATGTTCCGAATGCCACTGTGATGCTTATTGAAAATGCTGAGCGTTTCGGGCTTGCCCAGCTTCATCAGTTGCGAGGACGCGTTGGAAGGGGCGCAAAACAGTCTTACTGTATACTTATAAGCAGCGCAAAAACAGATGTGGCAAAGGAACGCGCGAAAACAATGGAAAATTCCTCAGACGGTTTTTATATTGCCGAAAAAGATCTGATGCTTCGCGGACCCGGAGAGTTTTTCGGGACAAGACAGCACGGCCTGCCGGAATTCAAAATGGCAGATTTGACAAAACATATGGAATTGCTGAAAGCTGCAGGAGAGGAAGCAAAGAATCTTCTTTCGGGGGATCCGCTTCTTTCACAGGAAAACCACAGACTTCTTGCAAAGGAAGTCAGAAAGCTTTTCACAAACGGAACCGATGTGAATCTTTAGAATGCGCGCTCCCGGAGAAATTGTATAATTATTACAAAGTGCTATTTGTAGAATTATTACAAAGTGTTATTTGTAGAATTATTACAAAGATGTTTTATTTAAACTTACTTTATGATAAAATAAATCGAAATATTTTTTCTGCAGGGCAGATTGGAAACGGAACTGTAACATGAGAATTATAGCAGGAGATTTTAAGGGCAGGAAGCTGCAACCGCCAAAGGATTACAGCGTCCGGCCGACAACAGACAAGGTCAAAGAGGCCGTATTCAGTATGCTTGCGCCTTATGTGCGCGACGCATGTGTGATAGATCTTTTCGGAGGCTCGGGAAATCTGGGACTTGAAGCTTTGAGCCGCGGTGCGAAAAAATGCTATTTCGGTGACAATTCACGTGAAAGCATTGCTCTTATCCGTTCAAACGTTGAATATTGCAGGGCGCAGGACCGTTCAGTCATATGCCCGGGTGATTACAAAAAAGTACTTGCTTCGGTCAGAGACAAGGCCGATATTATTCTTCTCGACCCGCCGTACAAAATGGGCCTTATGGAAGGCTGTTTCGAAGCAATCAGGGAAAACGACCTTCTGGCAGAGGACGGAGTGATTGTTGCGGAGCACGGATATCGTGAGGAACTGCCGGATTTATTTGAAGGCTACGTGAAACTAAAAGAAAAAAAGTACGGAAGCATACTTGTTTCCGTTTATGGCAGCCGGGAGGAAGAATAGATGACGACAAAAGCACTTTTTACCGGTTCCTTCGATCCGATTACAAACGGACATCTGGAACTGATCAGGAGAGCCTCAAAGATGTTTGACAGTGTGACGGTTGCTGTGATTATCAATTACAGTAAAGTGCCGATGTTTTCCGTTGAGGAACGGAAGCAGCTGATCCGTGAGGTTACGGCAGATCTTCCAAATGTTGAGGCGGACAGTTTTGAGGGACTCCTTGCGGATTATGTCAATGAAAAAGGCTTCAATATTGTTATCAGAGGTCTGAGAAATACTACTGATTTCAATTATGAACTTCAGATGGAACAGGTGAATGCAAGACTGTTCAAAAACGGGACACAGACCGTTTATCTGATGGCAGACCCGCAGTATTCATTTGTCAGCTCAAGTATTATGAAGGAAGTACACAGTCTTTCGGGAGACATAAGCGGGCTTGTGCCCGATACGGTTCTTGAACGTATGAACGAAAAGAAAAAAGAATTATGAACAAACGACCGACGGCCGGAGAAAAGATGGTTATAACCCAAATGCAGACGGCCGCAAAAGACTGATATAAAAATAAACGCCGGCTGCTGTTGCCGGCCCGGGACTCGCATATATAACGGGAGGGTAGTAAATGAAGGTTTTAGAATTACTGGAAGAAATCGAAGAAATTGTTGATACAGCCTCGGGCTTTCCGCTTACGGGAAAGATTATGGTTGATGCCGAAGAAATCCTTGAAATAGTAAAGGAAATCAGGGTGGAGCTTCCTGATGAAATCCAGCAGGCAAAGTGGATTAAGGATGAGCGTCAGAGAATTCTTGACGAGGCCAAAAAAGAATACGAATCTGTTCTTCTTGATGCACAAAAGCAGGCTGAAGCACTTATTGAAAACGATGATATTACAGTCAAGGCAAAGCAGAGAGCAGATGAAATCATGCGTGTGGTTGAGGAAAACTGCAAGCAGATGAAGCTCAGCACTTATGATTACGTGGACAAGATTCTTTACAATTTCCAAAGCAAAATGGAACAGATCAATGCCGTTTATTTCACCGACATGTACAACGATCTTGAAAAGACCTTCGAAAACATCAACAATACTCTTGTAGCTAACAGAACGGAAATTAAAGACATGTCTTATCGTACGCAGATGGAGGACGATGAATAACTCATGCGTAAGATATTTTCAGTAATACTGACAATTTTATTAATTACGGTAATTTTTACAGCCTGCGGCAAATCAGACCCTTCTGATGCACCGGAGGCTGTGCTTGAATTGGCAAGCAAAGCGCTTGAAGGAGAATGCGAAAAGCTTTCGCAGGACCCGTTTGATATCGATATCAAGGAGTATGTCATTACAAGGCTTGAACTGACCGATACTGTGGATATTACTGTAAATGCAATCAATTCGACAGATATAGGCGCGCCTTCCGGAGAAAAGGTAGGCCTTGAGATTTACAAATTCGAATATGAAATCACACCGACTCCGACTTCCAAAATCAGCAAGAAGCTCGAATACAATCAGGACGGAAAGATAACAGGCTCAACGGCAAGAGCGGGCGCGGAAAGATACTTTATAGCCTACAATTGTGACGGTGAATATCTGGAGCTTGTCGAACCGATCAGGTTTACGGCCAAAGCGGACTCAAAATGGAAGAGCAGGCTTGTGGACAGTTTGTTTGACGTTCCTTATATCGATTACAGTAAGTGGCAGGAGCTGGACGAATATTCGTTTAACGACGGGAAAACGACATTTTATCTTGCCCAGAACTACAATCCTTCGACGGAGCAGCTTGCAAATGTTCTTGTAAGCAGCGATGAAAGCGATTCGTTCGGGAAGATGACCTTTGATTTTGAAAAGCTTCTTGTACAGACAGAATGTTATCCGACCTTCAATTCAACGGCGACATTCAATCCTGTTATATTTATGCGCACAACGACGGAAAACGGCCCTAAGACTCACAGAGGGGCTTATGTGGGCATGAGCCTGCGTGAGCTCAAAAGGATTTATCCGGAAGATTTATATCCGATGGGTGACGGACGGTTTGCATATCTTCCCGAAGACGAAACGGGACGCGCCATTGTTTTTTCCGGCAACGGAAGTGTGGTTACCGCTATCGAAATGAGCATGTATGAAAGCTCGATGAGGCAGGAAGCCCCATATATCAGAAAAAACGTAAAGAGCAGCAAATTCAAGGTCGAGGCAGCCGATGTTTTTCACGAGGAAATAATTCTCGAGGGGACAGAAGAGGAAAACAATCAGAAAACGGCAAAGATTGACATGAAGATTCCGAAAATCAGCGATGAGACCGCGGGTGCTTCCGAAATCAATTATCAGATAGGAATTGACTGGTACAAAAGCTATATTCAGAAGCTCAGAGATAAGGATTATTCTCTTGTCAGGAGCGAAAATCTCAAATCATGCAAGATTTCTTACAGCACATATAATTACGGTGATTTTTCCGCACTTGTGCTGAGTGAGGCAAAGAATTTCGGTGACGGCTCAAGCACGCAGAATTACAGGGTATGGTATTACGATGCAGGTCACGGCAGGCAGATCTCGGCAGAGGAATATGCCGACGGCTGCGACGTTAAGGCAAAAAAAATCCTGAAAAAATATAACGACCAGGAAGGCGTTACTCCGGTAAACAACATTTCGGAAGTTCCGTTTTATATTGATTTTTCGGGAATCGAATATGTTCTGACAAATTCGGGCAGATAGAGAATATCCGCAGGCCGCGGATATTTGCCGGAAAGACGGCGGTATGTTAGGCGAAATGCGGATGACGGCCCGTAACACGGATACCGGACAGGGCCGCTTGCAGAAGCTGAAGCTTCCGTGCCGACCTGTACAAATGCGGATGACGGCCCATACAAATGGATAACTGCCGTACGAAAGGAAAAAATATGATTACAGCCGGTATTGTTGCCGAATACAATCCGTTTCACAACGGACACAAATATCATATTGAAAAAACAAAGGAAGAAACAGGCGCAGACACTATCGTTGCCGTAATGAGCGGCAACTTTCTGCAGCGCGGGATTCCTGCGCTTGCGGATAAATGGGAGCGGGCCGAGGCTGCATGCAGATGCGGTGCGGACCTTGTGCTGGAGCTTCCTTTTTTGTATGCCGTAAATGACGCTTCCGTATTTGCAAGGGGTGCCGTCGGCATTCTTGAAAAGCTCGGATGCATTGACTTCATTTCTTTCGGAAGTGAGTCGGAAGACATCGGTATTCTTCGTAATATTGCACATTTTTTCGCAGGGGAGACGCCGGAATTCAGGGAAAAGCTTCAGGAGGAACTGAAAAAAGGACTTTCATTTCCAAAGGCGAGGGCAGAAGCGGCAGGATATTGCCTTGGGAAAGAGGCACGCGAAATTCTCGCTTCTCCGAACAATATCCTTGCAGTTGAATATCTGAAGCAGCTTGAAATCCGAAAAAGTGAAATAAAGCCGTTTGCACTAAAGCGTATGGGAGGCTATTTTGACAGAAGCCTTGTATCTGGAGGAAGAGCCGCAGCAGCTCAAGCGGCTGAAGCAAAAATGATTACCGAAGGAAGGGACGCGGCATCTTCCGGAACAAAAGCCGGGGCGACCTTGCAGGATGAAACTTTGAAAAACGAATCTGTTCGGTTTGCAAGCGCAGCGGCAATCAGGGAAAAACTCCTTGAAACAGGTGAACCTGCTGCGATTGCGGCTGATGTTCCGCATGAGTGTTTTCAAGTTTTGCAAAGAATTGATAGCAATTTTAAGCACACACTTAACGATTTCCGGCAGCTTGTCTCCGGAACGGTTTTCAGAAGTACTCAGGAAGAAATATCGCAGATTTATGCCTGCGAAGAAGGCCTTGAAAACAGAATTACGGATGCCGTGCGAAAATCGTCTTCCGTGACGCAGCTGCTGAATAACGTTATTACAAAGAGATATACAGCCACCAGAATACAGCGGCTTTTTCTGCAGCTTGTCGTGGGTATGAAGCGCGATACCGTCAAAAATGCTCTTGATTCGGATGTGATTATATCAAGGGTACTGGCGGCAAACGAAAGGGGAAGAGAACTGCTCAGAAGAGCAAAGAAAGAAGAACTTATGCGATTTCCGCTTGTAACCTCATGCGGAAGAAATTTTGAAAAGGTTCCGCTTGAACAGCTTTCGGAATCCGAAAGAATTTCCGCGCTTGAACTTCTTCGCCTCGATGCGGCGGCCTCTGATATTTACAATCTTGTCTACGGAAAAGATTTGTTTGCAAATTCGGATTTTGTAAGAAAGCCTTTCATGCTTTACTGAAAGCGAATGATGCTGTGAAAAAACCCCGGATGATTCATCGGGTGATTCATCGGATGATTCAGAAATATGGCAGCGCCTGAAAACAAAGGCACCGGACCGGCCGGAACGATAGAGTTTAACAGCATAAAAACGAGTGATAAGTTCGTGTGGCAAATAGCGTTGAGTTTGTGTTACAATATCCATGACGATAGGTCTCCTTTAGACGTGTTTTTGTGGTTATTAACATTCTAACGAATCCTATCGTCTTTTTCTACTCAAAAGGTGTCACATCAATTGTAACTCTACATTTGTGACAGCGAAAAGGTTCGTTTTTGTTGACTGCGAAAAGGTTCGTTTTTTGCTTGAAAAGAGGCGCTGATTAGAATATAATTATAGTGTTTGTGGTTCAAACCTTTTAACAATTCAAGTCACACAGGTGTTTTGACACTACAATATAAAATGAATATGAATTTGGAGGAAACGTAGATGAAAATTTTAGTTATCAATTGCGGAAGTTCATCACTTAAGTATCAGGTTCTTGACATGACAGACGAAACTCTGCTTGCAAAAGGTCTGGTAGAAAGAATCGGTATGGACGGTTCTGTTATTACACATGAAAAGATCGGCATGGACAAGGTTAAGAAGGAAGCTCCTATGCCAACTCACAAAGAAGCAATCGGTTTTGTTATCGAAGCTCTTACAAAGGGTGACGCAGCAGTTATCAAAGACATGAAGGAAATCGGAGCAGTAGGACACAGAGTTGCACATGCAGGAGAATACTTCAGCGAATCTGTTCTTCTTACTCCTGAAAACATTAAGAAGCTTGAAAGCTGCATCGAACTTGCACCGCTGCACAATCCTGCAAATCTGACAGGCGTTTCCGCATGCCAGGAACTTATGCCGGGAACTCCTATGGTTGGCGGATTTGATACTGCTTTCCATCAGACTATGCCTGCAGAATCATTTATTTACGGCGTTCCTTATGAATATTACAAGAAGTACGGCATCAGAAAGTACGGATTCCACGGAACAAGCCACAAGTTCGTTGCAGAAAGAGCAGCTGACATCCTCGGCACTCCGATGAAGGACATGAAGATCATTACATGCCATCTCGGAAACGGCGCTTCCGTATCGGCAATTAAGGACGGAAAGTGCTACGATACTTCAATGGGATTCACTCCGCTTGAAGGTCTTGTAATGGGTACACGTTCAGGAAACATGGACCCTGCTATCGTAACATTCCTTCAGGAAAAGGAAAATCTTGATGCAGCAGGAGCAAACACTCTTATGAACAAGAAATCCGGAGTTCTTGGTATTTCCGGTGTTTCCAGCGACTTCAGAGACATTGAAGCTGCAGCGGAAGAAGGAAACGAAAGAGCAAAGCTTGCAGTTGATGTATTTGTACACAGAGTTAAGGCTTACATCGGTTCATATGTAGCAGAGATGAACGGCGTTGACACTATCGTATTTACTGCAGGTATCGGAGAAAACGACAAGAACATGAGAGCCATGATCTGCAAGGATATGGAAAACCTCGGAATCAAGCTTGATGCAGCAAAGAATGACGTAAGAGGAAAAGAAACTGTTATTTCCGCTGACGATTCAAAGGTTAAGGTTCTCCTGATTCCTACAAACGAAGAACTTGTTATCGCAAGAGACACTTACAACATCGTTAAGAATTTAAAATAATTGTTGACAATTATATCCGTATACGTATATAATTTAGAAGTTGCAGAAAAAAAGTAAAACTTTTTAAATACAAGAACGAGCAAAAGGAGGTGTAGAAAAATGGCAGTTCCAAAGAGAAGAACTTCTAAGGCTAAGAGAGATCAGAGAAGATCTCCGAATATGAAAAAGACAGCACCGGGCTTATGCATTTGCCCACAGTGCCATGAGCCAAAGCTTCCGCATAGAGTTTGCCCGAATTGCAATTACTACGATGGTAAGGAAGTTGTTGCTACAGAAGCCTAAAGAAATTAACGCCGGTTTTACCGGCGTTTTTTTTCGTCCGTAGCTTTGGCGGCGGTCCGGCAATTCAGGCAGCGGACAAATTACAAACTGCAAAGGCGGCGGTCCGGCGATTCAGGCAGCGGACAAATTGCAAACTGCAAAGGCGGCGGTCCGGCGATTCAGACGGCGGACAAATTGCAAACTGCAAAGGCGGCGGTCCGAAGATGCAGGTGCTCGCGATATAAACCACCCGCTATGCCGGCACGGTTTTTATATGCTTCCATGCAACTTTATGCCTGTGTATACATTATCCAATGTTTGTTATATTTAACAAAAAAGTGCTTGAATAGATACAAAAATTGTGATAATATAACAAAATGAGAAGCGAAGGCGGAAAATTGTATTATGCTGCAGCCTGCAAGTTTTATTGCAGGTTTCGTTTTTCAAAACAGATATTTTCAGATTACAAGGAGAAAAGAAATGAGTGAAAAATTAAAAGTGGGCATACTTGGCGGAACAGGTATGGTTGGACAGCGTTTTATTTCACTTCTTGAAAATCACCCCTGGTTTGAGGTGGTTACCATCGCGGCAAGCGAGAGAAGTGCCGGAAAAACCTACAAAGAAGCTGTAGGATCCAGATGGAAGATGACCACACCGATGCCGGAGGCTGTTAAAAATATCGTGGTTATGAACGTAAACGAAGTGGAAAAGGTAGCCGCTACCGTTGACTTCGTATTCAGTGCTGTAGATATGACCAAGGACGAAATCCGTGCCATCGAAGAAGCTTATGCAAAGACAGAAACACCTGTAGTTTCCAATAACAGCGCCCACAGATGGACTCCGGATGTTCCTATGGTTATACCTGAAATAAATATCGATCATTTTG
>JAILLO010000098.1 GCA_024693105.1 Clostridia bacterium | reverse complement strand
GCATCTGCGCTTGCAACCGATGAAGATCTCAAAACCATTGCAACCGGTGCGGCTTCAAAGGTTGAGGAATTTATGGACAAATTCCAGTTCAATCTGGCTCTTGAAGAAATCTGGGTTCTTGTAAGACGCGCAAACAAATATATCGACGAAAATTCGCCGTGGGTTCTTGCAAAGAACGAGGCGGACAAACCGAGACTTGATGCTGTACTCCACAATCTGGCAGAGTCGCTTCGTATCACATCGGTTCTTATTCAGCCGTTCATGCACACTACTTCGACAGAAATCAGAAAGCAGCTGGGTCTTTGGTATGCCGAGCCTGTATGGGAGGATGCCTTTACATTTGATATGATGGGCAGCGAGCTTGTCAAGAAGGGCAACCCTATTTTCCCAAGACTTGATATAGAAGAAGAACTCAAGGCGCTTGAAGCGATGAACAAGCCTGCGGAGCCCGAGAATATTCCGCTTGAGCTCAAGGACGAAATCGAATACGATGATTTTGCAAAGCTTGACCTCAGGGTGGGAACGATTCTTACTGCGGAAAAGCATCCAAAGGCAGACAAACTTCTGGTCTTCAAGGTAAAAATGGGAACGGAAACACGTCAGGTCATTTCGGGTGTTGCCCAGCATTTCAAGCCTGAAGAATGTGTCGGAAGAAAGGTAGTTGTTGTTGCGAACCTCAAGCCGAGACAGCTCAGAGGCCTTGAATCAAAGGGCATGCTTCTCTTTGCGGACAATGGCGAAAAACTCGAATTTGTATCCACAGAAGCAGAAGACGGAAATACCGTCAGCTAGGATTTCTTTGTAATTATGGCGGAGCCGCCTGCGGCTCCGCAGTTTTTGTAAAAGGCAAAGGCCGAAGAGGTGGCCTGCGCCGCGAAAAAGAAAGGTAAAAGCATGTTTTTTGACTCGCATACACATATCAATAACGATGATTATACGGAAGAAGCAAGACTTGAGCTCATAAAAGAAATAGAAAAATCGGATGTCGACTTTGTAATGGACGTGGGTTTTGACCCCGCAAGTTCTGTTATGGCGGCAGAGCATGCGGCAAAATACGAATGGTGCTATGCTGCGGCGGGATGCCATCCGCACGACACAGACAAAATGGATGATATACAGCTTGGAATTATAAAGAGCCTTGCAAGAAAGGAAAAAGTAAAAGCAATCGGGGAGATAGGTCTTGATTTTCACTATGACCTTTCGCCGCGCGACATTCAGTGCAAATGGTTCAGAAAGCAGATACAGCTTGCAAACGAACTTAGGATGCCTATTATCATTCATGCGCGTGAGGCTGATGAAGAAGTCATGAATATTCTGAAGGAAGAGGGGGCTTTCTCAAAGGAACGGTGCGGATGGTTTCCGCCGAGAGTTTTGAAAGACCTTGAGCCTGCGGAAAATGCGGCGGCGCTTGAAGGCTTTGAAACCGGAAAAGAATATCCTGATGCAAGGGTTGTACTGCACTGCTTTTCGGGAAGCGCCGAACTGGGGAAGCAGTATGTGAAGCTGGGAGCAACGCTTTCGGCTGCGGGACCGCTTACATACAAGAATTCAAAAAAAGGAATTAAAGTTGTGCAGTCTGTTCCGATTCAGTTCCTGTTTGTCGAAACAGATGCGCCGTATCTGACGCCCGAACCTCTGAGAGGGAGACCGAATATGTCACCGTATGTCAGATACACAGCGGCAAAGGTTGCGGAAATCAAAGGAATGCAGCTTGAAGATGTGGCTGCAATTACTTGCGACAATGCCAGAAGATTTTTCGAAATCTGATATGCTTCAGAGTAAATTGTCATTTTGAACAATGACTGAACGGAGAAAGTTTTATGCTGAAGGAAAAAGTCAGACAGACAATTATAAAAAACAAACTTATCGAAAAAGGAGAGCACATCATAATAGGCCTCTCGGGAGGCCCTGATTCGGTGTGCCTTTTTGATATACTGAAAAGTCTTGAAGAGGAAATGAATATCACGCTTCATGCAGTACATATCAATCATAAATTCAGACCGGGCGCCGCAGAAGAGGATCAGGCCTACGTAGAAAAACTTTGCAGAGAAAGCGGTACCGAATGCACTGCTGCAGAGGCTGACTGCGCCGCACTTGCAAAGGATATGAAGATTACGGGCGAGGAAGCCGGAAGAAAAGTAAGGTATTCCGCCTTTTTTGCAAAGGCTCTTGCCGTGGCGGCAAAACTGCGGGAAGAAGAACAGAAGGCGGAAGACCGGAAAAACCAAACGATTACAAATGTAAAAATTGCTGTCGCCCACAATATGAACGACCAGGCTGAAACGCTTCTTTTCAGACTTGCGAGGGGGACAGGCGTCGAGGGATTGTGCGGCATGGAATATATGCGAAGTGTCGGCAGCCGTGAAATTGAAGAAACGCTGATTCCGGAGCTGATGCCGGCTGAACTGAGGGCTTATTGCGACACCGGCAATGCAGCTTCGAAGGTTTCGCTCAAAATTATCCGTCCGCTTCTTGACGCGCCGCGTGCGGAGATTGAGAAATACTGCAAAGACCATGCTCTGAATCCGCAGACCGATCTCACAAATCTTCAGCCTGTTTATGCGCGAAACAAAATCAGGCTTGAACTGATACCATATATCGACAACCTTTTGAATACCGATATAACGTCATCAATGGGACGCCTTGCGAGAACTGCGGCCGAGGACTGCGAATTTATAAGAGAACATGTCGGGAAATTAAAAGCAGAGGCGCAAAACGGCGCGGGCGGCAAATCGCGTTCCTTTAAGCTTGCCGCGCTGCAGCAGGCGCCGCCCGCAATCCTTTCGAGGCTGATTGCGGACGCATTTGCCGAAATCGGTCTTTCAAGAGATGTTTCATTTGTGCACATTGATGCCGCGCGCGAGCTTATAATGAAGGGCGAAACAGGCAAAAGAACGGAATTTCCGCATGGTTATGCGCTTTCGGTCAGCTACGGCAGCGTGATATTCGAAGAGTATTCCGCACCGCAGCTAAAAAATACTCAAATACGCGCGCGCATTCTCAAGCCTGAAGAGTGGGAGCGGCTGAAGGAGGAAGATGCGGTATGTTTAAATCGCGGGCGATTGGGAAAAAACTATGCGCTGTTCGATCTCGAAAAGCTTTTTGAAAAACAGAAGCCCGCAGGCGCCGCTTTTGCGGATATTGCCGCAAAAGCGGTTTCCTTCACCGAAGGCGGCGGAGCTTGCGGATTCGCTGCCGCTGAAGACGTTTGCGGATACGGAGCCGCCGAAGGGGCTTGCGGAAGCGGCACTGCTGCCGAAGAAATCTTCGGCATGCTCGGTCTGACTCTGAGAACGAGGAGAGAAGGCGACTTTCTGTCCCTCGGAGAAGGAAAGGGGAACAAAAGGCTTCAGAGGTATTTCATGGACGAGAAAGTACCGAGGCAGGAAAGGGAAAATATACCGATGCTTGCGTCGGGAAGGGAAATTATTTGGATTACCGACGCGCAGTGCCGCGGATGGGGCAGAACGGCAAAGGCTCTCGGAATTTCAAAGGAAACAGAACATATACTGCTGCTTGAGTGCGAATGATATACAATTTAAACGGCCTTTGATTTACAGCTGTTAATTTTGGCGGGCTTCAAGTCAATACTGCCACTTGAACTCATCAGAAATTTGTGCTAAAATGATAAAACTGATATTATAATTTTGTGAAAATTGTTCAAATTAACAAAAAATCGCACAAAGATAATCTCACAAAAAAGCAGTTTTGGCAGAAAACAAATAACCGATAGGGGGACCGATTCTTTTGAACAGATTAACAAAAAATATAGGAATTTACGTGCTTATTTTTGCTCTTGTATTTGGCATGGCATGGTTCTATAAGGGAAGTTCACCGACAGAGATAGAAGAAGTATCTTTTTCAAAATTCACGGAGTATGTGAAGGCTGAAAAAATTGCGGAACTCAATATTACGGACAGGACTTTGACGGCAACGACGACATCCGGCAAAAATATTATTGCCTATGCGCCGTCGGTGCTTGAAATCAACTGGCTTGAAGAGACATATCTCTTCGACCAGATGCAGGACAAAAAAGTTAAAGAAATTACAAGTGACGAGCCTAAGGTTACACCTTGGTATGTTTCGATGCTTCCGACGATTATCATGATCGTGGCGCTTATTGTTTTCTGGTTCATGATTATGAATCAGGGTGCCGGTGGCGGCGGAAAAGTCATGCAGTTCGGAAAGAGCAGGGCAAGGCTTCACAAGGACGATGAGCTGAGGAAAGTCACTTTTGCCGATGTGGCCGGCCTTGACGAGGAAAAGGAAGAACTTGCAGAGGTTGTTGACTTCCTCAGAAATCCGAAAAAATACAATGAACTCGGAGCCAGGATACCTAAGGGCATCCTTCTTGTGGGCCCTCCGGGAACAGGAAAGACCTACCTTTCAAAAGCGGCAGCGGGTGAAGCGGGAGTTCCGTTCTTCAGCATCAGCGGTTCCGACTTTGTTGAAATGTTTGTAGGTGTCGGCGCTTCAAGAGTAAGAGACCTTTTTGAACAGGCAAAGAAAAATCTGCCTTGTATCATTTTTATAGACGAAATCGATGCGGTAGGCCGTAAAAGAGGCGCAGGCCTCGGCGGCGGCCATGATGAAAGAGAACAGACGCTCAACCAGCTGCTTGTCGAAATGGACGGTTTCGGGGAAAATACCGGAATTATCATACTTGCGGCAACAAACAGACCTGACATTCTCGACCCTGCGCTTTTAAGACCGGGAAGATTTGACAGGCAGGTTGTAATCGGAGTTCCTGACATCAAGGGCAGAGAGGAAATCTTCAAGGTTCATTCGAGAAACAAGCCTCTTGATGATGAGGTTGAACCGAAAGTCCTTGCAAGACGTACGCCGGGCTTTACTCCTGCAGATATTGAAAATCTGCTCAATGAAGCAGCCCTTATTACCGCAAGAAGAAACGGACGCAAAATCCGTATGGACGAAATAGAAGAAGCAATTACAAAGGTTATTGCCGGTCCGGAGAAGAAGAGCAGGGTTATCAGCGAGGATGAGCGAAAACTTACGGCTTATCATGAAGCAGGACATGCCATCGTTGCAAGATCGCTGCCGAAAACAGATCCGGTACATCAGGTTACGATTATTCCGAGAGGAAGAGCGGGCGGATTTACCATGATTCTTCCGAAGGAAGACAAATATTACGGCACAAAAGTTACGATGGAGGAACAGATTATTCACCTCCTCGGCGGACGTGTTGCCGAAATGCTCACTCTTGACGATATAAGTACGGGAGCAAGCAACGATATTTCAAGGGCAACAGAGGTTGCAAGAGACATGGTTACAAAATACGGTTTCAGCGAGAAACTCGGACCTGTCAATTACAGTTCCTCAGATGAGGTGTTCCTCGGAAAAGACTTCTCCACCAGAAGAAATTATTCGGAAGAGATTGCTTCGGAGATTGACGAGGAAATCCGAAAAATTGTCGAAAAGGCCTTTGAAGAAGCAAAACGTATCCTTACAGAAAATATGGACAAGCTGCATGTTGTAGCAGCGGCGCTTCTAGATCTTGAAACTCTGGACGGCGAGCAGTTTGAAGCACTTTATACAGGCAAGCTTACTGCTGAGCAGCTTTCTGAAAACGTCAAGAAAAAAGAAGCGGAAATAAAGCTTCTCAATGACGCCGAAGCAGCAGAGTCGGAAAGACTCAGAAAAGAAGAGGAGGAACGTGAGGCGGCAGAGCTTGCAAAGTATGAAGATGTTGACGAAATAATTCTTTCATACGAGCAGCTTCACGAAAAGTCGGCAGTCAGAGATCTTCGCGCGCGCAAGCTTGCAAGAAAAGCAGAAGAGGCTTCCGCCGATGAAGAGCGGGATTCACAGGAAGAGAATTCCGCACAGACAGACGAATCCGGTGCAGCAGGCGAATCCGATGCAGCAGGCGAAGCCGTGACAGAAGAAATCACAGAAACCGAAGCCGTTGCAGACAAGGACGAAGAAGGCACAGAAAGAAAAGAAGCTGCGGACGATTCCGATGATTCCGATGAATCCGATGAATCCGCGGATAACGATTCCGAAAAATAATGACGCGATTTCGGGGCGGTCGGCATACCGGCTGCCCTGATTGTAAAAGAAAAAAGATATTAGTTGGGCTCCGGCGGTGACGCGGAGAAAACCGCATTAGCCGGTGAATGAGGAGAAATTATGAAAGTCTCAGTTAAAGACTGCCTGCAACTTGATATTTTCAATGCTGCAAAGGTTATTGCAGGGCAGAGAAATCTTGAAAACAGGGTAAAGGGTGTGACGGTTCTTGAACCGACAGAGTCAAAAGACATTGAAATGTATATTGCGCAGGACGGGGAACTTGTTCTTGCGGGCTTCTTCGGCATCAGGGACAACCTTCAGGCACAGCTTGAAGCACTCAGCGTTCTGGCTGCGAAGGGCTGCAGTGCGCTTGTGCTTTTCTATACCGGATTTGTAAGCGGAGAAGTTCACAAGGAACTTACGGAGGAAGCTGAAAAGCTCGGTCTGCCGCTTATTGTCATGCCTGACAACAAAACGATTTCATATTCGGCCGTTATTAAGTCCGTTATGGAAAAGGTGCTCTACGGAGACAATTTCAGCAACCGTCTTATCAGCAATACGATATACCATTTGCTGAATTTCGAAAAATACAGCAGCTTTCAGGCAGCAATACGTGAAGCGGCAATCAACAACGATTTTCAGCTGATACTTCTTTCGGAGGATTTCAATCCGATTCTTTCAATCGAAACCAGGCATAAGGCTACAATTGCGGAGGCTATCAGGCTCGGAAAAGAACGCGACGTTGAAAAATCAGCTGTTTATACGATGATTGATGTCAACGGAGTTCTGACCTACTGGGGTCCGGTTATGATTAACGGCGAAAAGCATTTCATGTTTATTGTTGACAATGAGGATTCTTATTCGGCCGGAGAAATCACAAAGCTTGCGGAGATTATCGAACTTGCGATGGGTATGTGGAAATATACTCCGGAGCGCGATGCCAAGGCAGAGTTTATTAAAGCCCTGAAAAGAGGCAATAAGAGCCTGGCATATACTCTCAAGGAAGAAGCGAATATTGACAGCGACAGGATTATCAGCGTATTTTACGCAAGAGGCATAGAGACCGGTGACGGCACAAAAGCCGTGGCTTTTTTCGAAAAGGAAGAAGGCATAACGGTTATGAAAATTACAGAGAGCGAAGAAACCTACGGCATTATTCTTGCCAACGGAAAGGCGACATCAACAGGCGAACCTGCAGACAAGGCAACATGCATAAGTCTTTTCAATAAGCTCAAAGAAGAAAAGACTGTCCGTATTTTCCATGTGACGGGCGTTGACGGCATTGAAGGCGCGGGAGATGCTTACAGACTTATAGGCGAGACATGGTCGTTTGTGCAGAGTGTATTTCCGTATAAGAGAGTTTTCACAAAGTACGAGCTTGCGCTTGTCAGCAATTGCATTAACATTCAGCTTCAGGGCGGATATGTCAAGAGAAATTACCTCGATCTGCTGGATGCTTTTAACGACATGGGTGAAAACAAGGGTAAACAGCTTCTTGAAACACTTGAAACCTTTGTGCTCGATGCGGGAATGAACAGCGCGAAAACTTCAGAATTCATGGGCATTCATACAAACACCGTTCAGTATCGTCTGAAGAAGATCAATGAAGTGCTCGGTGCGGAGATAACGGGAAACCGGGTAATTCCGGGACTTACAATTTCACTTGCGCTCAAGCGTCTTGAGAGAGTTGTTCATTAAACTGACTTTTACTGATTTTGTTTATTTGGAAATTTGGAGCAGAAATGAAAACCGAAGCATCAAAATTCAAAAGAATTATCGCAGCGGCAACAGCAGTAACTGTTGCCGCAGTTTGCGTTTTTATTCCGCTTTCCGATTGCGCATACGCCGCATCGAAAAATGCGGGGAAAAAGGGATACGGAATTGAGCAGGCCGGCCGGCAAGGGGAGGCTTTGACGGTGACGGACAGACTTGTTGCGCATGGCGGCGGTGCCATAGAGGGGTTTGAAACAAGCAATTCCGCAGAGGCTGTCGTAAGCGCGATTAACAATGGATTTACCGCCATAGAACTCGACATGGGAATTTCTTCGGACGGGAAAGTTGTTATGGTTCATGACTGGGAAACCGGAGCGGAGAACTATTACGGCCGCACCTTTTCGACAATTCCGACGGCAGCAGAGTTTTCGAGGCTGTCGGTTTACGGCAGATTCAAAACGCTTACACTTGACAAACTTATAGAGATTATAGATGAAGCCGTTGCGGCAGGCCATACAGATCTGAAATTTATAACGGATACAAAGAACAATAACAGACTGGTACTCAATGCAATCGCATCACAGTATCCTGATTACAAAAAGTATTTTATACCGCAGATTTATGATTATTCCGAGTATGATGCCGTGAAAGCTCTCGGCTTTGATGATGTATATCTGACTTTGTATATGATGAATACTGTCGATTATTCGTATCTTCATAATTTTGTAAAGCAAAAGGATATCAAAGCGGTTATTGTTTCGACCACTTATGCTGTCAGGGGGATTCCCGAGAGACTTGCCGCTGACGGAATAAAAGTTTACTGCCATCCTGTAAGCAGCTTCGAGGAGTACAACGCTCTCAGGGCAAAGGGTGTATACGGAGTATATACGAGTTTCCTGACGCCTGAAGAAGCAGAAGGCGAGTTCAAAAATTATTATCTTGAGCAGACTGCCCATGACGGACGAAAAATAAAACTTACAGATGTAAACCTTGGAGATTTCACTGCGGAATATGTCAGAAGCATAGTTCTTCACGGAGCGGTTTCCGGGGATATGCTTCATTACGAGATAGACGGCGTCACTATGATTGACGGTGTGCCGGAAGCGGCTTCACCGGGTATCCACAAGCTCACAATAGATATTTCAAGGCCCGTGGGGCTTCTGTATGCGAACGACGGGACGATTATAAACAGGGGTGACCCTGCTTCACCGGTTTATACGCTTACATATTATATTTGGAAGAATGCAGACGGAACTTTCAGACTTGCGGACAGGGCATATGCACACAGACTTGAAAATCTGAAGCAGCCGCCGGATTTCAGAGAAGTGGTACTCGCAGAGAAGCAGGACGCGTCATCTGACACAAAAAACACTTCCGGGGTGCGAAAATCACCGGGTGAGACAGTGCTTTCGGAGAAATTAAAGTCAATTCTTTCACAATCATTTATAGCTGCCTCCGGTTCGTATTACTATTATAACAATACCGAATGCGGTACATTCAGAGTCGGCGAAGAGCTTTTATATGTTCAGAGCTACGGCACAGGAACCGAGCTGCCTGTTGCGGATACTGCCCGGGCCCTTGGCGCTTCGGGTGTGTATATGGATCCGGCGCGGTATATTTATCTTGATATGCCGGATGCCCGGTATTATACACAGATTAACGGCTACTATGTTTATTGCACCCCGAAAAGCCGCAAAATGAACAATCCCGTGGAGCTTTACAGGAATAAGGCAATGGCTCCTTCGGAGCTTTTCAGCGTAATTACAGAGCGCAATTCCATAGATGACGGGGAAACTTTTATTCTTCTGCCAAAAGGAATTTCGGTAAGCGCAGATGAAAGAGAGACAATTTTTGAAGCCGCCAAAAAGTTATACAACAGTTAAACTTTTCCGAATCGGAGTAAAAGATCCTTTTTACGGGTAAGCATGCCTTGCAAAAATGGGCATGAATACTCAACAAAAAATGCGCAAATTATGTGAAAAAATCTACAATAAAATCCAAAAAAATGAGTCGATTTTGCGTTAAAAATTGAACAAACAGCAGCAAAAAATAAAGGGCCCGAACAGGGCTCTTTTATTGATTTTTCAATTAATTCTGTCATATTGAAAACAAATTAAAGAATAATGTATACACAGCTTTTTTTCTTGCAAAATCGCCACTTGTAGATTATATTAGATACGTGTAATATGCATGAATATTCTGCACGAATTGGAACATCCAAAATTCATAAGGAGGAAATATATATGAACAAGCTTGAAGAACTTCGCCAGTTCAAAGAAAAAATTGCTCTTGGCGGAGGACAGAAAAGAATCGATGCTCAGCACGCAAGCGGAAAGCTGACAGCAAGAGAAAGATTGAACGTTTTGTTCGATGAGGGCAGCTTTGTTGAAATGGACGTATTTGTATCGCACAGATGCACCAATTTTGATATGGCTGACAAGAAAGCTCCGGGAGACGGAGTTGTAACCGGATACGGAACGATTGACGGAAGACTCGTATTTGCTTATGCACAGGACTTTACGGTTCTTGGAGGATCACTCGGCGAATACCATGCGGAAAAGATTGTGAAAGTACAGAATATGGCTCTTAAGATGGGAGCTCCTATCGTCGGACTTAATGACTCCGGCGGCGCAAGAATTCAGGAAGGCGTAAACGCACTTTCCGGATTTGGCAAGATATTCTACAACAACACTATTTCTTCAGGCGTTATTCCTCAGATCTCTGTAATTATGGGACCTTGTGCCGGCGGTGCCGTTTATTCTCCGGCAATTACAGATTTTATCTTTATGGTTGACAAGACAAGTCAGATGTTTATCACAGGCCCTCAGGTAATTAAGACTGTTACGGGCGAGGACGTTTCCTCAGAGCAGCTCGGCGGAGCAATGACTCACAACACAATCAGCGGTGTTGCTCATTTCATCGGCAAGGATGATACGGAAACTCTGATGCAGGTTAGAGAACTTCTCTCCTACATGCCTTCAAACAATCTTGAGATGGCTCCTATAGTTCCGACAAATGACGACCCTAACAGAATGATTCCTGAATTCAACGATATCATTCCTGACAACCCTAACAAGGCTTATGATATGTATGACATCATTACAAAGATTGCAGATGACGGAAAGATCTATGATGTTATGCCGCTTTATGCAAAGAACATGGTTACCTGCTTTATCAGACTTGACGGACAGACTGTCGGCGTTATTGCAAACCAGCCTAAGTTTGGCGCAGGCTGCCTTGACATAAATGCTTCGGACAAGGCTGCAAGATTTATCAGAAGATGCGATGCATTCAACATTCCGCTTCTGACAATCGAAGACGTACCGGGATTCCTTCCTGGAACAGATCAGGAATACGGCGGCATCATCAGACACGGCGCAAAGATGCTTTATGCATACTGCGAAGCTACCGTTCCAAAGATTACAATGATTCTGAGAAAGGCATACGGCGGAGCTTATATCGGAATGTGCAACAAGGAACTCGGTTCAGACCTTGTTATGGCATGGCCGTCGGCACAGGTTGCCGTTATGGGAGCTTCCGGAGCTGCAAACATTGTATTTAAGAAAGAAATTAATGCCTCTGACGATCCTGCGGCAAAGAGAGCTGAAAAGATTGCTGAATACGAAGAAAAATTCAACAATCCTTACAGAGCTGCGGAAAGAGGCTATGTAGATGATATAATCGAGCCTGCTACTGCAAGACAGAGAATTATCAGCGGATTCGACATGCTCGCATCCAAGAGAATGTCACTGCCTGCAAAGAAGCACGGAAATATTCCACTTTAGGATTGAGGTGAAATAAATGACAGAATTATCATTAATGGAAAAATTTGCGGATCCTACGCTAATACCCGATCTGTCAATGGCAGAGAGATTGCAGGGCGCCGGAATCACCGCACTTATGGGTATGGGAGTTACCTTCAGTATTCTGATTCTTCTCTGGTTTGCCGTGGCAATGATGACAAGAATCTTTAAGGCTGCCGCAAAGAAGCCGGCAGCACCCGCAGCACCTGCAGCATCTGCAGCGCCTGCGCCTACTCCCTCAGCAGCCCCGGTAGCGCCTGCTGCAAACGACGATCAGCTTGTTGCGGTTATCGCAGCTGCGATTGCGGCTTATGAAGGTTCAGGGGCAGCATCAAATCTGGTAGTAAGAAAAATAACAAGAATATCGGGCCCTGATACGGCATGGAGTGTTGCCGGTCATCAGGACTGTGCTGAAAGCAGAAGATTCTAAAAAGGAGAAAGAAGAAATGAAAAATTACAATATCACAGTAAACGGTACTGTATATGCAGTAGAAGTAGAAGAAGTCGGCGGAAGCGCAGCACCTGCAGCTCCAAGAGCAGCAGCACCTGCAGCAGCACCTGCGCCTGCACCAAAGGCAGCGCCTGCACCTGCACCAAAGGCAGCAGCACCTGCACCTGCAGCAGGAGCTCAGACTATTTCATCACCAATGCCGGGAACAGTTCTTGACGTAAAGGTAACTCCGGGTCAGGCTGTTAAGTCCGGAGACGTTCTGGTTATCCTTGAAGCCATGAAGATGGAAAATGAAATCATGGCACCTGCAGACGGAACAGTTGACACAGTTCCTGCAACAAAGGGAGCAAGCGTAAATACCGGAGACGTTCTGGTAACATTAAAGTAATTAGCAGAATTTAAATAACCAATCCAATTCAGAAAAAACCAAAAACCAAACCAAACCAAAACCGAAAATCCGGCCTGCGGCAATCCCGCAGGCCTTTTTTCTTGTGAATGCAACTTGAAAACTATTAGAAGATTTATGTTGAAATTGCATATTCACTGTTTTATAATTAACAAAGCTGTCGCGGGAAAATCGTATTTTTTGCAATGGCAGTCCCAATCCGGCGAGGGGAAACAGCCCCGGCTGATGGGAAAGCGCAGGAGAGGCCTGAACCTGATGTAATTACAGGGAAGGACTTCATCCGGTCGAAAAATGCAATGCGCAAAGACAGCAAATTTTACAGCAGAGCAAAAGGAGAAAAAACCATGCTACTTGCATTTGATGTAGGAAACACAAACATCGTACTGGGAGCTTTCAGAGACGGAAAACTGATTCAGAACTGGAGACTTGAAACCGACAACAACAAGTCTGCCGACGAATACGGAATGATCGTGAATCAGCTCTTCAGCTACGAAGGCCTCAAAATCACAGAGGTAGAGGACGTTATTATTTCAACGGTAGTTCCGTCGGTGCTTTACACGCTGCAGCATCTTTCGATGAAGTATTTTAAAAAGCGCGCAATAGTTATCGAGCCCGGCGTAAAGACAGGACTGCTTATCAAGTATGACAATCCGAAGCAGATCGGAGCCGACCGTATAGTAAATGCGGTTGCGGCTTACGCGAAATACGGCGGACCTCTTATAGTAATCGATTTCGGAACGGCGACAACATTTTGCGCTGTTACGGACAACGCTGAGTACCTTGGAGGAACAATTGCACCGGGACTTAAGATTTCATCGGAGGCGCTGTTTGAAAAGACGGCAAAGCTCCCGAAGGTTGAGCTCGAAGAACCGGGTCACGTTATATGCAGAAATACAATCCAGAGCATGCAGTCGGGCCTTGTTTACGGCCATATGGGCGTTGTTGATTATATAGTCAGCAAAATGAAAAAAGAGCTTGAGGAATACTGCGGAAACGGAAAGCGTGCAAAAGTCATAGCAACGGGAGGTCTTGCGACACTTATCGAGAACGGCATCGACTGCATTGACTGTGTTGACAAGCTTCTTACGCTGGAGGGACTTGAGCTTATATACAGAAAGAACAGAAAAGAAAGAGAAAAGAAGCTCGGCGGCTGTAATGGCCAGCGCAGCAAATAACAGGAAATCCGGATATGAAGGAATTGAGAAAGATAGGAGACCTGGCACCGGCAAACCCTTTTTTCCTCGCTCCGCTTGCTGGAATAACGGACGCACCCATGAGGCGGCTCTGCAGAGAGCAGGGGGCTGCGCTTGTTTATTCGGAAATGATCAGCGGAAAGGGAATGGTTTATCGCGACAAAAACACCGAAAAACTTCTTCGCATATACGAAGAGGAAAAACCGGTGGCATATCAGATTTTCGGTTCGGACCCGGAGATTATCGCCCGCAATGCCAAAGAACTCTCATCGAGGGAGAATGCGATACTTGACATCAACATGGGATGCCCTGTCCCGAAGGTCGTTAAAAACGGCGAAGGGTCTGCGCTTTTGAAAAACCCGGAGCTTATATATGAACTTGTTAAGGCAGCTGTTGAAAACAGCAGCAAGCCCGTTACGGCAAAAATAAGGACAGGCTGGGACAGCGACAGCATCAATGCCGTTGAAGTTGCGAAAACTCTTGAAGCTGCGGGAGCTGCTGCGGTAGCTGTTCACGGAAGGACGCGCGCGCAGTATTATTCGGGGAGCGCCGACTGGAGCATTATAGCCGAGGTGAAAAAGGCCGTATCAATTCCCGTTATCGGAAACGGTGATGTGGTATGCGGTGAGGACGCCGTCAGGATGCTTGATGAAACAGGGTGTGACTTTGTAATGATAGGACGCGGTGCGCTCGGCAACCCGTGGATATTCAGGGAGGCGCTCTGTCTGTGGCAGGGTATGGAAAAACCCACGCCGCCTACAAAGGAAGAAAAGAAGCAGACGATGCTGAAGCATTTTGACGATCTTCTCGAACTTAAAGGCGAGTATGCGGCGGTCAGAGAAATGCGCAAGCATGTCGGCTGGTATCTGAAAGGGATCCCGGGAGCGGCGCGTATCAGGAATGAAGCCAATAACACAACCTCCGCCGAAAAACTGAAAGATCTGTTTATCAATGCATGAAGCGCAAAGTGAAACGGAGAACGCGGCATCGGTACGATGTTGCGGAACATGATTAAAAAAAGAACAAAACAGTACGACCTTCACATGAGCTCAAAGTGTGAAAAACGGTCTAATTGTCACAAAATAAAAAAACTCCCCCTACCGGGGGGTATTTTTTTTACTTGAAGCCAATGGGGCGGAAAAACCCGAAAAAAGGGGCGCAGCTTAAGGCATTCTTTTTTTGCAAGTGCTTTACTTTTAGCCGAAATCGGGTATAATTTAAGGGTATATAATTACGGATTCATATGCACATTTTTAGGGTGCAGCGTGTTTCGCGTAAAAAAACAAGGAGGAAAAAATGAAAAAGCTATCATTATTACTGGTACTTGTGATGCTGGTTTCAGTATTCGCAGTAGGCTGCGGTGGTGGAGAAGAACCGGCGGCAGAAGAAAATGCAGTAACAGGAATTACAGTTGACGGAACAACCATCAAAATCGGTGTATTTGAACCTACAACAGGCGAAAACGGCGGTGGCGGAATGCAGGAAGTTCTCGGTGCCCGTTACGCAAATCAGATTCATCCGACAGTAGATATCAACGGAACTACTTATGATATCGAACTCGTTGAAGTTGACAATCAGTCAGACAAGACTGCTGCCGTTACAGCTGCACAGTCCCTGATTTCCAGCGGAGTTGTGGGAGTTCTCGGTTCTTATGGTTCAGGCGTATCAATCGCTGCCGGAGATACTTTCAGAAACGCAGGTGTTCCTGCAGTAGGCTGCTCATGCACAAACCCTCAGGTTACAGCAGGAAACGACTTCTATTTCAGAGCATGCTTCCTCGATCCTTTCCAGGGAACAGTTATGGCAAACTATGCTATTTCAGAAGGCTACAAGAACGCAGCAGTTATTTCCCAGAATGGTGATGACTATTCAACAGGTCTTGCAGGTTACTTCAAGCAGGCATTTGAATCTCTCGGCGGAACTATCGTTTCCGACCAGACTTATCAGACAAACGAATCTGACTTCAATGCTATCCTGACTACAATCAAGGGATCAAATCCTGATTGTATCTTTATTCCTTCTTCAATCCAGACTGCAACTCTGATTTTACCTCAGATTACTGCAAACGGAATTGATGCTGCTATTATGGCAGGTGACACTTGGGAAAATGCCGCTATCATCTCCAAGGACGGTGTAGGCGTTGCATTCTCAACATTCTTTGATGAAAAGGACGAAACCAACCCGGTTGCTGCTGAATTTGTTAAGGGCTTCAAGGAATATCTCAATGCAGATCCTAAGAACCTTACATTCAATGCAAACACTGATACAGTTGCTGCAGTATCCGCTCTCGGATTCGATTCATACATGGCCGTTTACCACGCACTTGAATCACTTGACGGAACCGAATTTGACAAGATCAATTCCGTTATGGTTCGCGATGCACTTGTAAAGGTTGAATTTGACGGCGTTACAGGAAAGATTAAATTTGATGAAAACGGCGATGCCATGAAGGATACCGCTTACATCAAGACTATTACCGACGAATCCCTCTCAACAAAGGAATTCCAGTTCCTGAGAACACAGAGTGTAGAAAAATAGTCGCTTTTGACTAAACTGACCGGATTATATTTCAGCAGGTTTCAGCAGGGATGAGTTTTCATCCCTGCTGATTTTGAGAAAGGAAATATCCGGCCGCTTGAGATTTCATGTGTTTTGTTTCTGATTTGTGCAAGCTTGCAAAGATTTGTGAATGCAAGTAGTGCGCATGCACGGTGCACATTCATAAATCTTTGCAGGTTCAGGGGCATGAAACTGCAAATATATTAATTTAGGAGGCTCTCGAACAATGACCTTAACAGCATTTTTTCAATATTGTTTGGTGGGCATTTCAATAGGTGGCATATATGCGCTTATAGCGATCGGCTATACGATGGTATATGGTATTCTGCGTTTAATAAACTTCGCGCACGGCGACATCTTTATGATGGCAGCGTATTTCATGATTTTTGCCATGGTTGATTTTATGATTCCGTGGTATATCTCAATGATTATCATGATTGTAAGTACGATAGTCCTGGGCGTGGTTATAGAAAAACTGGCATACAAACCGCTTAGAAATGCACCGCGTATGTCGATTATGATTTCCGCAATAGGTGTTTCGTATCTTTTGCAGAACCTGGCAACATATCTGTTTTCGGCACTGCCAAAGCAGTACCCGCAGATACCTATTCTGAATAAGACAATTACAATCGGAGAAGTATCAACATCAATAGCAACATTTATTACCCCGATTATCACAATCGTTTTTGTTGTTCTGCTTATGATGCTGATTAAATATACAAAAGTCGGAATGGCAATGAGAGCTGTTTCAAAGGATTTTGAGACGGCACAGCTTATGGGTATTCAGATTAACAACGTAATTACGGTAACATTTATCATAGGATGTTTCCTTGCGGCTGTAGGCTCTATGCTTTATTTCACGCCGCGTCCGTCCGTATTCCCGCTTGCCGGGTCTCTTCCGGGGCTCAAATGCTTTATTGCTGCGGTATTCGGCGGCATAGGAAGTATTCCGGGAGCCGTTCTTGGAGGACTTATTATAGGAATATGCGAAACCTTCATCAAGGCTTTCGGATATTCGGAATTCAGTGATGTATTCACATTTGTATTACTTATTGCAGTATTAATGATTAAGCCGACAGGTCTGTTCGGTGAGAAAATGGCAGAGAAGGTGTGATGTATGAATAAGAAGACAAAATTTATATGCACGCTGGTTTTAATTGCCATCGGAGCAGGTCTGCTTGTGTTTATCGATCAGGCCACACCGTCATCGGCTATGATCCGCTCGGTATTACAGTTAAGTGCAATATATTCCCTGGCAGCAGTTTCAATGAACATGCTGAATGGATTTACAGGTCTGTTCTCTCTGGGACAGGCAGGATTTATGGCAGTCGGAGCATATACCTTTGCGGTATTTACAATTCCGGTTGCTTCAAAACCGACAGTTTATTATCTTTACGGAGTTGCGGACGCGCTTGCAAATGTCGCACTTCCGCCTGCAGCGGGAATCGTGGTCGCAGGACTTATGGCCGCACTGCTTGCGGCTGTTATCGGAGCACCGGTTCTCAGACTTAAGAGTGACTATTTTGCAATAGCGACACTCGGATTTGCGGAAATAGTCCGCATTCTGGTTGCAAGTTCGGTTTTCAACCGTATAACAAACGGTTCTCTCGGACTTAAGTGTATCCCGGGCTTCGGTTCGTATTACACTCCGTTTATTGTAGTGTTCATCTGCATTGCAATCATCGTTCTTCTGATGAACAGCACCTACGGTCGTGCGTTTAAGGCTATCAGAGAGGATGAAATCGCAGCTGAAGCAATGGGTATCAACCTTGCATCGCACAAGCAGATGTCCTTTATTGCAAGCTCTTTCTTTGCGGGAATTTCGGGAGCTCTTATGGCAATGTTCCTCGGAGCAATTACCTCGACAACCTTCCCTCTTATGCTTACATACAATATCCTGCTTATCATAGTAATCGGCGGAATGGGCAGTATTACGGGAAGCATTATCGCATCTTTCCTTGTTACATTTGCCAAGGAATGGTGGCTGCGTTTCCTCGATGTGGAGCATTTTATCGGAGATTTCCATGTTCCGCTCCTCAGAACAGGCTTCCGTATGGTAGTCTTTTCCGTAATTCTCATGGTTGTTGTTCTTTTCTGGAGCAGAGGTATCATGGGCCAGAAGGAATTCACATGGGACGGATTATACGGATTTTTCAGGAAGCTTAAAAACAAAAGGCAGGAAAAATCTCCTGTAGGAGGAGGTGCTGCAAATGACTAAAGAAAATATTCTCAGAGTTTGCGACGCGACAATGCAGTTTGGCGGCGTTGTAGCTGTAAACAACCTGAACCTCGAAGTTAACAAGGGAGAAATCATAGGGCTTATAGGGCCAAACGGTGCAGGCAAAACAACGGCCTTCAATGTAATTACGGGAGTATATGCACCGACAAACGGCGCTGTGGAACTGAACGGAAAGAGAATTGTCGAAAATTTTCCTCAGGGAAAGATGAAGCAGCTGTACAAAGGCCAGAATAACGGCAAATACACAAAGTCGCATCTTTTGACGCCTGACAAAATTACAAAGCTGGGAGTAGCAAGAACCTTCCAGAACATCAGACTTTTCAAGAACCTTTCCGTGTTTGAAAACGTTCTTATAGCAAAGCACATGCATGCAAAGGGCAATATTTTTTCGGCAACCTTTCAGCTGAACAGAAAAGAAGAGCAGCGCATGAGAGAGGAAACGCTTGAGCTTCTTGTTCTTCTGGGGCTTGAAAAGAATAAGGATGACATGTCCACATCGCTTCCTTACGGAAAACAGAGACATCTTGAGATTGCAAGAGCTCTTGCGACAAATCCTTCGCTTCTGCTTCTTGACGAGCCTGCGGCAGGCATGAATCCGCAGGAATCCGACGAACTGATGCATTTTGTCGGAAGAATCAGAGACGATTTCAATCTTTCCATCCTTATGATAGAACATCATATGCAGGTAGTTATGGGTATATGCGAACGTATTTATGTTCTTGACTACGGTACACTTATTGCAGAGGGAAATCCTGAGACTATTCAGAATGACCCGAAGGTTATCGAAGCATATTTGGGGGTGGACGACTAATGTTAAGCATAAAAGATTTACATGTGTATTACGGCGGTATTCACGCCCTGAGAGGTGTTTCTCTTGAGGTTCCCGACGGAAAAATCATTTCCCTTATCGGAGCCAACGGTGCCGGAAAAAGCACGACCCTCAAATCAATTATGAGCCTTGTTGCGAAAACAGAAGGAAGCGTTGAGTTTGACGGTGTGGATATTACAAAATATCCGACGCGAAATGTTGTAAAGACCGGTATAGTACTCTGTCCGGAGGGCAGAAGGGTTTTCCCGGACCTGACCGTTGCGGAAAATCTGACAGTCGGTGCATATCTGAGGAAAGACAAAGAGGGCATCAAAGCCGACAGAGACTGGGTATATGAACTTTTTCCGAGAATGAAGGAAAGAGAATGGCAGCTTGCGGGAACGCTTTCAGGCGGTGAGCAGCAGATGCTTGCCGTTGGAAGGGCGCTTATGAGCAGACCGAAGCTTCTTATGATGGATGAGCCTTCACTCGGCCTTGCACCGCTGGTGGTCAAGGATATCTTTGCCATTATTAAACAAATTAATGAAGCAGGCGTAAATGTTATGCTTATTGAGCAGAATGCAAAGGCTGCACTTGAAATTGCCGATTTTGCCTATGTCATGGAAACGGGAGAAATCACAATGTCAGGTACAGGAAAAGAACTGCTTGCAAGTGACGAAATCAGGAAGGCTTATTTAGGAGAATAGCATGAAAGCATATTTTAAGGCTGCGGCATGCATGTTGGTTCTGATACTTTTTGTATCGGGACTTTCCGGATGCACGACATATGAAAATTTTGTTAAGACTTTTTCAACGGAAAAAGAGCCTGAAGACGTAGTGAGAATCGGTGTTTTCGAACCACTCTCCGGTGAAGATTCCGAATTCGGGAAGCTTGAGAAGCAGGGTATAGAGCTTGCTCACGAGCTTTATCCGAAAGCACTGAACAAACAGGTTGAACTTGTTTATGCCGACAACAAGTCCGATATATATACGGCAGAGTCTGTAATTATGGATTTAATTTCAAAACGTCCGGCAGTAGTTCTGGGCAGTTACGGCAGCGTTTATTCTCTGGTTGCGGCTCAGCATCTGGAGGAAGCACAGATTCCGGCCATTGCAATTACAAACACAAATCCGCTTGTGACGGCCAACAATCCGTTTTATTTCAGAGTTTGTCTTGTTGAGTCGTTTCAGGGTGTGGCACTTGCCAAGTATGCCGTGCAGGAACTCGGATGCAGCAGTGCCGCAATTATGAAGCCGCTGAATGATGATACGGCGACGGCAGTAAGTCAGATCTTTTCGGACAAGATGGTTCAGCTTACAGAGAATCCGAATGCCGTTCAGCTGACTGTTGAGTATGAGAAGGATGCAAAGGATCTCAGAGAGCAGTTACAGCAGCTGAAGGATTCGGGCGCAAAGGTGGTATTCCTTCCGGTCGATGCAGATGAGGCGGCTGATATTGTAAAGCAGGCGTACAAGCTGAAGCTCGATACGATTTTCCTCGGAACTCAGGAATGGGAAACCGATGAATTTATCAAGGATGTTGGCCCGGCAGCCTCAAATATTGCCTTTTCAACGTATTTTGATTCGAAATCCGCCATTACGGAAATGACGGACACATTCCTTCGGGCATATAAGCAAAAGTACGGAGAGGATGCTGTGCCGGATTCTGCGGTTGCACTTGGGTTTGATGCATATATGATTGCAGTCGATTCGCTTAACCGTATCGGTACGGCACTTGACGGAGATCTGATGAGAAGGAGCATACTTATTGAAAGAGAATTTAACGGAGCTTCGGGAATCATCAGTTTTGACGGAAAGGGCGACCCTATCAAATCCGTTGTTATCAAGGCAATTATTAACGGCGAATATAAAAGCGTTTACACAATGGTGCCGGTCTTTGAACCGGTTGAACTGTAGCGCAGCACAAAACAGTTATATAACCGGCGGGAGCAATTCCGCTTAGGAATATTATTTATGGAGGCAAAAAATGGAAGAAAAAATTAAGGCCGCATTGGAAACTATCAGACCGATGCTTCAAAGAGACGGCGGAGACATTGAATTTGTGGAATACACACAGGATCATATCGTAAAGGTAAAGCTGCAGGGACACTGCGCAGGCTGCCCGGGAGCAAGAATGACACTTTCAAACATCGTTGAAAGAAT
>JAILLO010000028.1 GCA_024693105.1 Clostridia bacterium | reverse complement strand
GATTCGGAAGTTGCACATATGTGCAAATCGTGATATAATTCTAAGGTTTTTAAATTGAAAATACTTTCCGGTAACGGAAGAATGGAGATATATGTATGAGTAAACAAAAGGTAGTAAATATTGCAGTAATTGCCCACGTAGATGCGGGCAAATCCACTCTTGTGGACGCATTCCTCAATCAGAGCGGCGTCTTCAGAGAAAATGAAGAGGTTGTAGAGTGTGTAATGGACTCCGACGACATTGAAAGAGAAAGAGGCATTACGATTTATTCAAAGAACTGCTCCGTAATGCACGGCGATACGAAGATCAATATCGTCGACACTCCGGGACATGCTGATTTTTCATCGGAAGTTGAACGTATCATGAAAACCGTCGATACTGTTATTCTTCTTGTGGATTCCAGCGAAGGCCCTATGCCGCAGACAAGATTCGTACTGAAAAAATCGCTTGAGCAGGGACTCAACCCTATTCTTTTGATCAACAAAATAGACAAAAAAGACAGCCGTATCGAAGAGGTTGTCGATGAAGTATATGAGCTGTTTATGGATCTTGAAGCAAATGACAAGCAGCTTGATTTCCCTATCCTTTACGGTATTGCGCGTCAGGGAATTGTCGTATACGACCCGAAGGATGTTGAGGGAATTACGATAGAAACAGGCGGCTCCAAGATCAGAAAGAGTGCCGTCGGCCAGAACGGTCTTGATATTACACCGCTGTTTGACACCATTATAAAGCATGTACAGCCGTACCCCGATTACGACGATGAACCGCTTCAGTTCCAGGTATCGACTCTCGGATATGATGATTACATCGGAAGACTCGGAATCGGCCGTATCACAAAGGGAAGGGTAAAGGCAGGCCAGACTGTTGCCGTTGCAAAGGCAGACGGTTCCATTGTCCAGAGAAAAATCAATCAGGTTTTCGTATACAGAGGCATGAAAAGAACTGCGGTTGATGAGGCAGTATGCGGCGACATCGTTGTCGTTTCGGGAATTTCCGACATTTCAATAGGCGAGACGATTTGTGACGAGGCAAATCCGCAGCCGATGGAAATGATCAAAATCGAAGAGCCGACACTTTCCATGAATTTCATTGTAAATAAATCACCTTTTGCGGGAAAAGTCGGCAAGTTCGTTACTTCAAGACACATCAAGGAAAGACTCGAAAAGGAGCTTGAGGTAAATGTCGGACTTGTTGTTGAACCTACAGACAGTACTGACGTTTTCAAGGTTTCGGGAAGAGGAGAGCTTCATCTTTCAATTCTTATCGAAAATATGAGACGTGAAGGCTATGAGCTTGCTGTTTCAAAGCCTGAGGTAATTTTCAGACGCGATGAAAACGGCAAGAAGCTTGAGCCGCTTGAAGAGGTTGTTGTTTCGGTGCCTGACGAATATTCGGGAAGCGTTATTTCAAAACTCAATCTCAGAAAGGGCATCATGCGTCAGATGTCGGGCGAAAACGGGTACAGCCGCATCGAATTCCTTGTTCCTACAAGAGGCCTTCTCGGATACCGCTCGGAATTTATCAACGATACGAGAGGCGAGGGCACGATGGTACGTCGTTTTGAGTGCTTCGGCGAGTACAAGGGCGATATTCCGCAGAGAACAAACGGCGTTGCAATTGCGCAGGAAGAAGGCGTATGCACAGGCTATGCGCTTTTCAATATCCAGGAGCGCGTGCAGATGTTTGTTGAGCCGGGCACAAAGGTTTATGAGGGCATGATTGTCGGAATGAACTCAAGAGGCGACGACATGGTGGTAAATCCGTGCAAGGCAAAGAAGGCGACCAACATGCGTGCGGCAGGAAGCGATGATGCAATCAAGCTTTCGCCGGCAAGAGTATTTACGCTTGAGGAAGCGCTTGAATTTATTAATGACGATGAGCTTGTTGAAGTCGTTCCCGATGATATCAGGCTCAGAAAGAAGCTTCTGCATGAACTTGAAAGAAGAAGATCGGGAAGATAATCACCCAAAATCGTCCGGATTGTATTATAATAAAGGTGTGTGTGCTGAAGAGAAAGCGTGTACTATGGAAAAAGTGCGGGCATTACAACGAAAATAAATGTGATTACAACGAAAAAAACGTGATTACAACGAAAATGCATGCACAAGTAAAATAGCGGACAGGGGGGAAGAAAAATGAGTTCTGTAGAACTGTTTGAGGGGCAGTTTGCGGCACTTCCGGTATGGGTTGCCGTGGCAGTCAAAGCTGCGCTGGTGCTTATTCTCGGATATGTGCTGATGAAAATCGTCCTTCATCTGCTGACAAAGGCCATTTCAAAGACGGGCCTTGATGAGGCGCTTCACCGGTTTATAGTAAGTGCTGCGAAGGTGCTTCTTTGGATAGTGCTTCTTGTAACGCTGCTCGGTGTTTTAAACATTCCGACATCGACATTTATTACGGTCATCGGCGCATGCGGCGCGGCAATAGCCCTGGCGCTCAAGGACAGCCTCGGAAATATAGCGGGCGGCATCATTATCCTGGTAACGCATCCTTTCAGGAAAGATGATTACATAAGCATCAACGGAACTGAGGGAAAGGTTGAGCATATAGACCTGCTTGTAAGTACGCTCAAAACGCTCGACAACAAGCTTGTAAGCGTGCCAAACGGCATTATCAGTACTTCCGTGCTCGTCAACTTTTCCGCAAATGAAAAAAGACGTGTGGACTGCAGCTTTGCAATCGGGTACAATGATGATATTACAAAGGCAAAAGAAATCCTTCTGAATGTTACCGAAAGCTGCCCTGAGGCTCTTTCGGATCCGGAACCTGCTGTCGGGGTCAGAAGCCTTGATGACAGCGGAGTTGCTCTTGACCTTCTGGTCTGGTGCGCAACGCCGGATTACTGGACGGTGAAGTATTTCCTTGAGGAAAACGTCAAGCTTGCGTTTGACGAGGCGGGCATCACCATTCCGTATCCGCAGATGGAAGTAAAGCTGAAAAAATAATCGGTAAAGCCGGAAAATTTATACGCAGCTGAAAAAATAATCATTACAAAGGAAACAGAAAAAATGAAAGGCAACATTATCTCAAAGTTCGTTTATTTTTGGATTTTTATTCTCGGAGGCATCTTCGTGGCTTGGATTCTGGGATTCCTGGAGGATGACAAGAGGTTCCTGATATTTATTATTGCGGTAGCTCTTGTATATGTTGTTTTCCAGGTTGCAAGGTCGATGGGCATGCGCAAACGCGGCGAAAGCCAGGTGGCACAGGGAAGCAGTCTCAACAGGGGTTCAAAGCCTACGGGAGCAAAGAAAAACTCCAAAAAACGCAGATAATTATCAAAAAAGCTTTGCCCCACGCCGGGGCAGGGCTTTGATTTTTTTGTAAAAGGGAGAATTCCGATATGGCAAGGGAAGGGAAAAAAAGGATGAAAGGTTTCGGGACCTGGCTTTTCACGAAGTTTGTGTGGGCTATGGTTCTGCTTTCCGGTACACTGACTGTATGTGCCGCTTTTTTTGTGCGGTTTTCGCACGGTGCCGTTCCGATGCAGTATGTCTATGTAATGCTCTGCGTGACGGTGGGGCTTTCGGTTTTGTGGAGGATTCTTTCTTTTATGGAAAGACGGGCGGCAAAGAGGCTTTTGAATGACAAAGCGGCCGCGCTTGTGCTGGCGGCCCGTATGGCCGCAAAGGAAAACGGGACGAAGGAAGGCGCGGATGCAGATGCCGATGCGGAAGCGGCCCCGGAGACAGACCCTGACGAAAGCTGAGAACGGAAACTGACGCGGAAACGGAGCCGGATGCGGATGCAGATGCAGATGCAGATGCGGAAGCGGCCCCGGAGACAGATTTTGAAAACGCAGGAAAGAGAAGGTAATATTAAATGATAAAGGGAAAAAGGCTTCTTACAGCATGCATCATCGGTGCATGCGTATGTCTGACTTCAGTGGCTCCGGCCTTTGCCGAAACCGAACTCAATTCAGGCAGCGAAGCAGTTATAAAAAGCAACAGTGAAGACGCAATGCTTTCGGCATGCCTTTCGCACAGCCCTCAGGAATACGACGGGCAGCTTGCGCTGTTTTGCGCGGAGCTTTGCAAGGCTGCTGAAGGCGAAAGCAACGAAGGCATTGAAAAAAAACTTGCGGCTTCGGGATTTGAAAACGATAAAACCTTTGATGAAGATTCATACAACACAAAAAAGACCGCAGACGATACTGCAGGCTATTCCTTTGCCCAAAGACGAATCTTTGCACAGGGTAGAGCATGCAATCTTGTTGCGGTTGTTGTAAGGGGAACCTTCGGCGGAGAATGGTACGGTAATTTTGATATAGGTGACGGCAGCGAGGCAAGAAGCGACATAGGTGAAATTCTTCACAGCGGTTTTTCAAAGGCAGAGCTTGAGCTTGAGAAAAATCTTGACGCATATATGAAGAGCATAAGCTGTACAAAGCAAAACACGATTATACTGGTGACAGGCCACAGCAGAGGCGCGGCCGTTGCAAATATTCTTGCATACAGCCTTGCAAGGCACGAAAAATATGCACCGCAGGAAGTTATTTATGCCTACACCTTTGCATGTCCGAATACTGTATTTACCGATGCTGCGGGCAGCGGAAAACCGGCAGCGGGCATTGAAAAAAACTGCGGAAACATCTTTAATATACTGAATCCGTCGGATTTTATAACATATCTTCCGGTAAGGCAGTGGGGTGCATGCAGATTCGGCAGGGATTATGTTCTGCCTCCGACAGACGAGGAGGCTTATCGGGCATCCCTTGCATTTGAAGCTGAAATAGCGCGTCTTGCATCCGACAAAGGTCAGGCGTACCACAAAAGCCTTTCCGGAATAGCCGGTACGAAAATTACGCTGTACAAGTATTTTTATAAGGTTGCCGGAATTCTTGCGGGAAACGAAAATCCCGTTGCTGTCTTGCCGTATGCGGCGGGCGACACGGCGGGACTGACTGAGTTTCTTGCCGCAAATGCCGTGGAAAGCGGCAGGGTGGTGCAGACGCACGGTATAGGCGGCTATATAAAAGCTCTTGCAGGCAAAACCGAAAAGACTTTTCTTGAAAACGCCGCTTCATTTGTTCCCGAAGAAAGGGGCGGCTTTGCAGACGATAATTACGCATAGCAGGCCCGGACTGCAGACTCAGATGCGGATGCCGAAGTACGAGACCCGGACTGCAAACTCAGACTGCGGATGCCGAAGCAAAGGCCCGGCATCTAAAAAAGACTGTCCGAAGACAGTCCTTTTTAGTTTGAAGAAAAAAATAAACTTTAGGTGGTTTCAGGTCTCTAATCCTCGAATCCGGCATCCCTTTTGCCTTCCCGGATCCGAAATCCCATGGCAGAAAAACTCTGCCGACAAGCTAGTCTTTGAAGGAAGGTCTTCTGATAAGAAGCTCTTCAAAGCCCGTGTCGGGATCCTTTGTCGAGTCGAACAGAACGTTGTCGAGTTCAATAAGAATGAGCTCGCAGGTGTTGTCGATAATGGTACCTTCAAAAAGGTGGCCTCCGATAACACTCAAGTCCGATCTGCTTGCCGACATGTGAAGATGAGCTCTTTTGGAGGAAACCGTACCGGTAAGGCTCATGATTTCCATTCGTTCATCAAAAGTCGTCGTTGTTTCACGATCCGCATTTCTTAATTTTGCCCTGCTGATGCAGCCGACGCCGCATACGACAGTTGCCGCTTTGATTTCGTACATTTCTGCGAACTGCTGTATTGAGAGCAGCAGGTCAAGCCCTTTTACAAGTCTTATACAATATGATCTCATATTTACCCCTATTCGTAATACATAATGTGTTTACAATAATGTGTTTACACTTTCACTTTATACTTTTCAAATAGTAATTGCAAATGATTTGGGAGAGTTTAGAAGTTCTTTTAAGGTTTCTTTAGGGAATTTTAAAAAAACTGTGCCGCTTTTGCCGACCTAAAGATTGTTACTCTTTGAGAGCAAACAAATTACAAAAATTACAAAAGAAAGTTACAAAAATACAGCAAACTAGTGATGCCTCAAAGATTGACAGAAAAATTCCTCAGAGGTAAAATTTATATATCAGATCTGAAAAGTTATTTCCCAATTTTTTAGGAGGCGTTATTCCATGAGTCGTATCAGAGACTTCTTCACTGCCTTCACCGCACAGGTGCGTGAAATCAACTATTTGATGGACAAGATCGTTTATGTTGAGAGACACTGCACATCTGACGGCAGACAGGCTTGAAGACGATAACAGAAAACGGTAGGAAACGCTAAGGTACCGATAGTTTTTTACTGCAAACCGGACTGTCTTTTGACAGTCCGTGTTTTTTTGCCCCAAAGAGGGAAAAACGCGGGCGGTCTGCATGACGGAAGTGCCGGGCGGTCTGCATGACGGAAATGTCAGTCTGTCTTGTTTGAAAGCGTGAAATGTTGTACAATAATTATGTATAAAAAAGGGGGGTCTGAGTATGACTGACAAAATTATTACAATCAGCAGAGAATACGGAAGCGGCGGAAGAACAATAGGGAGAAAAACCGCAGAAGCGCTCGGTATTCCGTTTTATGACAAGGAAATCATCGATCTTTCGGCTCAGAAGAGCGGGTTTGACAAGCTCATTATAGAAAGCCACGAGGAAAATATTCCGAATAGTTTTCTTTATACGGTTGCTATGGGAGGCTATTATGTGGGAAATATGCTGCCGGATCAGATATATCAGACTGAATACAACGTTATTCATGAAATCGCAGAAAAAGGGCCGTGTGTAATTGTCGGACGAAGGGCAAATTACATTCTCTCCGACAAGTATGACACGCTCAATATTTTTATACATGCCGATATCGAAGCCCGCTGCAGAAGGGCGGTTGAGGAATACGGCGCAGATGTGAAGGATGCAAGAAAAATCGTTGAAACCATAGACAAGCAGAGAGCAAAGCACACATCACATTTCACGGGACTCAAGTGGCACGATCTTTCCAATTACCACCTTTGCCTCGACAGCGAAAAGCTGGGAATTGACGGATGCGTTTCGGTCATTATGAAGACTCTTGAGGAATTGAAATAATCTGCATGTGTTTTCTGTGTAATAATCGGGGGCTTAGATGAAAAAAAGAATATTTTGGTTGTTTGATTTATTAATTGTTGTATGCATGGCGGCGGTGTGTCTTACGGCTTGTTCGGACCGGACGGGAGAGGAAGAGGCCGGTGAGGATGCGGCGCAGGAAGTTGTTTTCACCATAGAAAATGTTGAAGAAAAGGGTTCGGAGGAATACCTCGAATGGGATTTTCAGCTGCCGAAGATTACAGGCACTCCTGTAGCGGAAAAGATAGCGCGTGAGCTTAATTCCGAAAAGGAAGAGTTCATGAAGACAGCGCGTGAAACTGCGGCCGAAATCGGCGAAGCAGTCAAAAGCGGCGATGATTGGGGAGTGGACATGAGTGCTTACTGCGGTGCAAGATGGGATTATACGCAGCAGGGAAATGTCGTTACGGTTCTTGTGAACTGGTCGACTTATCTCGGAGGCGCACACGGTGGTTCTTCACTTCAGACAATTACTTTTACTGTCGATGACGGCAAAATTTATGATTTCAACGATATTTTTAAAGACGCTGAAGGCATTGATTTTGTGAAGAATTATATCTCTGCGGCTGTTTCAAAAGAGCCGGAGCTTTATTATGAAAGCGCAGCCGATGATGTAAAGACCTTCGACAATAATTTATATAATTTCTACTTCAACGGGGAAAGTCTTTATGTTGCATTCAACCCATACGTGATTGCACCGTATGCGGCAGGCATTGTTTCATTTGAAATTCCGTTTGAAGAATCCGAAAAGTATCTTGATGATGCTGTTCGTGAATTTATCAGGGATTCGGAGCCTAAGGAAATAAGCGAATACGTAGTTCCGAAGGAAAATTTGTGATATACTGTTTTGGTCTGTTTCAGGCAGCTGCGGTCAGTTTTATGTAGTTTTGGTCAGAAAAGGAGGAGCCGGCTTGTTTTTTTTGAAAGTCATTTTTATTGTGCTTTTGTGTTGTCCTATCTTTGCTCTGGCATGTGCGCTGACCTCCGGACTGATAGATCAGGTCATTAAAAAAGGCAGATAGGAGAGGGCAGAATGAAAAAGGGATTATTTATTACAGTTGAAGGTGCAGACGGAGCAGGAAAGTCTACACAGATTGATTTTATTATGAAATATCTGCAGGACAGAGGCATCAAATCTGTCTTTACAAGGGAACCCGGCGGCACAAAAATAGGCGAAAAAATCAGAGATATTCTGCTGGACAGGGAAAACAGCGAAATGAATTATATGGCCGAGGCGCTTCTTTATGCTGCCTCAAGAGCACAGCATGTTGCCGAGGTTATCAGACCGGCACTGCTTGAGGGAAAAGCAGTTGTATGCGACCGTTTTGTGGATTCAAGCATGGCATATCAGGGTGTGGCAAGAGGCCTTGGAGAAAGTGTTGCCGTTATTAATTCCTACGCAATTAACGACTGCATGCCCGATGTTACGTTCCTTCTGAAGGTTGACCCTTCCGTCAGCAAAAGAAGGATCAGGGAGGATGAATGCGACCGCATCGAACAGGAAGCCGATGAATTTCACCGCAGGGTTTATGAGGGATATATCGAGCTTGAAAAGAAATTCCCGGACAGAATTATCGGTATTGATGCGTCAAAGGGAGTCAGGGAAATCGGACTCGAAATAGGAAAACATCTTGAGAGGATTATCAACGCTAAATGATTTTTGAAGAAATACCGGAAAATCACGCACAGTTCGAAAAGCTGTACAGGACCATAATGAACAGCAGCGTTTCGCATGCATATATTTTTGAAGGAGAAAGCGGCCTTGACAAGAAGCTTATTGCGGACTGCTTTATTAAGATGGTTTTGTGCAGGGAAAAGCCGGGAAGAGGTTGCGACGAATGCCCGGTTTGCCGAAAGATTAACCACGGTAATTACGAAGATATTATCTATGTGCGCGCCGATGAAAACAGCCTGAAGGATTCGTTTATCGAGGAGCTGCAGGCAAGGCTGATGATGAAGCCGTTTGAGGGTGAGCGGAATATTGCCGTGATCGAGGATGCGGATTTGATGACTGACAGGGCGCAGAACAGACTGCTCAAAACGCTTGAAGAACCGCCTGTCGGAACTGTTATTATTCTGCTTTCGGAGAATATCGAAAATCTGATGCAGACAATTGTTTCAAGGTGTGTTGTTTATCACTTCAATTCTTTTGGAGAGGAGCGGTATCTGAGCCGGCAGGCTCTTGCGGAGCGTGTTGCGGAGATGCTGCTTGATTCGATGCCTTTTTATGCATTAAAATCCGAGCTTGAGGAAACGATGCAGGACAAAAAGGAAATATATATGTTCCTTGATGCACTGGAGCATTATTACAGGGACCTTTTGGTGCAGCAGACGGAGAAAAGCAGACTTTACCGCAGGGAAACTATTTTTGCGGCTGTCGCGGCTGTCGAAAATGCCGGAAAGGATCTGCGCAGGGGGATGAATCCGTCCTATGCTCTTAAAAATCTGATTATTGAACTGGAGGATATAAATTAAATGGTAAAGGTTGCAAGTGTAAGGTTCAAAGCTGCCGGAAAGGTATATTATTTTGATCCTGATATTTATAATGTGGATATGGGCGACAGTGTTATCGTGGAGACGGCAAGGGGCATGGAATTCGGTTATGTTACTGCGCCGACAAAGGAAGTTGATGACGGTGATATAGTGACGCCGCTGAAAAAGATTATCCGTATTGCAAACGAAAATGATGTGAAACAGCATCGTGAAAATGTGAAAAAGAGAGAAAGAGCCATGCAGCTCTGCCAGGAAAAGGTGGACAAGCACGGCCTTGAAATGAAGCTTATAGATGTTGAATATACGTTTGACAACAGCAAGGTTATTTTTTATTTCACAGCTGACGGAAGAGTTGATTTCCGTGAACTTGTAAAGGATCTTGCAAGTGTATTCAAGATGCGTATCGAGCTGAGACAAATCGGTGTGCGTGATGAGGCAAAGATGGTCGGCGGCATAGGCAGCTGCGGAAGGCCGCTTTGCTGCAACAAATGGCTTGCTGATTTTGAACCTGTTTCGATAAAGATGGCAAAGGTGCAGAATCTGTCACTGAACCCGACAAAGATTTCGGGTATCTGCGGCAGGCTGATGTGCTGTCTCAAATATGAAAATGATGTTTATGTCGAGCTCAGAAAAGGCATGCCCGAATCCGGAGAAAGAGTCAAGACTCCTGACGGAACTGCCGTTGTTATAGAATCAAATATCCTCGAAAACAAGATCAAGACAAGACTTGTGCTTGAGGAGAAGCAGGACGACAAGCCTGAGAAGCTGAGCACAGAATATTATATCTACAAGAAGCAGGAAATCAGAAGGCTTGAGGCAGGAAGACACAAGAACAAAGAAACAAATATGCTTGAGGGACTTGATGAGGAAGAAATCAAGGAAATCAAGAATCTGATGAAGGACTGATGTATGAATGGCAGGGAGAATGAAGGAATTTCGTATAAGCAGCGCGCAGAGGCTTCGGTGACGGACGCGGTCCGGACGGATGACGGACTGCCGGAAGGAAAGTCCCCGGCCCCCGAACTCCTGGACGGCGAACGCCTTGATGATACCGGCTTTGGCGGGATTCGGCTGATACAGAAGCCGGAAGAATTCTGTTACGGCATTGACGCTGTTTTGCTTGCGGATTTTGCGGCTTCATTTACCGGCGCGGATTCCTTTGCGGACCTCGGGACAGGTACGGGAATTGTGCCGCTTTTGCTTTCGCATATGACGGCAGCCAAAAGAATAACCGGCATTGAATTCCTGGAAAATTCTTTTAAAAGAGCGGAGCGAAACGCGCGGCTCAACGGTCTGACAGACAGAGTATCCTTTGTTCATGCGGATGTATCCGATACAAAGACCGTTTTGCAAAAGACGGGAACTGTGCAGGCGGTCGTTTCAAATCCGCCGTATATGAAAAAGGGTGCCGGACTTACAAATTCAAACGGCGCCAAGTTTGCCGCACGTCATGAGACGACTGCGGGAATAGAGGATTTTGTGCGCACGGCTGCGGCGATTCTTGAAGAACGCGGCGATTTTTTCCTTGTGCACCGTCCGATGAGACTTGTTGATATATGCACGGCATGTCGTGATTACAGGTTGGAGCCGAAGCATATACGTTTTGTAAGCCCCGACAGGGACTCGGCACCGAATATAATGCTTCTTCACTGCGTGAAATCGGCAGGCAGCGAGCTCAGATTTCTGGATCCGTTGTCTGTATATTCGGGAAAAGGTGTTTATTCGGACGAGATTAACAGGATTTACGGAAGATAAGGCAAACGCCGGGGCCGATGCGGATGCCGAAACCGATGCAAACGCCACGGCCGATTCGGAGGCCGAAACCGAGGCAAACACCGAAACCGGTGCGAAGGCCAAGGCCGATTCGAAGGCCGAAACCGATGCGAAGACCAAGGCCGATTCGGAGGCCGAAACATATATTGAAAATCATGTATGAAAAGTTAAGGTTATTGCTTTTAGGTCAAAAGTTAAAAAGCTTTTGCGGGATTGAGGAGGAAATGTAATGGATGCTACTCTGACGTTGAAAGAGATGGGAATGGTGCTGATTGGCGGAGGCCTTGTCATACTGATATTTTACGCTATATGCGCGATGAAAAATCTTGCGGGCACTTTGAAAAGAACAAACAAAATACTTGATGATACCCGGGTAGTGACGGAAATTGCCGCAAACAAGGCAAAGGATGTCGAAGGCGCGGTTGACGATGTGGTAGAAGCCGTCGGAATTGTTACAGACGGAATTAAGGGCAACCAGAGCATTGTCAAGGCTCTTACAAATCTTATAAATGCACTTTCTTCGCTTCGAAGCGTTGTCCTGCCTGCCGAAAGCACGGAGGAAAAGCAGCAGAATTAAGTGCGCCGGCTACGGACGATTTCGGCCCGGTCCGAACAGATTCGAATGGCCTGGTCCGTATGAACCAAAAGGCCCGGCCCGGACAGACCGAGCAAGCCCGGACAAATATAAACGATTCAAAATTCCCGATGTCTGCAGACATCGGGAATTTTTCTGCCTTGCGGGCGCCAGGCCGGATGCAGATCGCAGACCGCTGCCTCAGCTTCGGACTCAGCCACGGACTCTGCTTCGGACTCTGCCACGGACTTAGCTTCGGACTCTGCCACGGACTCAGCTTCGGACATTTCCCCGCCTGCAGCCGCGCACAGAAATGTCGGAAAATTCATGAATTTACAGCCGCCGAAAAACGGCAAAAAAACATAAAATATGATAGATATTTTTTTGTATGATGATATA
>JAILLO010000087.1 GCA_024693105.1 Clostridia bacterium | reverse complement strand
ATATTTGTTTGCGCGTCTTACAAGAACCCAGATTTCTTCAAGAGCCAGATTGAACTGGAATTTGTCCATAAATTCCTCAACCTTTGAAGCCGCACCGGTTGCAATGGTTTTGAGATCTTCATCGGTTGCAAGCGCAGATGCATCTTCTGTGCCCTTTCCCGGTCCCGGTACAACGCCGCCGTTATATTTTTCAATCATCGAAACCGTCCTTGAAACGAGATTTCCAAGGTCGTTTGCGAGGTCGTAATTCATACGCTTGAGCATTACCTCATTCGTAAAAATACCGTCCTGGCCAAAGGTGTATTCTCTGAGCAGGAAGTACTTGAGCGCATCGATGCCGTATCTGTCGATAAGCTTGACAGGATCTACAACGTTGCCCTTTGATTTGCTCATTTTTCCTCCGTCAATCAGAAGCCAGCCGTGACCTCTTACCTGCTTCGGAAGAGGAAGACCCGCCGACATGAGCATTGCAGGCCAGATGATGCTGTGGAATCTTACGATTTCTTTTCCCACAAGATGCACATCTGCCGGCCAGTACTTGTCGTAAAGCTCCGGATCGTCAGGATATCCCAGTGCCGTAATATAGTTTGTAAGGGCGTCAAGCCATACATAAATAACGTGCTTTTCATCAATCGGAACAGGAATTCCCCAGTCAAATGTGGATCTTGATATGCAAAGGTCCTCAAGCCCCTGGTTGATGAAGGCTTTCATTTCGTTTCTTCTTGCATCCGGCTGAAGGAAGTCCGGATTTTTTTCAAAAAGATCGAGAAGAGGCTGTGCATACTTGGAAAGTCTGAAGAAATAAGCTTCCTCCTTTGCCTTTTGCACAGGTCTTCCGCAGTCGGGGCAGCAGCCGTTTACAAGCTGGCTTTCTGTCCAGAAGGATTCGCAAGGCGTGCAGTACATGCCTTCATATTCACCCTTGTAAATATCGCCCTTTTCGTACATCTTCATAAACATTGCCTGTACGCGCTTTATATGTCTTTCCTCTGTTGTTCTGATGAAATCATCGTTTGAAATTTCCATCGTCTTCCAGAGTTTTTTGATTCCGTCAACAACAGTATCGACATACTGCTGAGGTGTTACTCCCACCTTGTCGGCGATAGTCTGTATTTTCTGTCCGTGCTCGTCTGTACCTGTGAGGAATCTTACATCGTAACCCACCAGCCTTTTAAAGCGCGCCATTGCATCAGCCATAACTGTGCAGTAGGTATGTCCGATGTGAAGATTGTCACTTGGATAATAAATCGGTGTAGTAATATAATATGTGCCTTTTTTCTCTGTCATTTATGTTTCCTTTCCGCGCGGGTTCGGATGGGAACCCGGCTCAAAAGCTCTGTCTCGAATGGGAGACAGGCAAAATTTATTATAGCACCTGTAACGTTCCTTTACAAGAAAACCGCGAAATTGCAATGCCTTTGTGATTACATTGCGCATAGCCGTATAATAACATTAACAGGCGTCGTTAAAACCGCGTTTGCCGGCCGGCTTTAATCCGTATTTAAGTAAGTCTGATACTTATTTCGCCTGAATTGAGGGTCTGCATTCCGCCCTTTTGAAGCTGCACGATAAGCGCGCCGTCATTATCGATGTAAAGAGCTTTGCCCGGTGTAGGAACGCCGTTTCTGATAACTGAAATTTCCTGTCCCACAACAAGGCTTCTTTCGCGGTATTCCTTGATGAAAGCTCTTTCCGGAAGATTTTCAACAATATCAAGCACCTGATTTATGAGCTCTGCTGCAAGGTTGTTCCGCGGGAAAGCCGCAGCCTCTGCGGGATCTGCGCAGATTGCGCCGGCGATATCCCTGATTTCCGGTGGAAATCCGCCCGAAGGAGGCGTGCAGTTAATGCCTATTCCCAAAACGACATATTCAATCTGACCGCTTTCAAAATTTGTAACGGCTTCCGTCAGAATGCCGCAGATTTTACGATTGTCAATATAGATGTCGTTTACCCATTTTATTTTGCACTCGACATCAAAAAGCTTTTCGATTGCCCTTGCAACCGCAACAGAGGCCGCGGTCGTCACAAGTACCGATTTTGTGATGTCGAAATCGGGCTTAAGCAGAACGCTCATATAAATTCCGGTTGAATCCGGTGAAAAGAAATCTCTTCCGAGTCTTCCTCTTCCGTCCGTCTGCCTGTTTGAAAATACAGTTGTTCCGTGAACGGCATTTTCAAGAGCGAGCTGTTTTGCCGTCTTGTTGGTCGACTCCAGGGTTTTATATGTATAAATCGGCACATCAATCCATTTTTCGTCAAGAAACGGCCTGATTCCCTGCGCGGAAAGAAGTTCGTTGCCTTCCTCCAGACAGTAGCCTCTGTTTGTTCCCGCCGTAATTGTGTAGCCTGCATCCCTGAGGCTGTTTATTGCCTTCCAGACAGCGGTTCTTGATACTCCGAGCTGTTCGGCAAGCATCTCTCCCGAAACCGATTCGCCTTTTCTTTCTTCAAGTGTCTGTAAAACCTGTTCTTTGACTGTAGGTCTTTGTATCATTTTTGTTCCTCCTGTCAAAAGCTGCGCCCGGTTTTTTCTCTTTCGGATATATTGACGACTTCCCGGCACGCCTGTTTAAAAACATTTTTCTTCAACATTCTGATTATATAATTGTCACCTTTGAATGTCAACTCAATTCGGGTTACAATATCGCGCCAAATCGAACGCAGTAATTACGGATGCACCGGCACCGGGTCAGAAACCGGAATTCCGGTTTCAATAGCGCACCGGCGGCATGCAGTAATTCGCATTACATAAAAAAGCAGCCGCTTTTGCGGCTGCGTGATTCAAAACTGACTGTTATAAAGCTTTGCATATGCTCCGTTCATTTTCAGGAGCTCTTCGTGCGTTCCTTTCTCGACTATATCGCCGTCATCGATTACGAGAATCACATCTGCATCGCGTATCGTTGATAGCCGATGAGCTATGATAAAGCTCGTTCTCCCGGCCATCAGCCTCTGCATCGCCGACTGAATCTGCTGCTCCGTTCTTGTATCCACAGAGCTTGTCGCCTCATCAAGAATAAGAATCGGAGCATTGTTTACAAAGGCTCTCGCAATAGTAAGAAGCTGCTCCTGACCCTGTGAAATATTCGAAGCATCTTCGTTTATCCGCATCCGGTAATTACCGGGCTGTGCCATAATAAAATGATGTATGTGCGCGGATTTTGCCGCTTCAATTACCTGTTCATCCGTTGCATTTACATCACCGTAACGGATATTATCCATAACGGTTCCGTCAAAAAGCCAGGTGTCCTGAAGAACCATGCCGAACAAGCTTCTGAGCTCATGTCTGCTGTAGTCCAGAATATCCCTGTCGTCTATCAGAATTCGTCCGCCGTTAAGCTCGTAAAAACGCATCATAAGTTTTACAAGTGTTGTTTTTCCGGCTCCGGTATGACCGACAATCGCGATTCTCTGCCCCGGCTCTGCTTCAAAATTAAAATCATTTATCAGTATGTTTTCGTCATATCCGAATCTGACATGCTCAAAGGTAACTTTGCCCCGCACCTGCTTTTTCTCTGCATCGGAAGCCTTAACCGCAGCATCTGCGTTTCCGTTTTCTCCCCTGCCTTTTGAAGATACCGTGCTCGGATCTTTTTCCTCTTCTTCTTCAAGATACTCAAAGACACGTTCAACCGCTGCCGCCGTCGACTGAAGAATATTGGCAACATTTGCAATCTGCGTGATAGGCTGGTTGAAGCTTCTTGAATACTGAATGAAAGCCTGTATATTTCCGATACTTATCGTTCCCCGGAGAGCAAGCAGTCCGCCGACAACGCATATAAAAACATATGCGAGATTTCCCACAAGCGCGGTAAGAGGCATCATGCTCCCGGAGAAGAACTGAGAATGCCAGACAGCATCGTAAAGCCTGTCGTTGAGCTTTTCAAATTCTTCTTTTGAAATCTGTTCCCTGTTGAATGCCTTGATTATCTGATGCCCGCTGTACATCTCCTCGACATAGCCGTTAAGTTCACCCAGATATTTCTGCTGATTTTTGAAGTGCTTCTGCGATTTTGAAATAACGACTTTAATCAGAACGGAAGATGCGGGAATCACTATAAGCGCAACCACAGTCATGGGCACGCTGATATAAAGCATCATTACAAGGATACCGACAATTGTGGTAAAACTTGTTATAATCTGCGTCATGCTCTGTGCAAGACTCTGGTTTACGGTTTCAATATCGTTTGTAAATCTTGAAAGTATCTCGCCGTGAGTTTTTCCGTCAAAATATTTCAACGGAAGTCTGTCCGTCTTCTCGGACATCTGCCGCCTCAGCTCATATGTTATTTTTTGTGAAACTCCCGCCATGATAAAGCTCTGCAGAAAAGTAAAGACAAAGCTTATCAGATAGAGGCCCGCTATAACGGCCGCAAGAACCGCAAGCTTTTCAAAATCGACACCGCCTGCATGAAGCACGCCGTCCGCAACAACATCTGTCGCTTTTCCGAGTACCATTGGTGAAACTATGGAAAAGACCGTGCCTCCTATGGCAAGGATAATTACAACAGCGATTTTCAGGCTGTACGGTTTGAGAAAATGCAGAAGCTTCAGCATGGTTTCCTTAAAATTCTTCGGCTTTTCGCCCGGCATCATTCCCTGCGGGCCGCCACGTCTGCCCGGCCTTGCGGCTTTAATCGCATTTGCGCCTGCTTTTGAATTTGTTCCTGCTTTTACCGCTGATTTTTCGAAGGACTTCTCCGATGCTTCATTTGTCACGGGATTCTTTTTTTCAATACTCATTGCAATTCCTCCCTGCTCAGCTGGGATTCCGCTATCTCGCGGTAAACGGCGCAGCTTTCAAGAAGCTCGCCGTGCGTTCCCATTCCTGCTATACGTCCTTCATCAAGCACAATAATTTTGTCGGCGTCCCTTATGGTGCTGATTCTCTGTGCGACTATCAAAAGGGCCGCATCGGCCATTTTTTCGCGTATCGCCTTTCTGAGAGCCGCATCAGTCTTAAAGTCAAGCGCCGAAAAGCTGTCATCGAAAACATAAAGAGGCGCTTTTTTCGCAAGAGCCCTTGCGATCGAAAGTCTCTGTTTCTGGCCTCCGGAGACATTTGTGCCCCCTTGTGCAACAGGCTCTGCAAGGCCTTCCGGCTTTGAGAAAACAAAATCTTCCGCCTGTGCCGTGCTTATGGCTTCAAGTATTTCCTCATGTGAAAGATCCGGATCCGCATATCTGAGATTTGATTCGACGGTACCCGAAAAAAGAATTCCCTTTTGCGGGATATATCCGATACGTGCTCTTAAATCAGCCTGCTTTACATCTCTTATATCAATGCCGTCAATCAGAATTCTTCCGGCGGTAACATCGTAAAAGCGCATAATAAGATTTACAATTGTAGATTTTCCTGCTCCGGTGCTTCCTATAATTGCAGTCGTCGTTCCCGGACGTACTTTAAAGCTTATGTCCGAAAGCATATTCTCTTCTGCATCGGGATAATGAAACGACACGTTTTGAAATTCCAAAACAGAAGCGTCTGTCTGCGGCTCCTTCCGCTGCTGCGCCCCCGCGCCTTCAAAGCTCACCGCATCACCCCTGTCCCTTACAGACGGCTCACATGCAAGAATCTCACCTACACGCCCTGCCGAAACTACTGCGCGCGGAATAAAAATAAACATCATGGAAATAAACATAAACGAAATGATAATATGCATCGCATACTGAATAAATGCAAGCATCTCGCCGACCTGAAGCTCGTGCATATCGATAAAACCGGCTCCGACCCATACAATCAGAAGCCCCGAAAGATTCATAATAAGCATCATTGCAGGCATCATCAGTGACATCGCCCTGTTAACAAACAGATTCAGCTTCATCATGTCCGTATTTGCCTCATCAAAACGCTCTTCCTCTGTCTCCTCGGTGTTAAACGCCCTGATGACAAGTATCCCGGAAAGCCGTTCTCCCATTATCAGGTTAAGCCGGTCAATCATCTTCTGAACCACTTTAAACTTCGGGAAGGTAACCTTGAAACTGAAAAGCATCAGAATCAGCACCGCCGCGAGTGCGGCCATAACCGTCCACGAAAGTTTTACACTTGTATTTAATGCCATAATCAGCGCTCCGATGCCCATAAGAGGAGCAAAGCACGCCAGTCTGAAAAACATAATGCTTGTCATCTGTATCTGATGGATATCGTTTGTAGACCGCGTAATCAGTGAGGCTGTTGAAAACTCGCGCATCTCGGCACTGGAAAACGCAGTTACCCTTTCAAAGACATCCCTTCGTATATCAAAACAGACGCCCGCGCCTATTTTTGCCGACGTAAAACACCCCGCCAGTGTGCAGACGCAGGTAATTGCGGCAACAATTATCATTTTCAGTCCTGTTGAATAGATATAACTCATATTGCCTTCTATGATACCGTAATCAATAATGTCTGACATCATTGAAGGCAGCCACAATTCGCTGAAAGCCTGCCCAAGCAGTAACAATAATGTAAGCAGGATCATTCCCGCAAATTTTTTATAATATTTCCAGATATGTTTCAAAACTCTTCTCCTTCAGACAGCCGCAGGCTCCGATGCCTGCCTCGCGCTGTCTCCTATAAAATATCATATACTTCTTCGGTTTTCCATATACTGCGGCTAACCGAACCCTAAAATTTCCGCAAAGACAAAAACCCGGCCTGCTTAGCGGCCGGATTTTGATGGTATGATTTTCTGATAGGAGTAATTTGCGGTTTCACAGTGAAACCGGATTTTTATTATCACTTGCTACGATTTATATGTACCACAAAAAACACATTTCAAACATATCAAAACAATTTTTTTAAAAAATCCCCCGAAGCAGCGCTGCGGCTCCGGGGAAGAACTTAAAATCTTTTTTGTCTGAAAAAACTCATTTACTTAAAATACGGGAACTACTGCGCCCTCATATTTCTTTTCTATGAATTCCTTCACTTTGTCGCTCTGAAGAGCTTCTATAAGCGCCTTGACCAATTTGTTTTCTTCATTTCCGGCCTTTACGCAGAGAATATTTGCGTATGTTTCCGCTGCAAGAGAATCTGCTGCCTCTACTGCAAGCGCGTCTGAAACCTTAAGACCCGATTCGATGGCATAATTTCCGTTTACAACCGCAATGTCAACATCCTGAAGAGCCTTTGGAACCATAGCCGCATCAAGCTCAACGATCTCAAGATTGAGTGGATTTTCCGCAATATCAAGAGGTCTTGCGGAAAGTCCGGCATTTTCCGTCAGCTTGATAAGACCTTCCTGCTGGAGCAGCTGAAGTGCTCTTCCTTCGTTTGTCGAATCATTTGGAACGGCAACCTTTGCACCGTTTGCAAGCTTGTCAAGAGAAGCTGTCTTTCCTGCATAGATGCCGAAAGGTTCATAATGAATCTTTGCAACACTTACAACTTCGGTTCCGTTCTCAGCATTAAAATCGTCAAGATATGGCTTATGCTGGAAGAAGTTTGCATCTATTTCGCCTGTATCCACTGCCGTGTTTGGAAGTACATAATCCTGGAATTCCTTAATCTCAAGTTCAATACCCTGCTCTGCAAGGATTTCCTTTGCCACTTCAAGGATTTCGGCATGTGGTGCCGGAGTTGCTCCTACAACCAGTTTTCCTGCTTCCGCAGATTCGTTTCCCGAACTTCCGCACCCTGCGAGTGCCGTGCAAAGCAGTGCTGTAACTAATAAAATTGCGAGTAATTTTTTCATCTTTTTTCTCCTTTTTTCTACGCTTTATTTTGATATTTTTTCTATCAAAAGTGCTCCGGATACTTCACCGGCCCGTTACGCGCTTGGATACCCCGGTCCGGTAGGTTTCGCCGAAAACACTAAAGATGACTGTTTGGAAGCATCAGGCAATCCTGTTATCTGTCTTTCTTTCCGTCCTGATGCCAATCTCCTGAAGAATCTGAACTACAACAACTATGATGAGCACAATCAGCCACATGGTCTGTGTGTCGTATTTATAATAACCGTATCTTATCGCAATGTCTCCGAGTCCGCCGCCGCCCACAAAGCCGGCCATTGCAGAGTATCCGAGAATTGTAATTGTGGCAACTGCCGCTCCGTTTATAAGAGAAGGCTTTGCCTCAGAAAGCATTACCTTTGTAATAATTGCCCATGTTGAGGCTCCCATTGACTGAGCTGCTTCAATCACGCCCGGATCCACTTCCTTGATGGAGGCTTCAACCATTCTTGCGACAAACGGCGCTGCCGCAACTGTAAGAGGCACGATTGTAGCTGTCGGCCCGATAAAGGTTCCTACTATAAGTCTTGTAAAATCTATCAGTGCCACCACAAGAATAAGGAACGGAATCGAACGCAGTATGTTTACAACAAGACCTGCGGCCGCGTTGAGAGGCTTCACGGGATGGATGCCGTCAGGCGAGGTAATTACAAGCATTATGCCAAGAGGAAGTCCTATTATGTAAGAAACAACCGTTGCTGTAATTGTCATGTACAGGGTTTCGCCTGTTCCCTGAATTATCAGATCAGCCAATTTCGCTCACCTCCTGCGCATTTACTCTTGCCTGCTTCAGATAGTCCATCACAAGCTTAACCTTTTCCTCATCATCGGGAAGCTGAATAACCATCTGACCGACTGCCTGTCCTTCTATATCCTGCGTGTTGGCAAACATTATGTTGACAGGTGCCTGACAGGAAAGGACCATATTTGCCACAATCGGCTCGAATGACGACCTGCCGTCAAATACGATACGAACCATGCGTTTTCCCGTCACGCGTTCTGTTTTTCTTCCGTCCGGGAATACAAGCTTTTTGGCGGCTTCAGTCTGCGGATTTGCAAATATTTTCTCGACTTCACCCGATTCTGCAATCACGCCGCCGTCGATAATTGCCACCCTGTGACATATCTGCTGAATGACGCTCATTTCATGTGTAATGATAATAATTGTAATTCCGAGCTTTTTATTAATATCCCTGAGCAGTGTCAGGATTGCTCTTGTTGTTTTCGGGTCCAGCGCACTTGTTGCTTCGTCGCATAAAAGGACTTTTGGATTTGTTGCAAGAGCTCTTGCTATTGCAACTCTCTGCTTCTGACCTCCGGAAAGCTGTGAAGGATAGGAATTGATTCTGTCTTCCAGCTCAACCAGCTTCAGAAGCTCTGCAGCTCTGGCTTCCGCTTCTTTCTTCTTCATTCCTATAAGTTCAAGCGGAAAGCAGACATTTTTCAGCGCCGTTCTCTGCATCAGAAGATTGAACTGCTGAAATATCATGCTGATGCTTTTTCTTGTTGCATTCAGTTCCGCCTGTGAAAGATCCATAAGATTTTTCCCTTCAAACAGAACACTTCCCTCCGTCGGCCGCTCAAGCAGGTTCATGCATCTTACAAGCGTGCTCTTTCCTGCTCCCGAAAGACCTATAATGCCGAAGATTTCGCCTGCGTTAACATCAAGACTGATATCCTTAAGCGCCGTAACGGTTCCGCTCTTCACGCTGAAAACCTTGCGGACATTTTGTATGCTGATGATTGGGTCAGCTTCAAGAGTTACATTTTTCTCATTCTCTGACAAATTTACTCCTCCTTGAACCGGGGCCTTCCTGCCCTCTTCCCGGGCTCTCACGCCCGCTCTTTCTCATGCGGCGGCTTTTTCCCGCCGTTCTGTCGTTTTTATAATAAAAAATACGGATAGCCCAAGCTATCCGCAGAATTTCGAGATTTCGCGCTTCGGTGCCTTTTCGCACCGCATGCGTCGTCAAACCTGTATTCATTTCACAGAGCAGAAGCAGGCATCGTAAAGAAGCCTTCTCCCTGCCTGCTATCGCAAACAGCCGGAATCAGACTTTTGAAGTTCTTCGGGGAAAGTGCACATGCACATCCCCATAGGCATCATCATGTTGCTTGTCATCATCAGCATTGTCCGCATGGTTGTGTTCATCATGTCGCTTTCTCCTTTCCTCAGTATTCCGTTTCCGGTGTGATAAATTCTAAATAATTTCGTGCTCAGCACGAGTTACATACGTATTCTATAACCGTTTTTGTGTGTTGTCAACAAATTTTTCGAATTCTTTTGGGCGATACATTTAACCCGCGCCGCGCGCCCGCACCGGAATCAGGCTGTCGCCGCAAATACATATCGTCTATTCGTAATATACTTTGTTCTTTGCAATTTCAAGCTTTTAGGCATTTTATTCCTGTGCATGCCGCACCGGGAATATTCGCTCCTTTGCTCTACGGCTGATTTGTTTTTTCTGCGCACATTCTCTTTCGAAAGCAAGCGTCTGCCTTATAAGCCGTGTATATTCAGAATACGTTCTTCACGTATTTCCCAGATAATACCGTAGCAATCGCTGTTTACGGGAAGTATCGATTCGTCAAAAAGTCTGTGCCAGCTCTCTGTAATTTCCGCCTTAATTTCGGGATAAAATCTGCTCATAAATGCCTTTGCATCACTCACTCCGCAGTCCTCAAGAAGTTTTTTGTGCCGTTTATCGTCCGCTTCATCCCTCGGTATATACGAAAAATTAAGCATCATGCCCCACTTTCCGATATTAACAAGGCAGACATCACTCTCATCTGCTTCAAGTTCAAAAATGACATAATCTTTTTCCCGCGGCTGAACAGTTTCGTCAGTTACCGAGACCCATACAGGGTATACGGCATCCGCAGGTTTTTTATCTGCAATTGTACAGTTTCCCGCGAGCCAGTCATAAACCTGAAGCGCCATTTCCCTGAAGCCCTCATAGTCCGCGGCGGCATGCTTCGGGTCGACGACATAGCGTCCGGTTCTTCGTATTTCTTCCAGCACGCTTATATGCTGTTTTGTCCTGACTTTCATTTTTCCCATAGGCACGATTCCTTCCGCACTACCTGTGTCAAAAGGCGCGCATCGTCTAATTGCAATGTGCGATGCGCGCCTGATTTCAACCGTTACAGAGCCATTACATTCTGTGGATGGCCGTCGATATATGCATAAACATTTTCAAAAACAATTTTTGCCCTGCGCAGCATTGCTTCTTCCGAAATGAATGCCTGATGCGGCGTGAGGAATGTATTCTTTGCTTTCATAAGCGGATAATCAGCCGGGATAGGAGGCTCCATATCATAAACATCGATGCAAGCAAAGCTGAGCTTATCGTTGTTAAGCGCATCAGCAAGAGCGGCATTATCTACAATCGGACCACGTGCGCAATTGATAAATACAGCCGACTTTTTCATCAGTGCAATCTTTTCCGCACTGATAAAGCCCTTTGTTTCTTTATTGTTCGGAAGATGTAAGGATACAATATCACTTGTCTTAAGCAGAGTATCAAGATCCGTATATTCAATTCCGAGTGCTTCGGCTTCCGGTTTTTTGCTGCGGTTAAAAGCAATAACCTTTGCACCGAATGCGAGGAAAAGCTTTGCAGTCATCATTCCGATTTTTCCGAGTCCTATAATTCCTACAGTCTTTCCTGCGATTTCACGACCGCCGATACCTGCGGATGTTCCGCCGCTTCTTACGGCTGCATTTGACTGCAGAGTTTTTCTGTAAGCACTGATTGCCATGCAGATAGTCAGCTCCGCAACAGTCTGATCCGAATAGCCTGCACAGTTGCTGATTGTAATTCCTCTTTCTTTGCATGCGTCAGTCGCAACGTGATCTATTCCCGTAAAAGCAACCGACAACAGCTTCAGATCCTTTGCCGCCGCAACAGTTTCGGCCGGATAAGGATTGTTTGCAATCATAACGACCTCGCAGCCCTCGCTTCTTTTTGCGAGCTCCTTCGGATCTGTTGTTTTCGTGTCATAATATACAAATTCATGTCCTCTTTCGATAATCGGTTTTGAAAGCTCTCTGATTGTGCTTTCGGGAACTCCTATAGGCTCTAATAAACTTACTTTCATTTTTTCCTCCTTGCAATCTGCAAAACCTAAGATGTATTTTTTAGCTGCCTGCGCCTTCGCCGCAATACTGCCGGCCGGCAACGGTATTACCCAATTACGATTATACCCCAAACTGCTACTCCTAAAAATATTTTTCCGAATAATTTTAATAAGTGCTTTTTACTTCTGTTTTTAATTGTCAACCTTGCGAAATTTTTAGTTGACAGATTTTAAAAAAGGATGTATAGTCACAATAGCTTAAGCGACAAACAAAAAAGATTTAGGAGACAAAAAATGATAAACGCACAAGAAACAAAACAAACCGTAAGTAAATCACGCAGCATAACCGCAGTCGCTCTTATGACGGCAGTTATATGCATCGTAAGCCCATTCACACTTCCTATCGGACCTGTTCCGATCGGGTTTGCCAACTTTATCATAATGCTCGCCGCACTTCTTCTGGGAGCAAAAAAAGGCTTTTTAAGCTGCCTTATTTTCCTTCTCCTGGGCTTTGCCGGCCTTCCTGTATTTTCTTCGTTTTCAGGTGGCGTAGGCGTCCTTCTGGGACCTACCGGAGGATATATTATCGGATACCTTTTCCTTGCGCTTGCAACGGGAATTTCTTCACAGATTTCGGATTCGCAGAATTCGAAGCTCCGTGTTGCCGTAATTCTTTTCTTCGGTATGCTGATCGGAACGGCGATTCTTTATGCATTCGGAACAGTCTGGTTTACACATCAGTCGGGCATGTCTTTTACGGCAGCTCTTTCGGTTGCGGTTTTCCCGTTTATACCGGGTGACCTGATCAAAATCGTGCTCGTTCTTACGCTGGGCAGAAATATAAAAACCCGACTTCAGGGAGCCGGGCTTCTTGATTGATATTTATTTCTTTCTCTTATATACGAACCAGTATACGGCGCCTACAAAAATGGCGCCTCCAACGATATTGCCGAGAGTTACCGGGAGCAGATTGCTTTGAAAGAATGACTGCCAGTTAAGGCCTGCAAGCTTCTCGGCCGTAACGCCGAGTTCTTCGGCTGCTGCTGCAAATGCGGGGTCGGCCTTCGCAAGAATTCCCGCAGGAATATAATACATATTTGCAATGCAGTGTTCAAATCCCGATGTAATAAACAGCCATATCGGGAAGAAAATCGCAAAAATCTTTCCGATCATGTCCTTTGCTCCGAAGGCCATCCATACGGCAAGGCATACCAGCCAGTTGCACATGATGCCCAGAACAAAGGCTTTGCTGAAGCTCAGTCCCGTTTTGTAGGCCGCAATCTTTATTGTCATGCCTCCGAGAACATTTGCGCCGCTGTCGAAAAGACCCGATGCCATCATGAAATAAGCGATAATAAGAGAACCGATCAGATTTCCGATGTAGACAATTACCCAGTTCTTGAGCATGAGTCCGAGCGTAGTTCTTTTGTCGAGAACTGCCGCCAGAATGAGATTGTTCCCCGTGAAAAGCTCACCTCCGGCAATTACAACGAGCATAAGGCCCGTGCCGAAAATAGAGCCTGCAAGCACCTTGCCCAGGCCGTATGTCTCAGGCTTTGCAAAAAGATTGAAGGCTGCCATGTTTGAGCCTTCCGCCGCAAATGCAATAAATGCACCTGCAAGAATCCCAAGAATAAGCAGATTCAACGCAGGTGTTTTTGATTTCTTAACTCCGATTTCGATTGTTGCCTCCGTTATTTCAGGAGGCGTCAGTACGTTGATTTGTGCCATTTTTTCCCCTTTCAGCTTTTTATATATTTCCCGGAATTACATCCGTAAGATACTGCTTTGCAGCTTCGACAAGCCGCAGCAGCACATCTATCCTTGTCGGCATGACATTTTTCATATCGGCTGCCGGAAAGAACCTCGTCACATGAAACGGTATGCGCGGATCTATTTCCGCAACAAGCTTAGCCGCCTGTTTAATGTCTTCTTCAGTATCGTTAAAGCCCGGAACAACGAGATATGTAAGCTCCACATGGCAGCTTCTTCCGATACGCGCGACTTCTTCCGGACTTCTTTTAAAGTTCAGAATTGAACGCGTCCTCGTGCTGTAAATACCTGTTTTTGCATCCGGGTCGTCTTTGTCCTGCGGATCTCTTTCATTCTCATCCGTAATTCCTTTTGATGTGCCCACAAAATATGCCGCGCTTTTGATATTCGCAAGAACCGTATCAAGATTTCCGCCGATGCTTTTGTATTTTTCGGGGTCGCCTGTCTTAAGGTCGATGTTCATTGCATCTATATAAGGAAGGAGTGACTCAAAAATCTTCGGGTCTGCCATTCCGTTTGAAACAAGGACATTTACAAGGCCCGCCTCGCGCACGAGCTTTGCCGTGTCGCGTACGAATTCCGGAGCGACAAGCGGCTCGTTATAAGTATACGCAACTCCGATATTAAGCGTTTCCCAGCTCACATTTGCGGCATTTCCGCTCCTGCCCGAAAGTTCAACGGCCTTTGCCGCAACCTCCTTCGGAGACATAACGCTGCACTGAACCGGACCTCTTGAAATTGCTTCATTCTGACACCACGGGCATGTCATATTGCACCCCCATGAGCCCACAGAAAGAATAAAAGTACCCGGTCTGAACCTTGAAAGCGGCTTTTTCTCTATAGGATCGAGCGCAAGAGACGTAATTTCCCCGTAATTGGCAGGCAGGATTTCATCTCCGACAAGTTTTCTTACTCCGCATTTTCCCACGCTTTGCGCATCTTTTATTTCACAATAATGCGGACAGTTTCTGCAAATCATCCCTCAACCTCCTCTTTTGATTACTCATAATGTCTTTCAACACGGAACCTCTGCAGCCCGTAATCCTCATCTGCGCCTATTCCGGCCTTCTGAAGGGCAATTGCAACCTGCTGCCCGGCCGTATCAACGCCTTCAAGGTTTGGAAGAAGAAGCCCCCGTCTGCCGCCGCTGCTGACAATTACACCGTAAAGATAAGGGTTAAGCTCTTCAAACGATGCCGGCTCCGGCTCATAAAGAACATCCACTTTGTAATCAAGTTCGTCAAGTTCAAAATCCGAAACGGGCTTAAATCTTGGATCGGCTGTCGCTGCCTGAACCGCAAGATACTGGATTTCCTTCACTATGTTTTCATAGCAGGCGCTTATAGTCCCTATGCAGCCTCTGAGAGCTCCGTTTTTGTGAATGGAAACGAAGCATCCCGCTTTCATGTTTTTCATCCATTCGGGAGCCTTCATATAATTGCTGTAATCGGCATGGCTTCTGAATCCGTCTGCGGCAAAATCCGGAAAAAGCTCTTCGCCTGTTTCCCTTGCCGCATAATTTTCTATAAACTCCGAAGAAGTGCCTACCCGCTTGTTCCCACGGACGTAAGCTTCAACGGTATTTCTTGCCAGAAGAGTACATTCGTCTGCACACTTATATGCGCATACGCCGTAGCCTATGCCAAACGGCGCCTCATATGAAAGAAGCTCCGCAGATACACGGTAATAAGAAAGCGCTCCGGCCATCAGAATAAATCCCGGAAGTCCGCACTGCGCCGCCGCCTCAACAAACTGCGGTTCGAAATTTAAAAACTTCTCAAACGAAGTATCCTGCATCGCTTCTGTAACGCACCTGTCAAATTCAGCGCCTTCCGGCGTCATTCCGTACGGACTGTTTTCATTAACCCTGTGCGAAAGATCGCCCGAAGCAAGAACGCACAGGCGCCTTCCCAGATGTGCGGCGGCTCTTTCGATGACCTTTCCCATGCTAAAGGATGCCGCATCCGAAATAAATGACGGCGATATACGAAGAACAAGAGGTTTTTCCTTTCCCCTTTTCCTGTAAGCCTCATCGACAAATGACATCGGAACCACAAATCCATGGTCAAAAATATGTGCCGCGCCGTTTTTATAAACTTCGGTATTGTATACTGTCGGAAGACCCTTCTCGTCGGCAAGCTTCAGAATTTCCTCGGCAAGATCCGTATCATAATTGTATGAAACCTGAACTTCGGGAGCCTTGAATTTAATCATGCTTCCGTAGCCGCCGTTTCCGCCGGCGATATAAAACGCATCTCCGAAAACTATACTGTGCGGCGAAATTACAATAATCGTATCAGGTTCATCCATACAGATTCGCTCTGCAACTTCTCTGAAACCCGCAAGGGTTTTTTCCATCTTTTTTTCTTCGCCCTTTCCCACCTCAGGTCTTGCAATCGGCGGATGAGGCAGTATATATGCTGATAACATGCTTTTTCCCCACTGTTTCTTACTCTAAGTAATAACGGCAAAAGTATTCCTGCCGTCTTATACACTTCATTCAAATATTTTATCATACACACTAAAAAAAAGAACCACAAAATTAATTGTGGTTCTTTCAGACTGTAGACAAAGTCCGCGGCGACGCCGCGGATTTTTCTTGTGTAAAAGTACCACAAATCCAGTGTTTATCTGGGATTGAGGCACTTTTTCTGTTATAATAGAAGTATCAAAGTTGGGGATGGAGGACAGCCTTT
>JAILLO010000078.1 GCA_024693105.1 Clostridia bacterium | reverse complement strand
ATGTTCAGAATGCTGTTCAATACCAAAGAAAAGATGCTTGAGCTTTACAATGCACTTGAGGGTGAAAATCTCGGACCGGATACGGAAATAGAAATTGTTACCCTTGATTCTGCGATATATATGGATATAAAGAACGATCTTGCGTTTTTGGTTAACGGAAGACTTATAATTTTTGCAGAGCTGCAGTCCACATGGTGCCCGAACATGGCGCTTAGAATTCTGTTTTATGTGTCAAGAACATATGAGAAGTATTACGGAGGAAAGAAACTCTACAGCACTTCAATGATAAAGATTCCAACGCCAAAGACTTACGTGTTTTATGAAGGGACAAAAGACATGCCACCTGAGAGCATACTTAGGCTGTCAGACATGTTTATTGAAAAGGAAGCAGAAAACAGTGTTGAAGTTGTGGTAAAGATGATAAATATCAGTTATAATAAGGGTGCGGAGCTTCTTAAAAGGTCAAAGACGATGGCAGAATACAGTAGGTTTGTTCAGATTGCAAGGGAAGAGATAGAAAAGAACTCTGACCGTGAAGCAGCTATGAGAGCTGCATTGCTTCGCTCAAAGACAGAAGAATTGCTGCCAGACTTCCTTGCAAAACACGGAACGGAGGTTTTCGGGATGTTGTTTGATGTAGTTACAAAGGAAGAATACGGAAAACTGCTTGAAGAATCCGGGTATGACAGAGGTGTGGAGGATGGCAGGCGCATTGGCCTTGAGACTGGTAGAACAAACGGTAGAACAGAAAGAGAAACTGAAATTGCACTCAAAATGAAAGCTTCCGGATTTGATGCTGAAACGATAGAGAAACTTACAGGGCTTTCAGCTGAGAAGATTGAGAAACTGTAAGCACAAAACGGAGGTTTTCGGCACCTTGTCTAATATTGGGGAAAAATAGCGAAAAAAACAACATAATGAATCTAAAGAGGTCGTTTTCGATAATGAAAGCGGCCTTTTATATTATTGTGATAGGGCAGAGCTTATTTACAGAATTTCAAGCCCATGATATACTACGTATGCCATGGTAGGAATTCCTTTACAAGGGATCCCTACCATAATAAACATATTACGAGAAAAAAAGTTGTAAGGAATAAGCGGAAAAAAGGAGGTAGAAAGGACCCATAGTCAAACCAAAATTGGTATGACTTAAGAGATGTAGATTTATTACATCACGGAATTTATTTGGCAAATTTTCTTGAGGAGGAAAATGATGAAAAAGTTTATATTAATAGTATTTGCAATGATATTTATCCTTGCATCTGCTTCCGTGTCGTTTGCCGGAATAGGCTTGCATTTGACCGGAGTAGGCATTGAAATCAACAATAAGGCGGTTAATTACACAAGTGATTCCGGAGTGCCTTTTATTGATGGCTCAAACAGGACGCAGGTGCCATTCAGAGTAACAATGGAAGACTTTGGATGCAAGGTTTCTTGGGATCAAAAGACAAAAACAGCTATCGCGGAGAAAGATGGTATAAAAGTTGAGGTGCCGATCGGCGCAAATTATATAATCAAGAACGGAACCAAGATTTCAAACGATACCGCAGCTTTGATAAAGGACGGAAGAACCTATCTGCCAATCAGGAAGGTTTTGGAGGCATTTGATGCTCAAATCGAATGGGATAACAAATCAAATATAGTCCGCGTATTCACGCAGGAAGAAAACAAATCGACTGAAAAAAAGGTACTGGCGGAAGTGCAATTTACTCGTCATGAATCAGCAGAACTTGATTATTATTTACTTCATGGCCAAAAACACGATCCCGGTTATTATTATGTAGATAAGCTTAAGTACGATGAAAAAGGCAATTTAGTAGAGTATGATAACGGACTAGATCCCGATTTTTCCTTTAAATATGATACCTCCGGCAGATTGAGTGAAGCTACCGACAGTTGGGAAAATCGGCGGTACGAGTTTAAATATGATAAGGAAGGAAACCTTGAAACCATAACAACCGTTTATATTTTAGAAGAACCGGAGTATGTTGAAGATGTAATTACATTTGATAAGCAGGGAAGAGTGAAGCAAACCCGTTGTTATGATTATGATGGGAACTGGCATTATAAGGATTTTAAATATGACAGTAAAGGCAGACTCGTTAGCGAACTAGGCTCTAGAGGTAATTTGGATTTTCCTGAAGCTATTTTTACAAATAATGAAAAGTTCAGCGAAAACCTTAAACGTTCTTTACATGATATTTTTTATAATGATTATAATGATTATTCCAGTTATACTGCATTTTATGAGTATGATGAAGCAGGCAGGCTGATTAAAGTAGAATGCTATAACTCGGATGATGAGGCTTATGCGTTTACTGATAATTACAAGTATAACAGTAATAATCAAGTGAAAAAGAGAATAAGAGAATACGCTTCTGGGATTAGAGACGAACAGTTATATTCATATGACAAAAACGGAAGATTAATTGGATGTGAATCAAAGGGGGGCAAATATCCGGTTGTAGGTGGTATTATGTCGGTAATTCGTAACCTTTCTTATAAGTACGATAACGATGGCGATGTAGTTGAAGAGAAAATTACAGATACATTTGCTGAAAACGGACTGACTTATATGGAACAAACAAGAAAATATACATATAAAACAATAACTCTTGAAAAATAGGTGCTCGGCGAAAAGTTCCGCAAAACCGCATTTAAATACCGGGTTTTGTTAAAGAGAGAAGAAGGCATGCTCAAACGCAGTTGATAATTATTCCGCGCTCTCATGAGACTTCAAAGGCAATCAAATGATTGGCGGAGCCGCTTGCAGGAGTGTTTATCAGTAATAACAATTAGAAACGCAGAGGTTTTGGATCACAAATCCAAGACCTCCGTTTTTTATTAGGATAGGGCAGAGTGCAGCCTGAAAAGAGCATTATGACGGGTAGCAGGGATTTCGACTGAAGTCGAGCAAATGCTTTGACTGAAAAAAGAATATAATCTTTTACCGAAGATTTACATAAAGACGATAACGGATTTTACACGGTACGGATAATCTTAAGTTGTTGCAACAGAAAAATAAAAATTTAATTTTAAATGAGAAAATGAAAAAGGAGGATTATCAAATGAAAAAAATTATTACAGTATTAACAATTGTGTGTCTTATGACACTTGCGTTTGCAGGTTGCGGAGCTTCAAACGAAGCCGATAATGCAAACGGCGAATTAAAGGGAAGCTTGGCTCTTGCAGGTTCCACTTCGATGGAAAAATTATGTGAGGCAATGTCTGAAAGCTTTATGGCAGCCAATCCGGGAGTAACGGTAACGGCAGAATATACAGGATCTGGTGCGGGTCTTGAATCTCTTAATGCAGGTTCGGTTGATATCGGAAATGCGTCAAGAGGACTCAAGGATGATGAAATAGCAGGCGGTTGTGTTGAGAACATCGTTGCAATTGACGGTATTGCGGTTATTACAGATAAGAATAATACAGTTACGGATATTTCATCCGAACAGCTTGTCGGAATATATACCGGTGAAATTACAAACTGGAGCCAGATCGGCGGAGAGGACATGCCGATTGTAGTAATCGGAAGAGAAGCAGGCTCGGGAACAAGAGATGCATTTGAAGAAATTCTGGGAATTGAGGACGCATGCAAATACGCACAGGAACTTGATTCCACCGGAGCTGTACTTGCTAAGGTTGCTGCAACTCCCGGCATGGTGGGATATGTTTCACTTGATGTAGTCGACAGTAGTGTATCCGCTTTAATGATTGACGGTGCTGCAGCTAATGAGAAACAGATCCTTGAAGGGAAATATCTCCTTCAGAGACCGTTTGTAATGGCAACAAAGGGAGAAATCGGCGAACAGAATGAAGTAGTACAGGCATGGTTTGATTATATCCGTTCGGATGAAGGCAAAGACGTAATTAAAAAGGTAGGACTTATTGTTGCGGACTAAGGGGAATATATGATTAAAAAAGCATTTATTGAAAAAACGGCGAATATCGTTTTCCTGATTTGCGCAGTAGCAGCCGTATTTGCAGTTTGTGCCATTACCTTCTATGTGTTCATAAAAGGAACCCCGGCTTTAAAGGAAGTCGGGGTGTGCGACCTGCTGTTTGAAACCGTATGGAAACCTACTGCTGCCGAGCCTTCTTACGGAATAGGATACATTATTCTGACTTCGGTTGCAGGTACCGGTGCGGCGGTTTTAACAGGCGTTCCCATAGGACTGCTTACGGCAGTGTTTTTATCGGAGATGGCAGGTAAAAGAGCGGGATCTGTTGTGCACGGCGCGGTGGAACTGCTGGCTGCCATACCGTCTGTAATTTACGGTCTTATCGGTATGATGATACTGAATTCACTGATGTTCAAACTGGAAAAGGCATTGTTTGCAGGAGACCCGTCACATCAGTATACAGGCGGTGCAAATATGCTTTCGGCGGTAATTGTTCTTGCGGTAATGATCCTGCCTACTGTAATCAGCGTAAGTACATCCGCGCTTAAAAGTGTTCCGGACAGCCTCAGGGCGGCCTCATATGCGCTTGGTGCCACGAAGGAACAGACTATATTTAAGACAGTTATACCTGCGGCAAAATCCGGAATTTTAACAGGAGCGGTTCTTGGAACAGGCAGGGCCCTCGGAGAAGCAATGGCTATAAATATGGTGGCAGGCGGTGCCGTAAACATTCCGTTTCCGTTTAATTCTGTCAGAACACTGACCACCCAGATTGCAAGCGAAATGGGGTATGCAGGAGGGACTCACAGAGATGTACTTTTTACGGTGGGGCTTGTTTTATATGTATTTATTCTGATTGTGAATTTTGTATTGCTCAAGGCAAGAAAGGCAGGTGCGCAACTTGGCAGTTGATACTCAGAAAATAAAAGATTTAAGTCTGCGGTGTCTGATTTATGTTTGTGCATTTCTTTCGGTAGCACTGCTTATAGGCATGATAGCCTATGTATTTATAAAAGGTGTGGGAGCACTGAACATTTCATTCCTTACAACGGCAACAAGTGTACTTAAAGGAACCGTCGGAATTGCGGGTAATATACTGAACACGATTTATATTGTCGTAATTACGATGCTTATAGCGGCTCCTATAGGCATAGGAAGCGCAATTTATCTTAATGAATACGCAAAGTCGGAAAGACTGGTAGGCATAATAGAATACGCAACCGAAACTCTTTCGGGAATACCTTCGATTATTTTCGGACTGTTCGGAATGATGTTTTTCGGGGAGAAGCTCGGGCTTGGATATTCTTTGCTTACAGGTTCTCTGACAATGATCATCATGGTACTTCCGCTTATAACAAGAAATACTCAGGAGGCACTGAAAACTGTCCCGAAAGCGTACAGAGACGGGGCTATAGGCCTTGGAAGCGGCAAGTGGCATATGATAAGAACAATCCTGGTTCCCAGTGCAATGCCGGGAATAATTACGGGCGCAATACTGGCTGTCGGAAGAATTGTCGGCGAATCGGCAGCACTTTTGTTCACTGCGGGAAGCGCAAAGCTTCTGCCGGTGGGAATTGAGGGCCTGCTTGCAAAACCGTTTCAGTCAGGAGGAACTCTTACAATACAGATGTATCTGTCTGCAACAAGTGAGGGTGATTTTGAAACAGCGTTTGGAATAGCCGTGGTGCTGCTTGTAATTGTTCTGGCGATTAATGTTTCGACAAAGGTAATTACAAAGCACTTTGATCTTACAAGAAAGGAATAATAATGAACAATACAAAAATAACAGTTAAAGACTTAAATCTTTATTACGGCGATAATCATGCGCTTAAAGATATAAGTATGGATATAAAGGAAAGGGCGGTTACTGCTTTTATAGGGCCGTCCGGTTGCGGTAAATCCACATTCCTAAAGACTCTGAACAGAATGAACGATCTTGTGGACGGAGTGAAAATTACCGGAATTGTGGAGATAGATAACGAAAATATATATTCTGCCGGAATTGATACAACAATGCTTCGGAAAAAGGTGGGAATGGTGTTTCAGCAGCCTAATCCGTTTCCGATGAGCATTTATGACAATGTGGCATACGGACCGAGAGTACACGGAATAAAGGATAAAAAGAAGCTTGATGCAATTGTTGAGGAAAGTCTGAGGGGGGCAGCTATCTGGGATGAGACAAAGGACAGACTGCACAAGGCGGCTTTGTCTTTGTCGGGAGGACAGCAGCAGAGAATATGCATAGCAAGAGCTCTTGCGGTTGAACCGGAGATTCTCCTTATGGATGAGCCGACATCGGCACTTGACCCGATATCAACGGCAAAGATTGAAGAACTTATGGAGCAACTGAAGAAGAAGTACACGGTTGTGGTTGTGACGCATAATATGCAGCAGGCAGTAAGAGTTTCCGATTATACGGCATTTTTCCTTGTAGGGGAAATGGTGGAGTTTGCAGAGACAAAACAGATTTTTTCTTATCCGGCAGATAAGAGAACAGAGGATTACATAACGGGAAGATTCGGTTGATGAGAAAGGGAAAAATATGAGAAGTAAATTTGATGAGCAGCTTTTGGAACTGAACAGGGAAATGACCGAGATGGGTACTAAAATAATAGATTCAATTAAAATGGCCATAGAAGTACTTGTCAGCCGTGATGAGGAAAGAGCAAGAATTATCATGGAAGGCGATGCGGAAGTTGACAGCCTTCAGAAAAAGATAGAAGGAACCTGCTTTAACCTGCTTGTGCAGCAGCAGCCTGTTGCGGGCGATCTTCGCACTGTAACGGCAGCAATGAAAATGGTAACCGATATGGAAAGAATCGGCGATCACGCGGCGGATATTTCAGAAATAACACTTTTGATGGGAAGTGAAAGTCGCATTGATAAATTTGGACACATTTCCGAAATGGCGGCAGAAACAATGGTAATGCTCAGGGAAAGCATTGAGGCTTATGTCGAGAAGGATATTAAAAAGGCGAAGGAAGTTATAGCACATGATGACATTGTGGATGATTTGTTTGTTGCAACCAAAAAAGATGTAATTCAGCTTATTCTTAATAACCCCGGTGAAGGAGAAAAGGCAACGGATATTCTTTTGATAGCAAAGTATTTCGAAAGAATAGGAGATCATGCCACAAATATCGCAGAGTGGGTAATTTATTCGCTGAAAAGAACGAAGTCTCCCGAAGTGATATAGAAGTAAATAAATTGTAAAGAAGTATGGACGCAGAATGCCGGTGTAAATTTTACATAGATTTTACAAAAGAGTGTTCATACATTTTACTTTCTTATTTTATTCTGAAACTGGATTAGTTTTAGATATAAGGATCAGACATAGAAAGGAATATGTATGGACATTTTTAGCATTTTAAATATGATAGGCGGTCTGGCACTCTTTTTATACGGAATGAATGTTATGGGAGACGGCCTTTCAAAGCTTGCGGGAGGAAGGCTGGAATCAATTCTTGAAAGACTTACGACAAGAAGGATTTTTGCCGTACTTCTTGGCGCAGGCGTGACCGCGGTAATTCAGTCTTCATCGGCAACAACTGTAATGGTAGTGGGTTTTGTAAATTCCGGAATTATGAAACTTTCACAGGCGGTCGGAATAATTATGGGAGCAAATGTCGGAACGACGGTGACTTCATGGATGCTGTCGCTCACCGGAATTCAGGGAGATACTATGTGGCTTAATCTGTTAAAGCCGTCATCTTTTTCTCCTGTTCTTGCAGCAATAGGAATTATTCTTATTATGGCCGGAAAGAGCGAATTCAGGAAGAAGGATATAGGAAGCATACTTCTTGGATTTGCGATTCTTATGTTTGGAATGGAAACAATGAGCGGGGCGGTATCGGGCCTTGCAAGCAATCCGTCCTTTACAAGCCTGATGACCGCTTTCAGCAATCCTGTTCTTGGAATGGCTGTCGGAGCGCTTCTTACGGCAATTATTCAGAGTTCGTCTGCATCAGTGGGAATACTGCAGGCTCTTTGTGCAACCGGTGCCGTTAATTTTTCTGCCGCACTGCCGATTATTATGGGACAGAATATAGGAACATGTGTAACGAGTATTATCTCGTCCATCGGGGCAAATAGAAATGCAAGACGTGCCGCAATGGTGCATCTTTATTTTAATCTTATAGGAACAATTCTTTTTATGACGCTGTTTTACGGCATCAGTTCGTTTATAGATTTTGCTTTTTTGGGAGAGTCCGCAACTGCTGCGGGAATAGCTATTGTGCACAGTCTGTTTAACATAATGGCAACAGTAATACTCTTCCCGTTTGCGAATAAGCTTGAGAGACTTGCGGTAATTACAATTCCGGACGGAAATGCAAAGGAAGAAGCTGCAGAGGATACAATCTCAATTGATGAACGATTTCTGGCGAAACCGTCTTTTGCAATGGAACTTTGCAGAGGAAGGGTAAGAGAAATGGCACAACTCAGCAAGAAAGCAATAAGTCTGTCGCTTGATGTGCTGCTTAAATATGATGAAGAAAAAGCAAATGAAGTTATAAGACTGGAGTCTGCAGCAGATAAATATGAAGACGTACTGGGATCGTATCTTGTAAAACTTTCGTCTAAAAGCGTATCGGCAGCAGACAGTCGCAGTATGTCGATAATTCTTCACAGTATAAGTGATTTTGAAAGAATTTCGGACCATGCGCTTGATATTGTCGAATCGGCGCAGGAGATTCATTCAAAAGGACTGTCTTTCACAACGCATGCAAAGCAGGAAATAGAAACTCTTTGCAGGGCCGTAAACGATATCTGCACTCTTACGGTAGACGGCTTTTGTAATGATGACGGAGAAGCGGCAACGCATGTTGAACCTCTTGAGGAAGTAATAGATACATTGTCAAAACAGATAAAGGAAAATCACATTAAAAGACTGCAAAGCGGCAGATGCACAATTGAGATGGGCTTTATTCTTGAGGATATTCTGACCGGGCTTGAACGTGTTTCCGACCATTGTTCAAATATAGCAGTGGAAATGATCACAATTTACGATAATGATTACAGTATGCACGGCTATTTCAAGAATTTCTCGGTGGAGGAGAAGGCATCCTTCAATGATGAGTACGAGGAATTGATAAAGAGGTATCCGATTGGAATTCAGGATACTTATACGACAGTCTGAAGGCATTGTGCCCAATCGGACGCACCACACTGCGCAAATTTTGCTTTTGTGCGGTGTTTTTCTTTTGCGGAATATTATGTTACAATACAATATATTTTAGCTTAAGCAGACGCGGACGCCGGCTCAGTCGCAGAAGCCGGGCGCGCAATGCTTTTATTGAATAAAGTTGCAAAAGCAAGGGGAAAACTTATGAAAAAATTCGTTGTTGAAGAAAAAGTCTTTGAAATGTTGCCGGATTACTGCCTTGGAATAGTAATAGCGGAAGGTATTGACAACAGCCGCTCAAAGGAGAATGTTACAGCTTTGCTGAACCAAAGCGTGTCGGAATTTGCAGAGGAATACAAAGGCGAAGAGATTCGTGAACTGCCGCATATAAAGGCATGCCGTGAAGCCTTTCGTTCGCTTGGCATGAATCCAAACAAGTTTATGTGCTCGATTGAAGCTTTGACAAAACGTGTACAAAAGGGTGGAAGCCTTCCAAATATTAATCCTGTTGTGGACCTTGGAAATGCGCTTTCCGTAAAATATCAGCTTCCTATGGGCGCCCATGATATCGAAAGGATGGAGGATGAAGGTCTTGCCGTGCGTTTTTCCACAGAAAACGACAGATTTCTGCCGATGGGGGAAACGGAACCTGAGGTTATGCCGGAGGGAGAACTTGTTTATGTCAGCGGTCATACTGTAAAAACACGGCGCTGGCTGTGGAGACAGAGTGACGACGGTAAGATTACAGAGAACACAAAGACTGTCTTTTTCCCGATTGACGGCTTTGCACAGGTTAACGGAGATAAAGTAATTCAGGCACGTGATGAACTTGCGGAATTGCTCAAAGAAACATTCGGCTGCAGTGTAAAGACAGGAATGATCGACAGGAACAACAATTCAATAGAACTTTTGTAAATCAGTATAAAAGCGGAGGGACCCGGATGCCGGTCGGCAGTCCGTATCCCTCCGTTTTGCAATCTGTTCGAATTTGAAATCTGTTCGAATTTGCAATTCTAATCATTTTTAAGACATGTATTTTTCAGGACATTGAACGTTTCGTCGCTGATATCATGCTCGATTCTGCATGCGTCTTCGCGTGCCACATCTTCACTGACACCGAGGCGGATAAGCCAGTCGGATAAGAGATTGTGGCGTTCAAGAACCGTTTCGGCCCGTGCAAGGCCTT
>JAILLO010000044.1 GCA_024693105.1 Clostridia bacterium | reverse complement strand
TCGAAGCTGTTTGCGGGCGGAGTTGCGCTCAAAAACGGCGGATTACTGGGAATGATGCTTTCGGCGGCGGTTATCAAGGTGGTCGGCATATGGTCACTTTATCTTTTCTGCCTTGTTGTTATCCTTATATGCCTTCTTTTGCTGCTTGATACGCCTATTTCGCAGTTCTTTACAAGAGTGGGCCAAAAAATTTCGGACATGAAAGAAGACAGAGCGGAAAAGGCAGAGCTCAAACGGCTTGAGGCTGAAAAACGGGCTGAACAGGCGCCGGGGCCGGATCCTCACAATCCGACAGATCCGGCACAGCCGCAGAATGCGGCAGGGCCTGCGGGTTCCGCATCCTCAAAGGGCAGAAAGCCGGAAAAAAATTATGCGGCTTTGAATGCGTCACTTGACCCTGACGCGGCAAAATACAGAGAAAACGGAAAAGACCGGGACGCAGAAGCAGGTTACGGCGACGGCCGCAGCCGGGGCAGCGAAAAGGCTGCGGCCGGAGGGGCCGCCTCAGGCTCCGGATCGGGCGCATCGGCCTATGCATCGGGCGCGTCAGGCTCCGGATCGGGAATGAGCCTTTCGAGCCTTCAGCAGGCTGTAAGGGATGCGGAAGTCGCAGGCACCGGCGCCACAGCCTCTGCAGCACAGTCCGCAACTCCGGCAGCCGTTGCAGACGGAGCTTCAGACGTCAGCGGATATGTTCCCGGAAGGATTAATCCCGGACAGAAAAACATTCTCGAACTGATGGAAACAGAAAAAAACATGGGCCTTGGGGCTGCCGGAGCAGTATCTGAAAACACCGCAGCCGAAAATGCTTTTGTTGAAGAAAACGGCATGAATCCTCAGAACAACGGCGATTCATACGGAATTGAACCTGCAAGCATTACAGAAGACGGCTTCGGCCTTGACGGATATTCGCGCGCATATTCAAGAGAAGAATATGCAAAAAATCCGGCCTCACATGAAGGCAGCGATGATTACGCATATGAAGGCGACTATGAAACAGACCCCGAAACAGGCGAAATCATCGAACGGCCCGAAGATTACGGAGCAGGCGGCAGCGACTGTGATACCGGTGCTTATGCCGATGTTTCCGTTTACGGCGAAAATGCGGGCGAATATTCCGAAGAAAGAACCTTTGATGCTGAAGGAGTAAGCTCCGACAACGGTCAAAATACAAATATAATTTACAGGGGATGCCCCGGAGCCGCAGCAGAAGGCTCGGCAGCAGGCGCGATAGATGACGGACTCGGAAAGGTTGCCGGAGTCGGTACAACTGTTGCAATCGGCAAGCATACGGCTTCATCCGGTGCAGACAGAGCAGGCGCGGCTGCGCGCGAAAAAGGACTCAAATCCGATCCTCGTCTTGCCACAAGAGAAGGCATGCAGGCTTCAAAAGCAATAAAAAACAGACCGGAACAAAACCGCAAACCATATGTATTTCCGTCTCTTGACCTGCTCGACAAACCGGCAAACACGAACAATTCAAACGAAAGACAGCTCAATCAAAAGGCGGCAAAGCTTGAGGAGACTCTGCGCAATTTCAATGTAGATGCAAGAGTTCTCAACGTGACGCAGGGACCTGCCGTCACACGTTATGAAATTCAGCCTGCAGCAGGCGTCAAGGTCAGCAAAATTGTCAGCCTTGCAGATGATATAGCCCTGAATCTTGAAGCCAAAAGCATTCGTATGGAAGCTCCGATTCCCGGCAAACCGGCTGTCGGCATAGAAGTCGAAAACGACAAGGTCCGTATGGTCACAATAAGGGAAATCATTGAATCGAAAGTCTTCAGGGAAGCAAAATCAAAGATTTCGTTTGCTGTCGGAAAAGATATCGCGGGCACAAGCATTGTGGGAAATCTTGCGGATATGCCGCATATGCTTATTGCCGGTGCAACAGGTTCGGGAAAGAGTGTTTGCGTCAACAGCATTATCGCAAGCATTTTATACAAAGCAAAGCCTGAGGAAGTCAAAATGGTTCTCATCGACCCGAAGGTTGTGGAACTCTCAAATTACAACGGTATTCCGCATCTGCTGATTCCGGTTGTTACAGAGCCTTCAAAGGCGGCAGCCGCACTTAACTGGGCTGTTGCGGAAATGGATGACCGTTACAACAAATTTGCCGATGCATCGACAAGAGACCTCAAAGGCTACAACGAGCACGTCAGAAGAAACGGTGAACCTGAGCTTGTAATGCCTGAGGTTGTTATAATTATCGATGAACTTGCAGATCTCATGATGTCTGCGCCTTCACAGATAGAAGATCTTATCTGTCGTCTTGCGCAGAAGGCAAGGGCTGCGGGAATGCATCTTATTGTTGCGACACAAAGACCGTCAGTCGATGTAATTACAGGCGTTATCAAGGCAAACATACCTTCGCGTATAGCATTTGCCGTTTCATCACATATAGACTCGCGTACGATTATTGACGTTTCCGGCGCCGAAAAGCTTGTCGGAAAAGGCGATATGCTTTATTCACCGAGAGGCAGCGGAAAGCCTCTGCGTGTTCAGGGAACTTTTATTTCGGATGATGAAGTCAACAGAATTATAGAGCACGTCAAAAGCCAGGCACCTGAAGCGGTTTATTCCGAAGAAGTTATCCACAAACTGGACAATGTCGGAATAGCAGCTTCGGACGATGAGGGAGATGACCTTCTTGAAGATGCGATCGAACTTGTTGTAGATGCCGGACAGGCGTCCGTTTCAATGCTTCAAAGGCGCTTCAGAATAGGCTATAACAGAGCTGCACGAATTGTTGAGATGATGGAAGCGCGCGGTATTATAGGCCCTGCAGACGGTTCACGTCCGCGTCAGGTTCTTATTTCGGAAGAAGAGCTTGAAGAAATGAAAAACTAAAGCGGCAAAAGCGGCTGCAAACAGCGAAATTGAAAAGCGGCCGGTCAAAGCTAAAGCAGCAAACAAAAGCAAGGGATGCGAACAAAGGCCGCAAACAAAAGCAAAAGACGCGAACAAAGGCCGCAAACAAAAGCAAAAGACAAAACAAAGCAATTCAAAGCAAACCGGAAGGAAGTGAAAATCGATTTGATTAAATCAGTATTTTTTCTGACACTGGGCTGTCCGAAAAATGAAAATGATTCGCAGATGGCGGCGGGCATTCTCGAAGAGGCAGGATTTAACGTTACGGATAACGCTGAAGAAGCAGATGCCATAATTGTAAATACGTGCGGCTTTATTAACGATGCAAAGACCGAATCAATCGAAGCAATATTTGATATGGCGCAGTTCTGCGGAAAGAATGTGAGTCAAAACGGCAAAGTAGCAGCCGGCCCTCAAAATCCTGACTGTGAAGGCGGCATGCAAAGTTGTGCTGAAGGTGATGGAGAGCATGCGGGGGATATTGGTGAAAAGGTTCTGATCGTTTCGGGCTGCCTTGCGCAGAGATACGGAGAAGAGCTTTACAAAAGCATGCCGGAGGTTGATATATTCCTTGGCGTAAACGATTATCCCAAGCTGCCCGAAATCCTTAGAGATTTCGACGGAAAGAGGCAGAAATATCTTAACGAATATCAGCCGGGCTGTATGGAGGAATTCCCAAGAAAGCTCGAAAAAAATCCATATTCGGCGACAATTAAGATAGCCGAGGGCTGCGACAATATCTGTGCCTACTGCATTATACCGAAAATTCGCGGAAAATACAGAAGCAGAGGTATGGATGAAATCGTTTCCGAGGCCCGCACACTTGCCGATGCAGGCTGCAGAGAACTTATTCTTATCGCTCAGGATATTACGGCATACGGCAAAGATCTTTACGGTGATTATAAGCTTGCGGAGCTTTTGAAAAAGCTTTGCGGGATAGAGAAGCTGGAATGGATCAGGCTGATGTACTGCTACGAGGACCGCATTACCGACGAACTTATAGAGGTCATGGCAACTGAAGAGAAGGTCTGTCATTACATAGATATACCGATTCAGCACGCGAGCGACAATGTCCTTAAGGCAATGAACAGAAGGTCGACGGCAAAGAGTATCAGAAATACGCTGAAGAAGCTGAAAAATGCAATTCCGGACATTCATATAAGGACAACGCTGATTACGGGATTTCCGGGAGAAACAAAAGAAGATTTCCGGGAGCTTGCCGATTTTGTCGAAGAAATGAAGTTCCAGAGGCTGGGCGTGTTCGCCTACTCAAAGGAGGAGGGCACGGCTGCGGCACTGATGAAAAATCAGGTGAGACGCGACGTGAAGGAACGGCGAAAAAATGCAATTATGCAGCGGCAGACAGAAATTTCGCTCGAAAGCAACCGAAGCAAAATCGGACAGGTTATGAAGGTGCTTGTTGAGGAATGCGACGAGACGGGAGCTTATATCGGAAGAACACAGTATGATGCGCCCGAGATTGACAATTCGGTTATTTTTCGCGCCGACGGACGAAGTCTTTCGCCGGGCGATTTTGTCAGTATACGCATAACGGATGCCTTTGATTACGATCTGACGGGAGAACTTGCCGACTGACGGGAGAAACGGTCAATCGACGGAGAACTTGCCGACTGACGTGAGAAACGGCCAAACGACGGAGAGCTTGCCGACTGAAACGAAAATTGATTTTTCGCCGCCCGCCGGTTAAGATAAAATATATTCAGAAAGGAAGAAATGCCGCAAAATCTCATATTTCGGACTTCGCGGCAATGACACAATTATGGAAATGAATTTACCGAACAAACTGACGCTTGCAAGAGTTATTGCAGTGCCGATTTTTGTGATTTTGTATGTGATGAACCTTAAAATACTTGCATTTTTAGTATTTATTGCGGCTTCGATTACAGATCTGCTTGACGGAAAAATTGCAAGGAAATACAATCTTGTGACGAATTTCGGAAAGATTATGGATCCGCTTGCCGACAAGATTCTTGTTTATTCGGCGTTCTGCCTTATGATTGAAAACGGACTTGTGCAGGCGTGGATGCTGATAGTTATTCTTGCAAGAGAATTTGCGGTTTCGGGTATGAGAACCGTTGCTGCTGCCGAAGGCATTGTAGTTGCGGCTGATATTTTCGGAAAGCTGAAAACTGTCTTTCAGATGATTGCTGTTCCGCTTCTTATACTTTTCGGTGCATTTGCGGAAGTTCATCCTTTCCTTGACAATGCCATCTTCTGGCTTGGCGAGATAGCCTTGTGGATCTCTGTAATTATGACGATTATTTCGGGAATAAACTATATCGTGAAAAACAAATCGGTTTTCAGTATGTAGTTATTTCGGTATATAAATAAATATTTATTAACAGATTTTAATGAGGAAGTGATTTAATTGAAGGCAGTAATTCTTTCTGTCGGAACGGAAATCCTTTTCGGCCAGATTACAAATACAAATACGGTTTTTCTTTCAAGGGAACTGAACCATCTGGGCATCGATGTCATGTATCATTTTACGGTAGGAGACAACCCTGTACGCGTAAAGGAAATGATACAGAGAGCTTTTGAGGAATGCGACCTTGTTCTGACTACAGGAGGGCTCGGACCGACACAGGACGATTTGACAAAGGAAATCGCATGCGAAACTCTTCATGACGAGCTTGTACTTCATGAAGATATTCTCGAATGGCTCAAAAATGAAGTTGCAAAGCGCGGCCGCAAAATGACCGAAAACAATATTAAGCAGGCATATTTTCCGAGTCGGAGCGTTATCTTTGCGAACCCTGTCGGAACGGCACCGGGGTTTGCTCTTGAAGAAAACGGCAAAATCATTGCATGCATGCCGGGACCTCCGAGAGAAATGACAAAGATGTTCAAAGACCATGTGAAACCTTTTCTGCAGTCGCTTTCGGACGATGTAATTTTCTATCGTCTTGTCAGAACGATAGGTATAGGCGAATCGCAGCTTGAGACAGATCTTCTGCCTCTTATCGACAATCAGAGCGATCCGACACTTGCAACATATGCAAAAGAAGGAGAAGTTACCTTGCGTATCGCTTCAAAGAGAAAAACTCTCGAAGAGGCCGAAAAAGCAGTCGATGAAATGCTTGAGAAGGTCAAAGCCGTTTCAGGCAGCTATATTTACAGTACAGACGATGAGGAGCTTGCGGACGTTGTCTGCAAAAGGCTTGTTGAAAATAATATTACAATATCATGTGCTGAGTCATGTACAGGAGGACTTTTTGCCGGGAGGCTTGTTGATTATCCGGGGATTTCATCGGTATTTGAACGCGGCTTTGTGACTTACAGTGACGATGCAAAGGAAGAAATGCTCGGTGTCGGCTCGCAGACACTCCAAAAGTACAGTGCAGTAAGCGAAGAAACGGCACGGGAAATGGTTCTCGGACTTCAAAAGAGGACAGGAAGCCGCATATGCGTTGCCGTTACGGGAATTGCAGGACCTGAGGGAGGAACGGAAGAAAAGCCTGTGGGACTTGTTTACACGGCAGTTTCGTTTGACGGAAAGATTGAAGTAAGAAAGAACCTTTTCAGAAATATCGGAAGAAACTGGATCAGGGGACGCAGCGTTCTTGCTATGTTCCATCTTGTTTACGATACTCTGAAGAATGAAAATCTAATATAAAAATCAGCCTGCTTATCGTAAATTCAGACCTGCTTATCGCAGATAACGGTAAGCAGGCATTTTATTTTTTGATTCGGAACAGAAAATTGGGAAGCCTTGACCGCAGCGGTTTGCACAGATTGAGGAATGAATTCTCCAAAGACCGTTAAAGAAATGCTAAAAGCATTTAAATTTCATGGTATAACGAGACAAACTATGGTATATTAATCATGTAAAAAAATGTTTAAGGAATGGAAAAATGTATTTAAACGAACTTGAAATTGGAAATTCGGCGGTTGTAATTTCCGTAGGAGGAGAAGGGGCACTCAGGCAGCATTTTCTTGATATGGGTGTTATACCCGGGGCAATAGTGACTGCCATTAAGCTTGCACCGATGGGCGATCCGCTGGAAATCAGGATACACGGCTATGAAATGTCGATGCGTCTTGATGATGCGGCAAAGATAGAGATTAATGAAGATTACCGTATTTACGAAGAAGAAGACAGACGCGAGCACGATCATATTCACAATATAGATTTTGACAACGATGAGCTTCACAAGCATATGCATGAACCCGGTCAGATGCGTGACCATATGCAGGAGCATGCATATTATCACGAATACAGGCAGAAGATGAACATACCGGATACGGAGATGCCTCATCCGGGACTTGGCGAAGAGGGAAAATACCATACCGAAGGCGACGCAAACAGGCTGCCTGAGGGGACATTGCTTACATTTGCTCTTGCCGGCAACCAGAACTGCGGCAAAACCACGCTTTTCAACCAGCTTACCGGGGCAAATCAGCACGTGGGCAATTTTCCGGGCGTTACGGTCAGCAGAAAGGACGGCGCCATAAGGGGACATGCCGCAACTCTTGTGACGGATCTTCCCGGTATTTATTCCATGTCGCCGTATACAAACGAAGAAATCGTATCGAGAAATTTTATTCTCAGAGACAAACCGAGAGCCATCATCAATATCGTTGATGCGACAAATATAGAAAGAAACATGTATCTGACGCTTCAGCTTATGGAAATGAACATTCCGATGGTTGTGGCGCTCAATATGATGGACGAGCTTCGCGGCAACGGCGGTTCTGTAAATATTAACGAGATGGAGGCACTGCTGGGTGTTCCGGTAGTACCGATTTCCGCAGCCAAAAACGAAGGTGTGGACGAGCTTGTCGCACATGCGCTTCATGTGGCAAGATATCAGGAAACTCCTCTTGTTCAGGACTTTTGTGACGAGTATGACCACAAGGGAGCCGTTCACAGATGCATACATGCCGTAATTCATCTGATTGAGGACCATGCGCAGCGAATAGGAATTCCTGTACGATTTGCGGCATCAAAAGTAATCGAAGGAGACAAACTTATCCTTGAAGAGCTGGGACTTGACCTCAATGAAAAGGAAATGCTGGAACATATTATTTCCCAGATGGAGACCGAGAGAAATCTTGACAGGAGCGCTGCGATTGCGGATATGCGTTTCACTTTCATTAAAAAGGTCTGTCAGAACACCGTGATTAAGCCCGGAGTCAGCAAAGAACATGAACGAAGCAGAAGAATCGACTCTGTTCTGACGGGAAAGTACACTGCGATTCCTTCCTTTGCGGCTATTATGGTGCTGATATTCTGGCTTACTTTTGACGTTGTGGGGGCATGGCTTCAAAATCTGTTTCAGACGGGAATCACATCCTTGTCGGTTGCAACGGATGCAGCACTTACAGCTGCAGGTGTGAACAGTGTCATACACGGCCTTATTATTGACGGTATATTTACCGGAATAGGAAGCGTGCTCAGCTTTCTTCCGGTTATAGTAACGCTGTTTTTCTTCCTTTCGATACTTGAAGACAGCGGATACATTGCAAGAGTTGCTTTCTTTATGGACAAGCTGCTCAGAAAAATCGGCCTTTCGGGAAGAAGTATTGTACCTATGCTTATCGGCTTCGGATGTACCGTGCCTGCGGTTATGGCTACAAGAACGCTTCCGAGTGAACGTGACAGACGAATGACTATTCTTCTGACGCCGTTTATGAGCTGCAGTGCAAAGCTCCCTATATATGCGTTTTTTGTAAGCGCATTTTTCCCGGAGCATGGCGGCCTTGTCATGTCATCATTATATATTCTTGGCATTGCAGTAGGAATTGTAATTGCGCTTCTTTACAGAAACACGCTTTTCAAAGGCAGCGCCGTTCCTTTCGTTATGGAACTTCCGAATTACAGATTTCCGAGTGCGGGAAATGTCATAAGACTTTTGTGGGAAAAGGCGAAGGACTTCCTGCAGAGAGCCTTTTCGGTTATTATGATTGCCACTATAGTCGTATGGTTCCTGCAGAGCTTTGATATACATTTAAATTTTGCGGAAAATTCGCAGGACAGTATACTTGCGATAGCAGCAGGCGTTCTTGCACCGCTTTTCATTCCGCTCGGAATAGGCGACTGGCGTATTGTGACCTCGCTTCTGACCGGATTTATGGCAAAGGAGAGTGTTGTTTCGACAATTCAGGTGCTTTTTGGCAGTGCCGGAGGTATTGAAACGGCGCTTACAACGCTTTCTGCAGCGTCGCTTCTTGTCTTCAGCCTTCTTTATACACCGTGTGTTGCGGCAGTTGCTTCGGTAAATCGCGAACTCGGAAGGAAATGGGCTGTAGCGGTTGT
>JAILLO010000030.1 GCA_024693105.1 Clostridia bacterium | reverse complement strand
AGCGTGGCAGTAAGCGCCAGCGTTACCGAAACTGTGGCTGTGGTACAAAAGCCTAGCGACGCAGACCTTGGCCGGATTGTGGGCGAAAGTGCCAATACCGGAACGGTAACAATTGATGTCAGCGGCCTTGGCAAAGATATTAAGACAGCCAGCATTCCTACCGAAACCGTAAAGGAGGTAGAAAAGGCAGTAAATGATGTAAATAACGATGCAACGGGAAGGACCGTAAAGCTTCCTCAAGGCTCCGTAACCTTTGACGGAAAAGCGCTTTCGGCTGTTACCGAGCAGGCAGAGGGTGTTGACATTCAGTTCAATCTGGACGGGCTTAAGCTCACAGATCTTGCGCCTGCACAGCAGACAGCAGTAAAGGAAATTAAAGTTCAGGTAATTCTTGATGCATACATGACATCAAACGGTCACCGTATCAGCGACTTCAAGGGCGGCAAGGCTACAGTAAGCGTGCCTTACACTCTTAAGGACGGCCAGAGCGGCGAAGGAGTGACAGTTTGGTACGTTGCAGATGACGGCACCAGCACACAGCTTGATGCACATTACGACGGACAAAATGTTGTATTCGACGTTTACCACTTCTCCAACTACCTGCTGGCTTACGACGAAGAAAAGGCAGCGGCAGTAGCAAATGCACTTAATGCAGCGAAGAATTGTCCAAAGGATGAGACCTGCCCAATCAGCGCGTTCACAGATGCAAGTCCGGCAGAATGGTACCATGACGGAGTTCACTGGGCACTTCAGTCCGGAATGATGAACGGCATCGGTAAGGGAATCTTCCAGCCAAACGGAACCACAACACGCGCACAGGTAGCAACAATGCTTTGGAGACTTGCAGGCAGCAAGGCCTTTGAAGGAACAAACGCCTTCACAGATGTTGATACCACTCTGTGGTACGGAACAGCAGTCGGCTGGGCAAACTCGGCAGGCGTAGTAACAGGATACACCAAGAGGGACGGCAAGCTTGTCTTCAATCCAAACGGCGCAGTAACCCGCCAGGAACTGGCAGCCATGATTTACCGCTTTGCAAAGCTTAACGGTGACGGCTTCACAGGTACATGGGCCTTCAACCTTGATTATCCGGATGCGGGAAATGTAAGCGACTGGGCTTATGAGCCAATGTGCTGGATGACGATGAAGGGCGTAATTAACGGCATCGGAGGAACCCTCCAGGCCGAAGGCTATGCAAGCCGCGCACAGGTAGCAACAATGCTTATGCGTTTTATGAGCCTTGCTGATTAGCCGGACAATGACCGGATTCCCGAGATAAAGAAGGAAAATCCAAAACAACCAAAAAAATGAGAATACCCGCTTCAGCAATGGGTCGCTGAAGCGGGTATTATTGCATTGTGTTATCTGCCCGAAACCGCAGAACGGAGCTGCGGGATTTTCAGAAGGCAGCGCTTCCATATAAAAGGAATGAGCGTTACCTGAAGGCCAAGCGTGGCGGCGCATTTCAGAAGCCGCATCGGAATTAGCACTGCAATTGCCTGGTCGTAAAGAAGATACAGCCAGAATGTGTCAAGCACAAGATTGCAGATTGTAACAACTGTGAGCGAAGCCGCGAAGGTTCTTTTGAATGTGACATCATGCCTGTAAAGGAACAGACCGAAGGTCATTCCGGTCAGAAAAGCCGTAAGCGTGAACCCCGGCATATACTGTCCGGACGGAAACAGGAAAAATCCGAAAATGTCTCCGAGCGCGTAAGCGGCACCGGACCACCATGGCCCGTAGAGAATGGCAACCATTGCAACCGGCAGAAATCCCAGACCGATTCTGAAGCCCGTAGGCATAAAGACAGAACAGATTCGGCTGAGGATTATCTCTATGGTGATAAGAAGCGCAACGGTAACCAGCTGTGTTGTTCTTGCTGATTTACTCATTAAAAAACTCCTTTCTTACATAGATGGGTAATCCCTACACTAAAGAGAAAAGAGTTCTTTTCTTTGCTGTAGCGGACGCAATATTGTGGCGCAAGCCGAAAATGACCGGCTTTTCGTTCATGAGCTACATCCCATCTGCATGACACTTGACGCACAATATTTACTCTACGTAAAAACATATTATATTTGTGAAGCGATGCGGCTTGCGGGAGTGATATCCGCTGCACATCGCATGCATAGATAGATTCTAATACGGCAGGTGCATGATTGCAACCCCGGTGCCGGCACGGCAGCACGAAAAACGCCGCACAAACGGCAGAACTGTCGCGCTTTTATGCTTCCTCAAGAATTTTTTTCACATAGTTTGGAAGAGCGAAAGCACCTTTGTGAAGCTCGGTATTGTAATACTTCGTTTCAAGGCCGATGCTGTTCCATTTTTCTGCCTGAAGATCGTTTAGAGGATCGTACTTCTTTGATGCAAAACCGAAATACCAGTATCCGGAGGCATACGTAGGAATATTGAAACCATAGACCTTTGCAACAGGGAAAACTTCTTTGATTTTTTTGTGTGCCTTCTGCATTTGAAGCGCGTCACCGGAGAAAAATGCTCCCTCATGCTGGTTGATCAGAATTCCGTTTTCTGAAAGCGCACGGAAACAGTTCCTGTAAAAATCAACGGTAAAAAGGTCTTCTCCCGGTCCTTCGGGGTCGGTGGAATCTACAAGAATAAGGTCATATGCGGCATCAGGCGCATTTTCGACAAATTTGAGACCGTCACCTATAATGAGGTTGAGGCGCGGCTCGTTTGAAAATACGGCGGAAGTCTGCGGAATATATTTTTTGCAGGCATTGACAACGCCCTCGTCAATTTCGACCATGTCGATTCTTTCAATGCTTTTGTATCTTGAAATTTCTCTTGCTGTTCCTCCGTCACCGCCGCCGATAATCAGCACCTTTTTCACATCCGGGTTAACTGCCATGGCAGGGTGTGAAATCATCTCGTGATATATAAATTCGTCCTTTTCGGTTATCTGAATATATCCGTCCAGAACCATAAATTTTCCGAATTCCTCGTTTTCAAAAATCCGCAGCTCCTGAAAGTCCGTTTTCTCGCAGTGAAGAATCTTTGAAAGCTTGAGCGAAACCTTTGCGTTTCCCTCAACCAGATATTCGGAGTACCATACGTCGTGATTTGTATTCTGATTCATTTATTTGTTGTCCTTTCTTCCGGCAAAATTCCGGCTGCTTTTGGTAAAGTCTTTGTACATCTTCGGTAAAACCCTGAGTCCTTTAGTAAAACCCGGGGTCAGGCATGTTCCTGCCGTAGAAAATCTCATCGATTTCACGCTGCAGACGCTTGGTGATCTTCTCTTTGTCCTTACGCGCAAGATCTTCTTCGGTAAGATTAAAAAGATAGTCATCCAGCCTGAAGTTTCTGACCTTGCATTTTGTATGGAATGTGTTTTCCTGATATACGTTTACGTCTATCATCTGGTAAATATCAAGAAATTCCTGGTCTATATATTCCTGAATCGATGAAATGTCGTGGTCGATAAACAGCTTCTTGCCCCTGTAATCACGTGTAAAGCCGCGCACTTTGTAGTCTATGGTCATTATATCGGCATCAAAACTGTTGATAAGATAATTCAGCGCAACAAGAGGTGAAATCTCACCGCACGTCGAAACGTCGATATCGGCTCTGAAAGTACATACACCGTTGTCAGGATGATATTCCGGATATGTGTGCACAGTAATATGGCTTTTGTCAAGGTGACCTACAACGGAAGGGTTGTGAGGCATGTATTCGTAAACCTGGCTCGAAGGCGGCTCGCTTTCCTCACAAATGAGGATGGTAACGCTTGCACCCTGAGGTTCGTAATCCTGAACAGCCACATTTAATATCTTGGCTCCGATAATGGTTGTTACATTCTGGAGAATTTCAGTAAGCTTTGGGGCGTTGTATTCTTCATCTATATATTGTATATAATCATTGCGGTCTGCTACCGTTTTTGTGTAGCTCACATCGTAAAGATTGAAGCTGAGAGTTTTTGTCAGATTGTTGAAACCATGCAATTTGATTTTTTCCAACGGCGTAATCCTCCTTTAAATTGTGTCTGAGCTAATATTATATAGTAAAAACAAAAGTCCGTCTATGCTTGTTTTTGCAATTTAAAAAATTATGTTGAAATGAGCGAATAAAAGTATTAGGGTAAATAAATAAGGAAGCAAAGGGGTGCATTATGCCATATAATAACGACGCGCGCGCAACCGGCGGAGAGACCGGAAAAATTACATATACGGGTTTTGTGCTTATGTATATTTTTTCATATGCCGGTATTGGCGTGCTCATGCCTCTGTTGAGCCAGTACCTCGCGGGAATCGGGTTCGACGGCAGCAGGATAGGGGCTGTCACATCGACGGCAAGGTTTATTGCAATCTTTTCTGCGGCCTTTTGGGGCAGGATATTTACTTTTTCGCACAACAGATACAGGGTTATCATAATTATATTGATTGCGTGTGCCGCATTTGCTTCGGTGCTTATTACAGTTTCGGATTTTTTATTTTTCATAATTCTGTTTGCACTTTTTTATTTCTTCCAGGCGCCTGTATGCGGACTGAGCGATTCATTGACGGTTGAGAAAAAGCTGAAGCTCGGACCGATTCGCGCATGCGGATCTGTAGGCTATGCGGTCTTTGTGTTTGTGGCGGGGAAACTGGCGGAGTCTGTGGGACTCGGTGCTATATTCCCGCTTTATTCGGCTGTTATGCTGATTGCGGCGGCTGCTGTGTGTCTCCTGTGGAAAAATGAAAAAAAACGGGGAGTATCAAGGCCTGCATATGATTTTGGAAGGGGTGCGGGAGCACAAAATGCACATAATGCCACTTCCGAAAGCGCCGACCACGAAACCGATAATTACATCGGCAAACCCGAAACTGCCACTTCCGAAAGCGCCGACCACGAAACCGGTAATTACGCCGGAAAACCCGAAACTGCCAACTCCAAAAGCACCGACCACGAAACCACCAATCCCGCCGACAGTCCTGCGGAAGTCCGGAATTTCATCCCGTTCAATCCGTGGAAGATGCTCCTTGGAAACCGTCGGTATATAATTTTTCTGATATGTGCATTTTTCACACTTGTCGGCGATGCCGTAAACGGAACATATTTCAGCTTCCTTTATATAGAGGGCGGCGGGAGTCTGACGGGGGTAGGTTTGGCATTTCTGCTTATGGCGGGCTGCGAAGCTCCTTTTATGCTTCTTCTCTCAAAGTTTTCGGGAAGGTTTCGCATCGAAAAGCTGATGCTTCTTGCAATGATTGTTTCAACGGCGAGATTTGCATGGTACAGCACAGGGCCTTCATTTAAAATGCTCCTTGCGACGTTCTTCCTTCAGGGATTTGTCAACAGCATCCTCTGGGTCGAATTTATTAAATACTGCAGCAGGCTGCTTGACGTACGAATTGCCTCTCTTGGCATTTCCATTTATTACGCGGTGGCATCAAACGGCAGTTCAATCGTATCGCTGCTTGTTGCCGGCTTTATTCTTGACGGTCTTGGAATAACAAGCGTGTTTACATTTGCGGCACTTTGTAATTTCGCGGGCCTTTTGCTGTTCATAATCTTTTTCATCAGGCGAAGGCCGTGAGTATGTGAACATCGGATGCCGGCCGTGAGCATGTGAACATCGGGCGCCGGCCGTAAATACGTGAACATATATCTTTGCGTATTTGTGGAGGGAAAAGCAAAAAGGCTTGGGGATAAAGAAATCCGTCTAACGAAAAGAAGAAAAATTTCAGCCAAAATGTGCCATAAAAAGCCCGGGAAACGTTTCCTGAAAAGTTAAAGATAATGTAGCAAAAATGTCTCGCGAAAAGTCCAAAAAAGTGCTTGACAAAACAGGTCTGCGAGAGTAAGATATTAAATGTTCGCGGCACGTGAGTGCGGCGGATATGCTTCCCTTGGGAAGCAAGAACCTTGAAAACTTCATAGTGTAGAAATTTAGTCAAAGGAAACATTAAGTTGTTTCCAAAACTAAGTACAAAACAATCTGCAACAGATTGGTAAGACGAATCACAAAGTGAAGAGTCAACGT
>JAILLO010000025.1 GCA_024693105.1 Clostridia bacterium | reverse complement strand
ATTTACACCTCATTACGATCCGCTCGAGGCAATGTATGAAAAGTATCATGATGCAGGATTTGAGATTATTGACGTGCCGTGCAATCAGTTTGCCGGACAGACTCCGGGAACAGATGAGGAGATTCACAACTTCTGCACACTTAAATACAATACTAAGTTTCCTCAGATGAAGAAGTCGGACGTAAACGGCGAAAATGCCTTACCGCTTTTCGAATATCTGAAATCACAAAAGGGCTTTGAGGGCTTCGGCAAAGGTCCAAAGGCACTGGCAATGGGCGCAATGCTTAAGAAGCTTGACAAGGATTACAAGAACAATCCGGATATAAAGTGGAATTTTACAAAGTTTGTCGTGGACAGAAACGGAGAAGTTGTTGCAAGATTTGAACCGACAGCCGATATGAAAGAAGTTGAAAAATGTGTTGCATCACTCATTTAGACAGTATAATTTGATATAGTGAAGAGATTGACACGGTCTGAAAAAAGACCGTATAAAAAGAAAAGGGGGCAGACATGTCAAGATTTGATATTGCAGTCATAGGAACCGGACCTGCCGGACTTGAAGCGGCAATTACGGCAAAGGTAAGGAACAAGAATGTGCTTCTGCTTGGCAGTACTAATTTAAGTCCGAAAGTGGAAAAAGCGCATACTGTTCAGAATTACCTGGGACTTCCGCAAGTGTCGGGCGAAGATATGCAAAAGGCATTCAGCCGTCATCTTGAAAGTATGGATATCGTAATTACACAGGACCGCATAAACACAGTCTACGCAATGGGAAGCTATTTTGCTTTGCAGGGGCATGCAGGTATGTATGAAGCGGATTCGGTTATTCTTGCCTGCGGAATGTCTGCGGCAAAACCTTTCCCGGGGGAACTTGAGAATCTGGGAAGAGGCGTGAGCTACTGTGCAACCTGTGACGGTGCGCTTTACAAAGGAAAGTCGGCACTTGTTATCGGTTATTCGGCAGAAGAGGAAAAAGAAGCCGATTTTCTGGCAGAAATGGCGGACGAGGTAATATACATACCGATGTATTCCCGGGAAACTTCTCTGAACGAAAAGGTACGCGTTCTCAGCGGCGTAAATCCCGTCAGCATCGAGAAAAAGGACAAAAGGGTTATTCTCTCTCTTAAGGAGCGCAATATTGAGACAGACGGCATTTTTATCCTTAGGGAAAGTGTTGCGCCTTCACAGCTGGTACCGGGGCTTGAACTTGAAAAGAACAGGGTTGTTGTGGACAGAAAGCAAAAGACGAATATTCCGGGACTGTTTGCATGCGGCGATATTACGGGAGAACCGTATCAGTATATCAAGGCTGCGGGCGAAGGAAACGTGGCGGCGCTTTCTGCTGTAAGTTACCTTGCGGAGATGAAAGCCGCGCAGGCACAAAAGTAAGGACGAATCCCGAATTCGAATCCGGAATCGAAGAATGAACCGGGAAGCGAAACCGAAGACCGGACACGAAAAAACAAACACAAATAACAATAATTGAAATAGCGATTAAACGGAGGAAAAGAAATGATTAAGAAGATTACAGAGAAAGAATTTGCGGAAGTAATGGAAAAGGACATCGCGCTTATAGATTTTTCGGCAGCATGGTGCGGACCGTGCCAGATGATTGCGCCTGTTCTTGAAGAAGTTTCCGAAGAATTGGGAAACGAAGTTGCTTTTTATAATATCGATATAGATGAAAATCCTGCAATTGCAATGAAATATGACGTGACAAGCATTCCTACACTCCTCGTGCTTAAGAAGGGTGAAACAGCTGCGGTTCAGGTTGGATTCCAGCCGAAGCCGGGACTTGTTTCTTTCATTAAATCACAGCTGTAGGATGGCGCTTTTGCAAAAAATATGCTACAATTAATTGTACTCAAGTAAGTTGAAAGGCGGATCGGAAATGAGCAAAATAAGCAGAGGCAACGGTGATAGCACCGGCAAGGGCAAAGGTGCGGAGGCGGGCGCAGTCAAAGCAGTAAAGGCGGCACCGGGTGCGGTTTCTGCAGCAGGAAAAGGAAAGACGGCAGCAGGCAAAGGCGATGAAGACAGATATGCCGGTCTGAGACTTGAAAATCAGTTGTGCTTTCCGCTTTATGCAGCATCCAAGGAAATAGTCAGACATTACAAGATCTTCCTTGATGAGCTTGATATGACATATACGCAGTATATAACAATGATGGTTATGTGGGAGCACAGGGAACTCACGGTCAAAGAACTGGGAGAGTATCTCTATCTTGATTCGGGGACAACATCACCGGTGTTGAAGACCCTGGAGTCAAAGGGCTGGGTTGAACGAAAACGTTCAGAAACAGACGAACGCATCCTGAATGTTATACTTACGCCTCTTGGTGAAAAGCTGCAGGAAAAAGCGCTTTCCGTGCCTAAAAATATGGCGGCATGCGTGAAGCTTGAACCGGGAGAAGCTGCTGAGCTGTACAGAATTCTCTACAAGATTCTGAATACATTATAGAAAGCGAACCGCGAACTGCGAACTGCGAACTGCAGACTGCAGACTGCAGACTGCGAACCGCGAACTGCGGACTGCGAACCGCAAAATACAAAATATAAAGTTACGGTTGAAAATACCGGTGGCAGAGCTGTTAACCAAATTGCAGCCGCAACCACCGGTTTTAGTGTTGCCGACATGCGCACAATACACAAAATCCGCAAAAAATACGGATAAATACGCTGCCAATCGAAGCGGTTCATTCAGCCGCAAATGCTGCCGGAGCAAGGCGGAGCATTCAGCCGCAAATGCTGCCGGAGCAAGGCGGAGCATTCAGACGCAAAGGCTGACGGCGCAAGGCAGTGTATCCCCAAGGAGAAAAGGAGAGGCGCTTAATGGCGTACGGTAATTACAAAGAAAAACAAAAGCCACATGCTTTTCAAACAATCGCAAAGGACCTGAAAGAGGACAGGATCGGAAACCCCGTGCTGCTTTACGGAAAGGAACAGTATCTGGTTCAGTGGGCATGCGGTGAAATCGTGAACAAGTATGTAAACCCTGCCTGCGCGGCGCTTGATTATACGGAACTTGAGGGCAGTGAAACAACTGTCGACGAAATTATTGAGACTTGCGAGACACTTACTATGTTTTCGGAAAAGCGCGTTGTTTCCGTGAGAAATTTCCCGCCGCTTGAAGGCGGGAGAATGAAAAATTTCGGTGAGAATGAGGAAAAGAAGCTTGCGGAGTACATTAAAAATCTGCCTCCGAGCTGTATCCTTATTTTCCGCGGGGAAAAGACGGACAGGCGGCTGAAACTTACAAAGGCGTGCGAAGCTTCCGGGGCATATTATGATTTCGGACCTCTTGACGAACCGCAGCTCAGGGGCCTTATAATTAAACGCTTCAACGCATATGAGAAGGCTATTCGTCAGAATGTCATAGAAGAACTTATTCTGAATACGGGTTATTATCACAAAGAAACTAATTATACACTTTTCAATCTTGAAAATGATATAAAAAAAATTGTGGCTCATGCGCAGGGGAACGAGGTGACCTTGTCGGATGTGCTTACTACGGTTTCGGGAAACCTTGAAACAAATGTATTCGGAATGGTGGATGCAATAAGCAGAAACAGGAAGGACGAGGCATACAGACTGCTTTTTAATCTTGTAAATGCCGGTGAGAATTTCTTTATGATACTTGGAAGCATCGTGTCGCAGTTTGAAATTATACTTGAGGTAAAAGAACTCAGGCATGAGGGAAAAAATCTGTCACAGATGAGCAGTATTTTAAATGTGCATGAATTTCGCATAAAGAAAGCGATGGGGTTTGCGGAAAGGTATTCTGTTGAAAACCTGAGGAAAATTCTGAAGGCGGCATACAGCGTTGACAGAAATCTCAAGCAGGGACTTCTCGAAAAAGATCTCTGCCTGGAAATGTTCATTGCGTCGCTGTAGGGGGGCCAAGTCCCTAAAATGGGGCACTTAAAATGTTAATGTTTATTCGGAGGAAAAGAACTGTGAGCAATCCTTTGGATATAAATTGGAGGAAAATAAATGGCGACAAAAAGCGCAAAAATTGACCAAAAGGCGGATTTGATCTGGGCGATTGCGGATAAATTGACTGGAGTATATAAACCACATGAATACGGAGATGTAATCTTACCGCTAACCGTTATACGAAGATTTGACTGTATTTTATTTGATAAAAAGGATGCGGTATTAGAAAAATATGAAGAAGTAAAGAATCTTCCAATGAAGGATGTACTTCTTCGCAAGGCTTCCGGTTTTGATTTTTATAATACAAGTAAGTATACCTTTGAAAGATTAATGGATGACCCGGATCATATTGAAGAAAACTTTAGAGATTACTTGAATGGTTTTTCTGACAATGTACAGGACATTATCCAGAAATTTGAGTTTGACGGGCATATAACAAGAATGGCGAATAAGAACATTCTTTATATTGTTCTTAAGGAGTTTACTACAGAAAAAGCAAATCTTCATCCGGATG
>JAILLO010000013.1 GCA_024693105.1 Clostridia bacterium | reverse complement strand
CCGGTCGCCTAGCGCAAATGATCCAAACACCGGTAGCGTGAAAAATGACGGCTCGATGTTCGCCATGGATGCCCGTACCGGGAGCGGTGGGAGGCCTGCTTTCAATCTGGATCCCGATAAAGTTCTCTTTGTGTCCGATATAAGCGATGGCAAAAACCTTACCACAACGGGCGCATTTGAGGCAATCTCCACGACAACAAGTAACATATCCGCTTGGAAGTTGACACTTCTTGACACTACCGGACATGGCAGTTTTGCAGTAGCTCAAACGAGCGCTTCTGCTATTTACGGCCAAACGGATACAGTTACTCTAAACTATAGCGGTGCTGCTTACGGCACAGGTGAGCATGTGTCAGCCCTGCTTTGCGACAGCACAGGCACGACCGCAAATTACTACTGCAGCAGCGACGTGCTCAGCGAAGCTTCAGGTACAGTGACCTTTAAGCTTCCTGCAGATCTTACTACCGGAACTTATAAGCTGAAGGTCTTTAATGAACAGAAGAACGCAAACGGAAATGATTTTGCAAGTGCATTTGATGAAGTGACACTTAATGTAACGCTTCCAAAAGAAGCAACACCGACAGCAACATTCTCAGCTATAAATGCGGAAAGTGGCACGCTTAGTGGGGTTACAAGCGGCATGAAGTATAGCATTAATGGTGGTTCAAGTTGGATCGATGTTAGCGATGAAAGTAATACATTGCTGATTCATCTGATTCATCCATGCACAATCTCTATTGTAAAGAAAGGCAACGGGACGACAAAATCGGATAGCGATGCGCAGACTATTACAGTCACCCAGGCAGAAAGGCCGACAGGTCTAAGTACAACCAATTGTACAACGAGCAGCAACAACGATGGCACGATTACGGGACTTGACAGTACCAAGATATATGAATACAAAATAGATGGTTCTTCGAGCTATACCGATGTTGCGGCAAACTCAACTTCGATTACCGGTCTTGCAAACGGCACTTACTATGTCCGCGTCAAGGCAAGCGGTACGGTTCTTGCTTCAGACGATTCCGCTGAACTGATAATTAACGAATATGTTTATGTTCCGCCAACGATTTATAGTGTTACGGTTACGAACGACGGACACGGTACAGCTTCTGCATCCACTACTTCCGGAATAAGCGGCGGTGAAATTACGCTTACGGCATCTCCGGATCAGGGCTACCACTTCAAGGCATGGCAGGTTGTTTCCGGTGGCGTGACTGTTACAAACAACAAGTTCACCATTGGAACGGCAAACGTTACGGTCAAAGCTACTTTTGAGAAAGATGCTGCAGCAAGCTCAGGCGGAAGTCACGGATCGTCTTCATCAAAAACTACACTTGCAAATACTACAACTACAACAAACTCTGACGGCAGCATCACCCGTACTACGGTAAATGCCGACGGCAGCAAGACTGTTGTTACTACTACAAAGGACGGCTCAACTGCAACAGTAGTGACAGATGCTAACGGCAAGGTCCTCTCTGTAGGAGCTTCACTTAGTGAAAAGGCAGTTTCCGATGCAGTTGCAGCAGGAAAGCCTCTCACGCTTCCTGTCAATGTTGACTCCACAGCAGATAGAGCCTCAGCAACAGAGATAAAAATAGATGTGCCTTCATCCGTAAATGCAGCAAACCCTATGATGCTTGAAATTCCTGTTGAAAACGCCACATCAAGCACAGTAATCATCCTTGTTGATGCAAACGGAAAAGAAAGCATTGTAAAGACTTCAACTACAAGCGATATCGGAGTGCGCATGAGTATTTCAGGTGATGTGACGGTTAAGATTGTAGACAACGTCAAAGTATTCTCTGACGTACAGTCTAAAGACTGGCACAGTGACGTTATCGCATGGGCAGCAAGTCACGAAATAATGAACGGCATGGGCGACGGCACATTTGCTCCGAATGCAGATACAACCCAGGGCATGATGGAGCAGATTCTCTTCAACATCGACGGCAACGAGCCTGTCACGGCAAAAGAAGGCGAAAGCTGGTGGACAGCAGCTGACGGCTGGGCAGCACAAGGCGGAGTTACAGAGGGCATCAGCACGCACGATCCAAAAGCTCCTGCTACACGCGAAGTTGATATCATGATGATGTTTAACTATGCCAAGGCAAAAGGCTATGACGTTTCAGCACGCGTAAGTCTTGACAGCTTTGCAGATGCATCAAGCGTAAGTGCAGAAGCTCGTGAAGCACTTTCATGGGCAGTCGCAGCAGGCATCATTAACGGAACGACAGATAAAGACGGCAACCTCGTTCTTGATGCACAGGGCATCGCAACACGCGCTCAGGTTTCAGCTATGGCAGAGCGCTTTTGCGAGAAGCTGACAAAATAAATTCATAAGAAAATAAATTCATAAGATAGAAACAAACCGCAGTAACCGTTACACAAGGGTTATTGCGGTTTTTATGCCTTTTCTTTCATTTAGGAGAGCTTCATCAGGTCCTCTCATTTTTGCGTGAAAAAAGCGCACGAACCGCATTTGCCTTGTGTTTTAGGCGGATTTTCGGTATAATCCAAGGAGAGAGGGAATATCTAACAGTTTGAAATGAGGGTGATGAAAGTGACTGCTACAGACAGAAAAGAAGATATTTTCATGTTGCAGGTTCGTCTTTATAGGATGCTTCAAAGTCGCAAAGGGCTATCTCCCTTTGAGTGCAATCGGATTTTCGATAAATACGGTTTGTTTGACTATATTTCGCAGTGCTATGAAGAATATCATATGCAAGGCGATGAGACCAATTATGAGGACATGCTGGAATACCTGAAAGGACAGGGGTTTTAGATGGTTTTAGAAAAAGGATTATGTGTATATCATGGAAGCTACACCATTGTGGAAAAGCCGCAATTGGAAATATGCAAACCCGGAAAAGATTTTGGACTTGGTTTCTACGTGACTACCGATATAGAGCAGGCAAGGCGGTTTGTGAAATTGTCAGTGGGCAAGGCTCGAAAAAATGGGGTTGTAGGGCAGGAGATCAAAAAAGGGTATGTATCTGTTTATGAAATAGTCGGATTGGGAAATATCTCATGTTTTGAATTCCCCGGGGCCGACAAAGAGTGGCTGCATTGTGTGGCAGCACACCGCAAAGAGCCACTTTTGCCACAAGAATTGGTAAAGTGGAAATCTTATGAACTCATTGCCGGCAAGATAGCGAACGACAATACAAATCGTGTGATTACGGGATATATCAACGGAATCTATGGTGAAGTCGGCTCGGATTCTGCAGATCGTATTGCAATCAGCCTTTTGGAGCCTGAAAATTTGACGGATCAGATATGTTTCCGCACCGCTAATGCGCTGAAGGCATTAAAGTATGCCGGTTTTGAGGAGGTGCCTTTATGAAAGTAAGCGAGAATGAGTACACGATTGAGCTGCTTGCAGCAATGGCGGCGTCGAATCTGGCCAGGAAGCAGAAGATTTCCAAGACAAAGGCTTTCACAAGATTCATGAAATCCAAAACCGCAGAGATGCTTTTCGATGAGTCCACGTATATGTGGATGAATGGGCCGGACTACATCGCAGACGAGTACAGACGCGAACGTGAGGCCGCAGCAAAAAGCAGCAAAAAGAAATAGAGATTAAGACTGTGATATTGTTCATATATCCTCCGGTGGCGCACGTCGGGGAACGACCATTGTTATCGCATGGGCAGCAAGTCATGAAGTAATGAACGGCATGGGCGACGGCACATTTGCTCCGAACGCAGATACAACCCAGGGCATGATGGAGCAGATTCTCTTCAACATCGACGGCAACGAGCCCGTTAAAGCAGCAGAAGGCGAAAGCTGGTGGACAGCAGCTGACGGCTGGGCAGCACAAGGCGGAGTTACAGAGGGCATCAGCACGCACGATCCAAAAGCTCCTGCTACACGTGAAGTTGATATCATGATGATGTTTAACTATGCCAAGGCAAAAGGCTATGATGTTTCAGCACGCGCAAGTCTTGACAGCTTTGCAGATGCATCAAGCGTAAGTGCAGAAGCTCGTGAAGCACTTTCATGGGCAGTCGCAGCAGGCATCATTAACGGAACGACAGATAAAGACGGCAACCTCGTTCTTGATGCACAGGGCATCGCACCACGTGCTCAGGTTTCCGCTATGGCAGAGCGCTTTTGCGAGAAGCTGACAAAATAAATTCATAAGAAAATAAATTCATAAGAAAATAAATTCATAAGATATAAACAAACCGCAGTAACCGTTACACAAGGGTTACTGCGGTTTTTATGAGCAGCCGGAAAGAATTCCGACATATTTTCAAGAAAACACGGACGAAAATGTCATCACACGTGTTTTGCACTTTTGAATTCTGTATTCATAAAGAAAAATACACAAAATTCAAGACATTTGTGGTAAAATGTCCGTTGTATATTGACACAGGAGGTTTTGCAAAATGGAAAAAGAACCTGTACTTGTTATTATGGCGGCAGGAATGGGTAGCAGATACGGCGGTCTTAAACAGATTGATCCTGTCGGTTCAGAGGGCGAAATTATAATGGACTTTTCCCTTTATGATGCGTTTATGGCGGGTTTCAAAAAAGCTGTATTCGTTATTAAAAAGGAAATGGAAAAAGACTTTCGCAGTCTTATCGATGAAAGAGCGGGCAGATTTATGGAAGTCGAGTATGTTTTTCAGGAACTTACAGACCTGCCGGAGGGCTTCAGCCTGCCGGAGGGACGTGTAAAGCCATGGGGAACGGCTCATGCGGTTATGTCATGTAGAAACGTTATTGACGGACCGTTTGTTGTCATTAATGCCGACGATTATTACGGCTCAACTGCTTTCAGTCTTGTATATGATTTTTTGACTGAAAATCAGGATGACGACAAATACCGCTTTTGTATGGCGGGATATCTTCTTGAAAACACACTGACAGAAAACGGCAGCGTTGCAAGAGGAATATGCGAAACAGATGAGAAAGACTATCTGACAAAGGTAACAGAGCGCACAAAAATTATGTGGAGAGGCGGAGATATCGCCTTTACGGAAGATGATGGCGCAACCTGGACGAAACTTGAAAAAGGAACTTACGTATCAATGAATGTCTGGGGCTTTTCCGCAAACATGATGAAGGAAATGACTTCAAGATTTCCTAAGGAACTTGAGCGCATCATGAAAGAAAATCCTATGAAGGGCGAATATTTTCTTCCGTTTGTGGTAAGCGAGCTTCTTGCGGAAAACAAAGCAACCGTAAAGGTTCTTCCTTCGCGCGAGAAATGGTACGGTGTTACCTACAAGGAAGACAGAGAGACTGTTGTTCAGGCACTGCAGTCAATGAAAGACAAGGGGCTTTACCCCGAAAAATTATGGAAATAGCAGCAGAGTTTCAAACAAGAATATGTGATTTTAATAAGCTTCGGATTTTGTATTCAGGCAGACCGGGCTTTTGGACCAAGGTCCTTTGAATTGTGTAATTATAACAGACGGATTCCGGGCAGAGGCAGTGCTTTTATGACCTTCCCGGAGTGAAAGGAAAGAAAAATGAATCTTGAAAACAAAGAGGCTATGACAGGAAAATATCCGGCAATAAAAGAGCTTGCGGCAACGATGCCGGATGCGGTATGGGAAAGATGTACTTCGTTTACGATGAGACCCGGTGAAAAAATATTCCGTCAGGGAGATGACGCAAACAGGGTATATCTGATTTGCGAGGGCATGATAAGCATGTATGAAAGCGATTTTAACGGAAAGGAAATGCAGGTTGCGTTTTTGAATCCGGGAGCAGTCCTCGGTGACATAGAAATCCTTTCGGGCAGGACGGAAATGCGCTTTTGCGCCAAAGCAGTATCTTCCGCGGCGCTGTTTGAACTTCCGGCAGATGCTTTTGAAGACTGGGCAATGTCGGGTACGGAAGCGTCCAGAATCTTTCTCAGAAGTCTTGCGGACAAGGCGATGATAATGGCCGGAGAAGTAGTACTCAACGTACAAAGCAGTGCAATAGAAATGCTTGCGGCAAGGCTTGTTATGGCAGAGCCGGGCATGATCCGCGTAACAAGGAGCGACCTTGCCCAGAGATGCGGCGTAAGCATCCGTACAATCAACCGCAGCGTGCAGCGTCTTGAAGAAGAAGGTTACATAACTCTGAAGCATCGCAAAATATATATTTCAAAGGAGCAGCATGACAGCCTGAAGGCTTCGGGATATGTTAACGGGGCAGTAAACGAGTAAACAAAAGGAGCAGAAACGGGCAAATAAAGGGCTTGCTTTTTGGAAGATTGGTGATACAATATAAAGGCATGAATTTTATGCGCGGGTTTGCGCGCTCTGAAAAAGAGAGCGTGATTCTGCCGAAAAGATTGCTCTCTGTGCAGCCGCTTGGGGCTGCACCATATAGTCCATAGGGAGGTGAAAAAATGACAAAGTATGAAGTTATGTTCATCATCGATCCTGTTTTGGAAGACGAGAAGAAGGATGCTGTAGTTGAAACCGTAAAAGGTATCATCGAAGCAGACGGAACCGTTGGAAAGGTTGATGTATGGGGAATGAGAAAGCTTGCATATCCTATCATGAAGAAGAATGAAGGATACTACGTAGTTATCGAATTCGAAGCTAACCCTACATTACCGAAGGAACTCGATAGAAGACTTAGAATTGCTGATGCAGTTATCAGACACATCATCGTCAACAAGGACGAAAAATAAGTCAGTATTGAAGCAGGAGGTTTGAATATGAATAACGTTACGCTGGTAGGAAGGCTGACAAGAGATCCGGACATGCGCATGTCTGCTTCTCAGACAGCAGTTACACGTTTTACGGTAGCGGTGGACAGAGCTTTTGCCGCAAGGCAGGAAGGTCAGCCGACAGCAGATTTTATCAGCTGTGTCGCTTTTGGAAAGAGTGCCGAATTTGTCGACAAATATTTTACAAAAGGAAAGATGATAGGACTGCAGGGTCGTATTCAGACGGGAAGCTACACAAAACAGGACGGCACCAAGGTTTATACAACTGATGTGGTTGCCGAACGGGTAGAATTTGTAGGCGGAAAGAACGATCAGGCTGACGGCGGCTTCGGCGGAGGAAGTTCAGCACCTTCGGGAAACGGGGATGACGAACTCTTCAAGCCAATCGGAGAGCTGACAGATGACGATATTCCGTTCTAACAGAAAGGAGAACTTAGTCATGATGGATAAAAGACGCGGCGGTGGCATGAGAAGAAAAAAGGTTTGCCAGTTTTGCGCCGACAAGGCAGAAGTTATAGATTACAAAGACGTTGACAAACTCAGAAAGTATGTTACAGACAGAGGAAAGATTCTTCCAAAGAGAATCACCGGAACATGTGCAATGCATCAGAGAGCTGTTACTACAGCTGTTAAGAGAGCAAGAATCGTTGCACTGCTTCCTTATGTTGCAGACTAGTTAAACAAAATTCTATGACAATTTAACGGACGGTTTCGAAAGAAGCCGTCTTTTTTCTTGGCAATGCGGCCGGGGATGATATAGGGGCACAGGGCGCCCATACACAAGATATAGTACAAGACAAAAATGGTATTTTGTGATAAAATATTATGAATGTATTTATGTACGATGCGGTCTTATGCCTTATATGGACCTGCCGCGCATAAAGTCGGGGAGAGACAGAAAAAACATGTACTTTATGATATTAATTATACTGCTCTTTGCAGTTCCGCTTATATGGATAAGCATCAATATACATTCGGCCAAAACAGCATGGAGAATCCTTCTTGAGTGCATCCTTGGGATAGCATCGGGGTCGCTTCTTGTATTTATCGTTTCTGCAATGACAGGCTACTCGCTTGCGGATATCCTTTCGCAGAGCATGCAGCTTGCGGCGGGCGATTTTGCAAAAGATCCGCAGATGTCGGCACTCTTTGGCATGTCCGGGCTGTCGGATACGGAAAAGAAGGCGGCATTTGAATCAATGGCAACCCTTTCAATCAACACGCTTCCGTCGATGCTTCTTTTGTGGGGGGCAATTATTTCGTATGTGGAATATCTGATACTTGAAAGGCTGTTTGCACTTTCGGGGAGACCGGTTTCAAGGCTTGGGGCTCTTGCTGATTTTTCGTTTCCGAAAAATGCAATGTGGGGCTTTATGATTATATTTGTCCTTTCAATGCTGGTTTCATTTATGAAACTTATTGAAGACAGTGTTTTTCTGACAAACATAAATCTCATCATAGAGTATGCATTCTGCCTTCAGGGCATCTCGCTTTTGTTTTTTATGTTCAGGCAGAAAAGATGGCCAAAAGTATTTGCAGCAGTAATTACAATTATTTTTCTTCTAAATGTAATCGGGCAGACACTCCTTTTTCTCATAGGAGGAATAGACCTTTTCTTTGGTATAAAACAAAAGATCAGGGCAAAAGCCGAAAAATAGCCGTTAGCAGATATGTGCAGCCCGGCAGGGCTTCAGTTCTGAAAGAGGTATGAAATGGTTGAAAAAGACAGGAAGATAGAAAAGTTTATTGCGGAGTATACTCCTTTTCCGATGTGTATTTTGAATCCGCAGGGAAAAGTAACAAGGGCAAGTGCAAAAATCGACGAGGTTTTCCTCTACGACGGCATTCTTGATGCGGACATATTTGTACTTACCGGGATTAAGTATGCGGAATTTCAAAGGATTACCGATCCCGAAGAAGATAAGGAAAATCCGCTTACAATCCAAAGGAACGGCAAGGTTTTCAAAATTGAAGCTTCAATCCTGGGCGATGATGAAGATGCGGGGCTGGCGCTTTATTTTCACGACATTACAAATTTCGAAACACTGAAGAAAATTTACAATGACGAGAAAATATGCATGGCTGTTGTCAATGTTGATAATTACGACGAGCTTTCATCAAATACATCAGACGACAAGAAGCTTACCGTTACAACGGAAATTGACAAGGCAATCAGGCAGTGGTGCGCAGGTATCGACGGATCCATTACCAGATACAAAGAGCATATGTATATGATTGCTTTTGAGAATAAATATTGCGACAAGCTTGTGGAAAACCGTTTTTCCATTCTTGATGATATCAGACTTATTGAAACAGAGGCGGATTTTCCGGTTACGCTCAGCATCGGCGTGGGAGTCGGCGGCAAAAATCCGGCCCAGTGCGACCAGTTTGCGGCGGATGCGCTTGATCTTGCACTTGGACGCGGAGGCGACCAGGCCGTTATCAAAAGGGGCAGCAAACTCGAGTATTACGGCGGCAAGGCTGCGGCTGTCGAAAAGAGCAACAAGGGAAAATCCCGTATTATGGCGCATGCCATGAAGCAGCTTATAGAGCAGTCATCAAAGGTAATTATAATGGGCCACAAAAACCCGGACATGGATTCCTTTGGCGCGGCTCTTGGCGTTTACAGAATGTGCATAAATTCAAACAAGGACGCGTTTATAGTCCTGAATTATTACAACGACACGCTCACAATGCTTTATGAGCAGGCTGTTGAGACAGATCTTTATACATTTATCAATTCGGAAAAGGCAAAGGCGCTTGTTGACAGGGACACTCTTCTTGTGATTGTTGACACTCACAGGCCGAGCATAATGGAATGTGCGGATCTTCTTACGGAAACAGACAAGATTGTTGTAATAGACCATCACAGAAAGATAGAAGAAAGTGTTGAAAATGCAACGCTTTCATATATGGAGGCATATGCTTCCTCCGCATCGGAGCTTGTTACCGAAATACTGCAGTATTCGGTTGAGAGAAAGAATATCACAAAGCTTGAGGCTGAGGCTCTGCTTGCGGGAATTACAGTAGACACAAACAGGTTTGCGGTTAAGACCGGTGTCAGAACCTTCGAAGCGGCTTCGTGGCTGAGAAGGTCCGGCGCCGATACAACTTCCGTCAAGAGGTTTTTTCAGACGGATGCAACGGCCTTCAATCTCCGCGCGCAGTGCGTTGCAAATGCGAGATTTCTCTTTGACGGCATAGCCGTTTCGATATGCGAGGGAAAGCATGTGGATGCGCAGATCATCAATTCGCAGGCAGCGGATGAACTTCTTGGAATCAAGGGAATCAAAGCAAGCTTTGTTATCGGTACAAACGACAAGGGGCGTACCGTGGTCAGCGCGCGTTCACTCGGTGAAATGAACGTTCAGGTTATTATGGAAAAATTCGGCGGCGGCGGTCACCTGACAACTGCAGGGGCACAGGTTGACCTGACACCGGAAGATACAGTAGTAAAACTCAGAGAGGTATTGTCAGAATTCCTTTCTGTAAAGGAGGAAGAAGAATGATAGTTATTTTGCTTAAAGACGTAAAGGGTACCGGAAAGGCCGGGGACGTGGTCAAGGTAAGCGACGGTTACGCAAGAAATATGCTTATTCCGAAGGGAATGGCAACAGAAGCTACAGAAGGAAACGTTCGCAGCCTTGAAAAGCAAAAGGCAATTGCCGCAGAGAAAAAGGCAAAAGAACAGGCTGATGCAAGAGAGCTTGCAGAAAAGATCAAAGATATGCAGGTTGTCATCAAAACAAAGGGCGGAGAAGGCGGAAGGCTTTTCGGTTCAATTACAAACAAGGATATTGCAGAGGCGCTCAAAGAGCAGTACAAGCTTGATATAGACAAGAAAAAAATTGTTCTTGATTCACCTATCAAGCAGACGGGAAATGTTAAGGTGGAAGTTAAACTCTATGCTGAAATTTCCGCAATGCTGGCAGTAAATGTCACAGTATAACTGCAACCCGGGGGATATATTTAGCAAATATAACTTAGGAGATACATATGAACGAAAGAATTCCACCCCACAGTGAAGATGCGGAAAAATCCGTTCTTGGGGCAGCCATGCTTTCAAAGGATGCTCTTTTTGATGTTATGGAAGTTGTGACGGCCAAAGATTTTTACAGCGACGCGCACAGGGAAATTTTCGAAGCAATCACGGAGCTTTACAGAAAAAGCCTTCCTGTAGATATGCTTACGGTATGCGAGGAGCTAAGGAAGCGCAAATCCCTTGAAATGGTCGGCGGAAGAGCCTATATCGCAGCACTTTCGGGCAGTGTTCCGGCAACTTCAAACGCAAAAGAATATGCAAAAATAATATCGGAAAAGGCTGCAATGAGGGCACTTATCACGGCAGCGGACGAAATCATGGAACAGGGCTTTCGTGACAAGGCAGATCCGGCCGACGTACTTGATTTTGCGGAGAAAAGCATCTTTGAAATAGCACAGAAAAATCAGAGAAAGGATTTTGCGCCGCTGAAGGAGATTCTTCTTGAAAATCTCAAATCAATAGATGAGGCGGCTCAGAATCAGGGAAATATAACAGGTGTGCCTTCCGGATTTGCCGCAATCGACAAGATTACTGCGGGCTTTCAAAAGTCAGACCTTATTATCATAGCTGCACGTCCGAGTATGGGAAAAACAGCTTTTGCACTCAATGTTGCTCAAAAAGCTGCAATGAAAGCTGACGCAAGCGTTATGATATTCAGCCTTGAAATGTCAAAAGAGCAGCTGAGTCAGAGACTTCTTTCAATGGAGTCAAGAATTGACACTCAGAAGATCAGAACGGGCAACCTTTCAAGGAAGGACTGGGACGATCTGCAAAACGCACTTGATACACTTTCAAAGGCAAAAATTTTCATAGATGATACTCCGGGTATCAGAATTATGGAGATAAAAAACAAATGCAGAAGGCTCAAGGCGGAAAAAGGCCTTGATCTTGTGCTTATCGACTACCTTCAGCTCATGAGTATGAGCGGGAAAACAGAGAGCAGGCAGCAGGAAATCTCTGCGCTTTCAAGAAACCTCAAGCAGCTTGCACGAGAGCTTGAATGCCCTGTTATTGTGCTTTCACAGCTTTCGAGAGCTCCGGAGCTTAGAAGCGATCATCACCCGCAGCTTGCGGACCTCAGGGAATCGGGTTCCATAGAGCAGGATGCGGATATAGTTATCATGCTTTACAGGGACGAATATTATAACAAGGAAGAATCAGAAAAACCGGGAATCTGTGAAGTAAGCATCGAAAAGCACAGAGCGGGCGAGCTGGGCAAGGTTGAGCTTGCATGGATAGGAAAGAACACAAGATTTGTGGACGTTTCAAACGAAAATGTGCCCGGCTGATGATTATTTTCTTCCGAAGGATTAAAAGATGAATTTCAGAAAACAAAAGACAGGAAACCCTTATCTTCTGGATACGGCAGTTGAAAATATTTTTTTAAACGAATATATGCCACAGGCTCCGGACAATTATTCAAAGGTCTATCTTTGTGCCCTTATGTATGCAGGTATAGGCGAAGAAATGACCAACGAAATGCTTGCAAGAACGCTTCGGATGGAGGCAGAGGATGTGCTTAAGGCTTGGACCTACTGGGAGAAGGCCGGTGTTATCAAAAGGCATTATCCGGACCCAAATGACAGATATCATTATGAGGTTGAATTTCTGAGTCTTAAGGAAAGACTTTTCAGTGCAGATACAATGCCTCCCGAGCAAAAGGAGGAAAACCCTCTTGCAAACGCGCAGCTGCGGGAAATGTTTGACAGCATAGAGACTCTCAAAGGCAAAATGCTAAGCGCCAAGGAGCCTGAGACGATTACCTCGTGGATGACGGATTTCGGCGCTTCGCCGGAGCTTATTGTCAAGGCATACAAATACTGCATAAATTTAAACAAGAGCAATATAAACTACGTAGGCTCTGTCGTTAAAAGCTGGATGGAAAAAGGGCTCGATACTGCCGAAAAGATAGAAGAATATCTTGCTTCGGTAGACCAGAGGCATTTTGATTACAGAAGAATTTTCAAGGCACTGGGATTTTCAAGATCTCCGGGCGAGCGGGAGCGTGCAATAATGGACTCCTGGTTTGATGAAATGAATTTCACGCTCGAAAAAATACTTGAGGCCTGTGCAAAAACCAGCGGAATATCAAATCCCAACATCAATTACGTTAACAAAATCCTGACCGGTTGGTACAGGGAAAAGGGCGGCCTTACAAAGGAAGACACGCAAAAGCCGGCAACCTTCGCAACAGTTATGAAGTATTATGCATATCTGAGAGAAAAAGAGGAAAAGGAAGCCCTCCAAAGAATGCAGGAAGTTTACGAAAAAGTTCCGCGCGTGCGCGAGCTTGACGAAGAAATAAGAAGCTGCGGCATGGCAATTTCAAGAGCGCTTGTCAATAACAGCCCTCAGGGACGCAGGCAGCTGAAGGAGAAGATGGATTCTCTCACCACAGAAAAAGCCATTCTGATGACGGAAAACGGCTTTGAGATTGATTACATGGAAATTAAATATCTCTGCGACCGTTGTAATGACACGGGTGCAGACGATAACGGCGGCCGCTGTGTTTGCTTTAAGCAGCGGCAAGAAGAGGCAAAACAATGGCAAATTTCTTTAAAAAAATAACCCGCGGCAGAGATACCGAAGAAGGAACAGAAAAAGAAACTGTCCTCAAAGCCGGGGCGTCAGACGGCGATGCTTCCGGAGGAGAAGCCGGAAAAAACGAATCTTCCGGTCTTACAAGGGAGCAGGCCAGAGCCGAGCTGGAGAGAAAGATAGCGGAAAAGCTCTCGAGCATGCCGGATTCGGATCTTAACGAGCTTCTGAGAATACAGGAAGCCCGTGAAAAAGAACGCGAGGAAAATGCAAAAAAAATAGAAGAACGCAGAAAGCGCCGCAATGTAGAGAAGCAGCGGCCAAAGGAGCCGATTTACTTCGAAAATTCGATTCTGGCAGACTATCATCAGCCCGAGCCGGAAGAACCGGACGTGACAGGTGAAGAAGAGCAGGCTGAAGAAATTCCGCAGAGGCTTGAGGGACAGCTTTCAATGGCTGATATTCCAAGGGAGAAAGATACTTCTTCCGAAGATGAATCAAAACAAACCGCAAAAGACGGGGAAGAAACCGCCTTTGTGGATGAGGTTTCGGGAAATGCGGCTCCCGAAGATACCGTATCCGAAGAGACAGCTTCCGAAGGCGCAAAAGACGGTGATTCGGCGCCGCAAAAGGAAGAAACTCCCGAAGAGAAAAAAATACGCGAAAAACGGGAAAAACAGCGCAGGAAAGAAGAGCAGATCAAGGAAGAGCAGCGCATATCAAACGAAAAGGCAAAGGCGGCCCTTTCTTTCAGTATTCCGCGTTCTGAGGCAGAAATAAAAGAACAGCGCAAAAGGGAAGAAGCCGCAAGGGCGCAGGCTGAAGCAGCGGAAAAAGCGGCAGAAGAAGCAGCGGAAGCATCCAAAGCGGCAGAGGCGGCAGAAGAGCAGGAAACTTCATCTGCGGCGCCGCAGAAAGCAAAAGCTTCGTCACAGCCTGCTCCAAAGCAGGCAATTCACCATGCGATTCATGTTTTCAAGGGGTATGATTTCAAAACAGACATCATCTACGATGCATTCGGGAAGCTGTTTGGATTTATCGGCAAGCTTTTCAAAATTCATCAGGAAAAGCTTTACGAAAAGAATCCTGAGCTGCGTGAAAAGCACCGCCACAAAAAACATGAGTGGCTCAAAAGGGCGAACGAAATACGCCGCAATATTATAAAAAAAGAAAAGCAGGCGGCAGACAAGATGTTCCATGTAATTACACGCATGGACAAAAGGACCGATGCGGTGGCCGACAAGACAAACGTTATGGTTACCGAGGGCAACAAAAAATTCAATTTTGCCAGAGAATGGGCCGAAATCAACAAGAAAAAGCTTCTGCTGTATTTCGGGTGCATAGTTGCCGTTGCGCTTGTATGCGTTTCCGTATTCAATTACATGACGGCATACGAATATGCATATAACGGCAGGACTCTGGGAATTGTCAAAAAGCAGGAAGACGTTCTTAAAATCGTGGACCTTGTAAGCACGCAGCTTTCAAAGGAGCACGGAGCAGAGATAAGAATAGATCCGGAGCAGGATATTACTTTCAAAAGGATTTTCTCCCTCAACAAGGAAATCGATGATATGGAAGAGGTTCTGCGTTGTCTGACTTACATGCAGAACATGAATGCTGTCGGCCAGGTCATCTGCATTGACGGCAGACGTGTTGCAATTGTTGATACGAAAGAAACGGCAAATGCAGTTCTTGAGCAGGTCAAAGGGACATTTATGCAGGGCGGAGATTCTACCAGCTACGAAAAGGTGGGCTTTGCGGAAAAGGTTGAAATTCTGCCAATCAATACAAAGCTCGGAAGTCTCATGAATCCTGATGAGGTTCTGATGAAGCTGCTTACCGGAGCGACTGCTCAAAAGACTCATATAGTTGAGGCCGGTGAAACCTTCTCGGGAATTGCAAAGGCAAACGGACTTAAGCAAAGTGAGCTTCTTGCATCCAATCCGGGAGTTACACCTGAAAGACTGAGTATAGGTCAGGAAATAGTTCTTACGCAGGCTGTTCCGCTTCTTACAGTTCAGACGGTTGAGGTTGCGACATATGCAGAGTATATACCGTTTGAGACGGCATATGAGGACAGCGGCAGTCTTTACAAAGGCGAAAAGAAAACGAAAGTAAAGGGTGTTGACGGACAGAGACAGGTAGTTGCAAAGATTACGAGAAACAACGGTGTCGAGGTCAAAAAAGAAGAGCTCAGCAGCGAAATTATCAGCCAGCCTGTTACGGAAATTATTCTTCAGGGGACAAAAGAACTTCCGCCTCTTCAGGGAACAGGACGCTTCAAATATCCTGTCAGCGGCGCAAGACTTTCCTCGGGCTTCGGCAAGAGATGGGGACGCATGCACAACGGTATTGACCTGGCATGCCCGACAGGAACATATATAAGAGCTTCAGACGGCGGAACCGTTATCTTCTCAGGATACAGCGGTTCCTATGGAAACGTGGTCAAAATCAATCATGGCGGCGGCTATGTTACTGTATATGCACATTGCAGCAAACTGCTTGTTTCAAAGGGCGCAAAGGTATATCAGGGACAGCATATTGCAAATGTAGGAAGCACCGGAAGAAGTACCGGACCGCATTGTCATTTTGAGATTCAGAAGAACGGTACGCCGGTAAATCCTCTCAATTATCTCTGATAAACGGAATTGGAGCTGTGCAGACAAACGGCAAAAGCATAAGCGGCCGGCCTTGCAAAGTATAGCTGAAACAAAAGAGGGGAATTTTCCCCTCTTTTGGATTTTGTGGGCTTGGAATTGTCTGCAATCCAAAGGAGGATATACAAAGAGCAGTTGGCAGACTGCGGAACTTTTGTGCATAAGCCGGAGTCAAAATACGGTAAAGAATAAAAGAGAAAGGAAAGTGTGAATTGCGAAAAAGCGCGTTCATACAAAAGAAAAATGACGTTATTACAAAGAAAAAGTGCAAAAGCACTGCTTGTATTTATGGCACTGATACTTGCGATTACAGGCTTTGAGCTTGCAGGGAGCAGTGAAAGGGCTTATGCGGACGAGCATGCCTCCGATATGAGAGCAGTCTGGATTTCAACGATAGCAGGCGGCGATTTCCCTTCGGTAAAAGGTGATGCTGCGGCGCAGAAAAACCAATTTTCTTCAATGCTTGACGTTTTGCAGGGCGCAGGCATAAATACAATAATAGTTCAGGTTCGCCCAAAGTCGGATGCCCTTTACAAATCCGAAATTAATCCGTGGGCAGATGTGCTTACCGGAGTGCAGGGAAAAGACCCCGGATACGATCCGATGGAATATATGATAAACGAAGCGCACAAAAGAGGGATGTCTTTTCACGCGTGGCTCAATCCTTACAGGATCACAACAAGCGGAACGGATGTAAGCGTGCTTGCGGCGAATCACCCGGCAAGGCTTCATCCTGAGTGGACAATAACAAATAAAAACGCACTTTTTTATAACCCGGCGCTTGCGGAGGTCAGAGATTATTTGTGCGATACAGTTGCTGAAATCGTTGATAATTACGACGTTGACGCAATACATTTTGACGACTATTTCTATCCAAGCGGATACCCTCTTCCGGAGGGCGAAACGCGTGACGGCGCGGCGGCAAATCAAAGGCGTGCGGATATTAACGAGATGGTTGCGGATGTATATAATACAATCAAGCAGCACAAGCCTTCCGTTCTTTTCGGAATCAGTCCGTTTGGAATATGGAAAAACGTTTCAAGCGACGCAGCAGGCTCAAATACATCCGGCAGCGAGGGCTATTACAGCGTCTGCGCAGATGCCTCGGCATGGCTCAAAGCCGGAACGATAGATTACATCGCGCCGCAGATTTACTGGCAGACGGGTTTTGCGGCGGCAGATTATGAGACGCTTGTTTGCTGGTGGTCAAATCTTGTTTCAAAGACGGGCAACAAAGCCGCGCTTTACATCGGTCAGGCAGCCTACAGAGATGCCGTTGCCGCAGAAATCGCAGACCAGCTTGCGATAAACGACCGCTATTCAAATGTTAAAGGCGAAATCTTTTTCAGGGCGGCGGACATCTTAAAAAACCGGGCAGGCTGCACAGATTCAATTCGTAATTATTACAGCTCGCTGAATACTTCGACACCTTCAAGAGGGACGCAGACTTCAGACAGAGAAGCTGTACCTGCAGCAGGGATGCTTTTTTTAGATGTTGCTCCGGACAGCTGGTATGCGGCTTCTGTAAATTCAGCCGCAGGCCTTGGAATTATAAACGGTATGGGGGACGGAACATTTGCACCGCAGGCATACCTCAGTGTTGCAGAGGCACTGACCCTCGCGGTCAAAACCTACAGTCTTCAGACCGGAAAGACATTCACGGCGGGAAGCGGTGAATTCTGGTATCACAACGCTGTTGATTACGCAATTGCAAACGGAATTATAAAAGTCGGTGATTTTACCGATTACTGTGCAAGCTGCACAAGAGAAAACATGGCATACATGTTTAATAACGCACTTGCAGGGGAGCAGTATACTCTCAACAGCAATTTTACCGTTCCCGATATTTCGGGAAGCAGCCGGCAAAACGAGATTCTTTCTCTTTATCAAAAGGGAATTCTGACCGGCACAGGCGATGACAGAGCATTCAATCCATATGCGGATATTACAAGGGCAGAGGCTGCCGCAATTATTAACAGGGTTGCGATTCCGTCTGCAAGAGTGGCATTTTAGCCTGCCTTGCATGCGGTCTGCAGACGGCCCAAAAGGCGGCATCAGTGAAATACAGTGACGAAAAGACGGCTTTCCGGCTATTTGGGGAAAGCCGTTTGTTTTGACTATATACGGTTTATTTGATATAATTACTATGTCTGTAAAAAAGCAGATTGTGTATATTCAGGCTACAATAACAAGCCCTTGAGGGAGGTTAAATATGGACGCAAAAAAAGTACTTATCGTGGAAGATGAAAAATCCATATCTGACATTATTAAATTTAATCTTGAAAAAGAAGGTTTTTCCGTCGAAACGGCATATGACGGAGAGGAAGGACTTAAAAAGGCTCTGGGTATTTCGCCCAGCCTGATTCTTCTGGATGTCATGCTTCCAAAGATGGACGGATTTGAAATATGCAAAAAAGTCAGGGAGACAAGCACTGTTCCGATTCTTATGCTTACGGCCAAGGAAGAGGAGGTTGACAAGGTCCTCGGACTTGAGCTCGGTGCCGATGATTACATTACAAAGCCGTTTGGCATGCGTGAGCTGATTGCGCGAATCAAGGCGAACATCAGAAGGGTGGACTTTGTCGAAAATCTTCAGAGTGAGCCTTCCGACATTCAGACCTTTGGAAATCTTGAAATAGATATGAACAGATATGAGGTTCGCAAGAACGGCGAGTCACTTGAGCTTACACTTCGTGAATTCGAACTTCTGAAGTATCTTGCAGAGCGTGAAAACAAGGTGTTCTCAAGAGAGCAGCTGCTTGAGGAGGTCTGGGGATATGAGTATTACGGTGATATCCGTACAGTTGATGTTACAGTAAGAAGACTTCGTGAAAAGCTTGAGGACAATTCGGGCGATCCTAAATATATCATGACAAAGAGAGGCATAGGTTATTATTTCAGGAGGCCCTAATTCATGAAAATCAAGGCGAGGTTTGCAACGATACGCGGCAGAATAGTATTTATTTATTTTCTGCTTGTAGTTATTGCAACGACCATTATCGGCGTTTTTATTATCAATCAGATGGAGGATTATTATATCGACTCCGTCAGACGCAATATGACAAATACCGTCAGGGAGGGAACGCTTATTTCGTCCCTTGCGGCTTATGACGATCTTTCGGCTCATGCAACGGAGGTCCAAAGCAGTGTCGATGCCTGGGCAAGGAGTCTGCAGCAGGAGATTTTTGTCGTCGACACAAATTTTCTGATAGTAGCTTCAAACACTGAAAATCAAGGCAAAAGCGCACTTGATATTCTTGATTACGATATCATTTTGGAGGGACTTTCCGGCGAAATTGCCGAGTCCTCCGAATCAATCGTGACGCAGACGAGCAAAATCCCGGTCATGAATATGGCTTTTCCGATCGGAGAAGGCACCGCTGTCAGGGGAGTTTTGTATCTGCGAAGCGATATGAGCGGCATTGAGGAAAATGTCAATCAGTCAAAGCTGATTTTTATGAGGGCAATGGTGATTGCCCTGCTTGTTACTTGTATTTTGGGCTTTTGGATTGCAAAGAGCATTACTGACCCTATACGAGATGTTACAGTCAAGGCCGAAAGGATGGTGCAGGGTGACTTCAGCCAGGAGGTAAGCGCCAAATCAGAGGATGAAATCGGTCAGTTTGCGACGATGTTCAACCTGCTGCGTCTTGAGCTTGCCAAAACACTTTCGGAGATTTCCAGCGAAAAGAACAAGCTTGAAACAGTACTGCGCCATATGGCAGACGGTCTTATCGCCACGGACAATTCGGGCCTTATTATTCATGCAAACCATGCAGCTCTTGAAATTCTGCAGCTTTCGGATCGCACGGCAGAGGGTATGGATTTTGATTCTCTGATGCGCAATCTTGACAGCAGTCTTACTTTCAGGCAGCTGAGAAAGGAATGCGAACTCGTTCCTTCAACACATGTTGTCGAAAGCAACGGCTTCACATATTTTCTCAGATTTGACAAGTTTGCAAGCGAAGGCTCAACCGAAAACGGAATCATCATGCTTCTGCAGGATATTACGGAAAGACAGAAGCTTGAAAACATGCAGACAGACTTCGTGGCAAACGTATCGCATGAGCTGAAAACACCGCTTACGACGATTAAGAGTTATACAGAGACGCTTCTTGACGGTGCGCTTGAAGACAGAAATACCGCCGAATCGTTTCTTCAGATTATAGATACGGAAGCCGACCGCATGAACAGGCTGGTCAAGGATTTACTGCAGCTTTCCCGTATGGAGCACCAGCAGGAAAAATGGCATATGAAGGCGGGAAATCTTATCCTTCTTGTCAAGTCGTGCATTACAAAGGTCGAGCTGACGGCAGCGGCAAAGGGGCAGCATCTTATAAGTATGTTCGATCCCGACGCGATAATTACGGTCAATATGGACAAGGACCGTATCGAACAGGTTGTACTTAACATTTTGTCGAACGCAATCAAATATACAGGCGAAGGCGGCAGAGTCGATATTGACGTCCTAAAGGACGGGAAGTTTGCCCGTATTGTTATAACGGATAACGGTATAGGTATTCCGCAGGCGCAGCTTTCGCGTGTTTTCGAGAGATTTTTCCGCGTTGATAAGGCACGTTCAAGAGCCATGGGCGGAACAGGACTGGGTCTTTCGATTTCAAAACAGATTGTTGAAGAACACGGCGGAAGTATTGAACTCACAAGCCGCGAAGGAGAAGGAACAAAGGTCAGCATTCTGATACCGCTTACTGTTACAAGAGGTATCAGTAACATCGAATAAGACCGGAGGCATTAACGAAAGAGGGATGACCGTTGTTAAAGAGAAAACCGCGCAGAAGCAGAGAATTTAAGAAAAATGATTCTGTCACAGACTTTGATGAGGCGCGTGAAGCACGCAGGCAGAAGCGTGAAAAGCTTGCGGAGAAGAAGCATAATTACAAAAGAGCACGCGTACCGAAGGAGAAAATAAAGATTTCCGAAGACCGGCAGAAGCAGCAGCGGAAGCAGAATTCCGGAAGATACAAGGTCAAAGTCAGACGGATGAGACTGATTTTCGCTGCAATTATTGTATTGATCCTCGTGGTTGTAAGCTTCTCGGTTATAAATATAATAACGCTTCTTAACGAAAAGGAGGAGCGACAGCAGGAACAGATACGGCTTCAGGAAGAAAAGGCGCGGCTGGAAAACCGGCTGAAAAATTCGGATTCCGACGAATATATAGAGCAGCAGGCACGATCCCTGCTCAAGCTTATTATGCCGGGAGAGACGCTTTATGTACTGCCGGAGGAGACATCACAAGGAGCTGTTGAAAATGAACAGATTAAAGAATAATATGCAGCTGAAAGAGATTATAGTTGTCGAGGGACGCGATGACACCGCGGCAATTAAAAGGGCTCTTGACGCTCAGACGATAGAGACGCACGGTTTCGGGATCAGAAAAGAAACCTGGCAGCTTATCGCCGAAGCATATAACCGGACGGGAATCATTGTTTTTACAGATCCGGATTTTGCGGGAAACGAAATCAGAAAAAGAATAATCGAAAAATTCCCGGATGCCCTTGAGGCTTTTCTTGACAGGAAGGATGCCGAAAAGCAGGGCGATATAGGAATTGAAAATGCCGAACCCGAGGCGATACTTGAAGCACTTTCGAAAGCGCACGCAAGTATCTGCGAAAAGCGGGAGATTTTCAGCATGGAGGATATGCACAGGTACGGTCTGACAGGTGCAGGCGATTCATCAAAAAGACGCGCGGCACTCGGAAAGCTGCTCGGAATCGGCACGGGAAATACCGGAGCATTCCTCAAGAAGCTGAATAGATTCGGCATAGAAAAAGAAGAACTTGAAAAGAATTTGGAGAAGTTGTAGTATGAATAAGAATCTGTACGCGCCTTCAACCATTCGAGATATAAAGGAAAGGCACAACTTCAGGCTTTCAAAAAGCCTCGGCCAGAATTTCCTTACCGACAAGAATATAAGAGACAAAATAATCGAAGAGACGCATATTACAAAAGAAGATCTTGTTATAGAAATAGGACCAGGCATCGGAGTACTTACGCATGAGGCTGCCGAAAAGGCAGGCAAGGTAATTGCGATAGAAATCGACAAAGGTCTGATCCCAATATTAAAGGAAACGCTTTCGGACTGCACGAACGTTGAAATTATCAACCGTGATATTCTGAAGACCGATCTGAACGAAATATTGGAACAAAATGAGGTTATCAACGGTCAAAAACGCAGATGCGTCAGGATCATGGGCAATCTCCCTTATTATATAACGACCCCTATCATCATGAAAATTCTCGAGGACGGCATAAAGGCAGACAGCATTACAATCATGATGCAGAAAGAAGTTGCCGAACGTATCGTTTCGGGTCCGGGGAGCAAGGCTTACGGAGCCATATCGGTCGCAGTTCAGTATTACTGCGATGTTTTTAATGTTGCAAATGTTCCGAGAGACGTCTTCGTGCCGCAGCCGAATGTCGACTCTGCGGTTTTGAGGCTTGATATAAGAAAGGAAAAGGCGGCGGAGCTCAAAGACGAGGCACTCTTCTTTGCCTGTGTAAGAGCCGGGTTCGGCCAGAGAAGGAAGACGCTTCTCAATTCCCTTACAGGACTTGAAGGACTTTCGAAGCAGGAGGTTTCGGAGCTTCTTGAAAAAGCGGACATACAGCCTTCGAGGCGGGCGGAAACTCTGTCGCTTTCGGAATTTGCAAAGCTTGCAAATTTTGTTTACGACATGAAAAATTAACCAAGAATGCGGTCACGGGGGTGGCTGCTGACAGGAGATGATAAAATGAAATTCTTTGGGAAGTTAAAAAAGCGCAAAGACGATTTGCCGAAAGCTGAAACCAAAAGAAAAGAAAAACCAAAAAAAGAAAGAAAGCCTATAGAAGAAATGACCGGGTTTGAAAGGTTTTTTTACAAATATCTGCATAACGGCACCGCAATGTGTCTTCTTCTTGCGTTTTCACTCAATTTAATTATAGAAACCCTTGCAAGACAGACTGCCTTTGGCGGAATTTTATATCTTGCGGAAAGTCCGCTTGTATTTTTATATAACATGCTCATTATCTTCGCAACGCTCGCGGTGGCGCTGCTTTTCAAAAGACGGGCGTTTATGTATTTCCTGATTTCGGCGCTGTGGCTTGCGCTGGGAATCACAAACGGCATTATACTGAGCAACCGTATGACGCCGTTTACGACAAAGGATCTGACTGTCCTTGAGGACGGACTTTCAATAGTTACGAATTATATGAGCACTTTCGAAATAGTGCTTATGATCATAGGAGCGGTGCTTCTTCTTGCAATAGTGGTGCTTACATTCATCTTTGCGCCGAAGAAAAAGGACCCGATTCGCTACAAAAGAGTTATAGCAGGTGTTTTGATCGTAATGATGGCAACATACGGCGCCACGCAGCTTGCAATTAAAGTCGGAGTTGTTCATACCTTCTTCGGAAATCTCGCATATGCGTACAGAGACTACGGAGTACCTTACTGCTTCATCAATACATGGCTCAATACCGGCATAAACATGCCGAATGATTACAGCAAGGAAAGAATGCTTTCCATATTTGAACCGGGAGAGCTTTCGGAGGACGGCACGGCTGATATTACATTTGAAGACGACGGCAAGAAGCATCCGAACATTATTTTCCTGCAGCTCGAATCATTTATAGATCCTCAGCTTGTGACAACAATCAAGTACTCGGAGGATCCTATTCCGAATTACAGAAATCTGATGAAGAACTATTCTTCGGGATATCTTACGGTACCTTCTGTCGGAGCCGGAACTGCCAATACCGAATTTGAAGTAATGAGCGGTATGAGCGTAAAATTCTTCGGCCCGGGCGAATATCCGTACAAATCGATACTCCGCGAAAAGACATGCGAAAGTGCGGCATACGACCTCAAGAGCATCGGCTATTCAACGCATGCAATTCACAATCACAGAGGCGTTTTCTATAACCGCAACGAGGTATTTGCAAACCTTGGCTATGATGACTTCACAAGTGTCGAATACATGAACGGTACAGTCAAGACGCCGAAGAACTGGGCAAAGGACGCAGTTCTTACCGGTGTCATCATGGATGCCCTTGATTCAACCGAAAACGAGGATTATATCTACACTGTTTCGGTGCAGGGTCACGGAAAGTATCCTACAGAAGAAATTCTTGAAAATCCGGCAATCAAAGTCACAAGTGCTCCTACGGAAGCTTTGAAATGGCAGTATGAATATTATGCAAATCAGGTTTACGAAATGGACAAATTCGTAAAGGACCTCACAGACGAGCTTCAGCACTATCCGGAGAAGGTAGTTCTTGTAATGTACGGAGACCATCTGCCTGCCCTTGAAATGACCGAGGAAGAGATGGGAAACAAGAATCTGTTCCAGACAGAATACGTTATATGGAGCAACTTCAAAATGGATAAGGAGGACAAGGACCTTTACACCTACGAAATTACGGCAGACGTTCTTAACAGAATCGGAATCCATAACGGCGTTATGACAAAATTCCATCAGAACCACGGTGACAGCATTACCTACAAGGCAGACCTTAAAGCTCTCGAATACGATATGCTTTACGGAAAGCAGTTTATTTTCGGCGGAAAATCACCGTTTGAAAGAGTCAAAATGCGGATGGGAATCAATCCTATCAGCATTAACGAAGTCGTTCAAATCGGCAAGAAATTCTATCTGAAGGGCGAGAATTTCACAGAGTACAGCAAGATTTCGCTGGACGGAAAAATCTTAAAGACGATTTTCCTCGGACCGAACATTTTGGGCCTTCTTGAGGAAGTAGAGCCTGAAGACGTTACAAGAATGAAGGTTTCGCAGGTCGAAAAGAATAAGGAAATACTGAGTACAACAGAATAATACGAAAATACGGGAAAAGTATTTAAAAAGGCTGCAGCCGTTTCAATGAAACGGTCACAGCCTTTTTTGTTCAACAATCCGCAATTTTGCCCTGCGGCAGGTCCGGGACGTGTCCTGCTTATCTGTTTTTTTCAAATTCCGCCTTGATTGCTTTTAGAAGCTCCGGCTTTGTAATGATGTCATATCCCGTAAAGGCAAGAGCTTTGGCGGCAAGGGCAAGTGCTTTTTTGCCGGAGTCGGTCACCGTGCGGTCGGCAAATTCCTTTGAGTGAAGAACAAGAGCTTCATCGCCGAGTCCTACCCACGGATGAATTGCCGGGCAGCGGTAGCTTACATTTCCCATATCGATGGAGCCTATGCCCATACCCGGTTTCAGAACGGTAGTTTCACCGAGTTCTTTGAGATTTGCGGTGAAAGCATCGGAAAGAGTGCGGTTTGTAAGCATATCATCATAAGGATCCTCGAAGTGATTCCATTTCAGCGTTGCGCCCGTCATGGCTGCTGCGCCTTCTGCGATGGAAAGGGCCTTGTTTTGCACATCCTCAAGGATTTTTTTGTTTGTGGCCCTGAAATAGAAGTTTGCTGCGGCAAAATCGGGAACTATATTCGGAGCAAGACCTCCGTCAGTAATTACGCCGTGAATCTTGGTACCTTCAGGAACATGCTGGCGCAGTGCATTCAGCCCATTGTAGAGCAGAATTACGGCATCAAGAGCGTTAATGCCCTTTTCGGGCTGTGCAGCCGCATGAGCGGCTTTCCCCGTATATTCAAATCGAATCGGGGACAAGGCAAGAGAATATCCGCTTTCCTGGCTCAGAGGGCTCGGATGTGCCATCAGTGCCGCGTCAACCTCGTCGAAAACTCCTTTTGCGGCATAAGGAACCTTTGCGCCGCTTTGCTCTTCTGCAGGCGTTCCGAAAATGAGAAGCCTGCCGCCGATTTCGTCAAGCACTGACTTGAGGGCAAGACCTGCGCCGACTGACATGGTGCAGATAAGATTGTGTCCGCAGCCGTGGCCGACTCCCGGAAGAGCGTCATATTCGCAAAAGTAAGCGATGCACGGACCTGGCTTCGCACTTTTGTATTCTGCCCTGAATCCGGTTTCAAAATCGCAATACGGTTTTGTTACTTCAAAACCCTCTTTTTTGAGGAAAACGGAAAGCTTTTCGCTTGAGACGAATTCCTCGTTGCTGATTTCGGGGTTTTCATACATGGATTTGCTTATCTCAAAAAGCTCATCGAGCTTTTTTTCTACTGTTTCTACTATTTTTTTCTTCATAATCACCGATGACTCCTCTCGTTTTCAAGTTCGCTTTTTCAAAGTATATCCCATTGAAGGGTTTTCAGTCAATGGCGAAGCCCTTTGAAACTAAAAATATATTAAAAACAAACAAAATATTCCAATTATATTGATTTTTGTGATACACTTTAAGAAGGTGTATCCCGTGCGGCAAAAAGACCGGCCGCGGGCAGGCCGAAATGACAAAAGGGACACAAAACACTAAAGAAAACATCGAAACAATCGAAAAATAAAAGGGAGACAATGCCGAAGGAACGGCGTCAACAGGGAAAAGGAGGACCATCATGAAAAAAAGAAGAATGGAAAGAAAAACTGTTCTTGCAGTTATGATATCAGCGGCAATGCTTATGACGACAACCTGCCTTGCCTTCGCATCGCCATCGGCATATGATACGGGGGTTTATAACGGCAAGTCGGTAAAATTCGTAACTGTTGATTTGAATGACCCCCATATGCAGGCAAAGGTCATGACAGCCGGAAACCTGACACAGGCGGCCTCGGTTGAAAACATGGCAAAATCAAACGGTGTGTTTGCCGCAGTCAACGGAACGCCGTTTTCACAGACCGAATACGGTGTTGTTCCGGAGGGGACAATTATCAAAGACGGAAAGCTTCTTCACATAGGTGAAAAAGGAGCGGTTTTCGGAATCACCGAAGACGGAAAGGTTGTTCTTGACAGGCTCGCCATCAAACTCAGAATTATCATAAACGGTACGGAAAAGCCTCAGGCAGCGCCAAAGCTCATGAATCATCCGAGCGATGACCCTGACGATATCATACTTTTCACACCAGAATTCGGCAAAGTAACAGTGCCCGAGGGCGCGATTGCCGTTGTTGTGGGAAGTACCGAAAGAGTTGAATATATTACAGCGAAAGATTTTAAAGTACCCGAAAACGGATTTGCAATCCTTTTCAATATGACAGTTTCAGACCTTGCTGCGAAGTACTACACGCAGGGAGACCTTGTAAGCTACGGTTACAGCTTCAAACCTGTTTTTACCGAGGCTGAGCAGTGGGAAAGTGTCAAAGAAGCAGTCGGCGCGGGACCGAGCCTCATTATTGACGGAAAGGTAACGGCAGACGGAAAAGCGGAAGGCTATACAGACTCAAAGCTTGTCTCGGACCTTGCGGGCAGATCCTTTATAGGTTCGACAAAGGAAGGAAAAATAATAATGGGCTGCATGAGCTCAGCAACACCTGAGCAGGCTGCGGCAGCATGCAAATCACTCGGTCTTGTCAACGCAATGTGCCTTGACGGCGGAAGTTCGATTGCCCTTTATTATAACGGAAACAAGGGTGCGGGAAGAACAGTAAGCAATGCTCTTGGATTTGTTGACGTGACAGGCGATATGGGCCTCGGACCGGACAATTACGTTGCCCCGGGAAGCGTTAAGGCCATAGGAAAGAAGATTGAACTGAGCTTTGACTGTTTCCCTGAGAAAATTCAAAGCTACAACATCAACGGAAACAACTACTTTATGCTGAGAGACCTTGCGGCACTTACGAAGGGAACCGCGGCAGAATTTTCCGTTGACTATAACGCAGCCGCAAATGCCGTATATATTGATACAGACGGTTATTACACCCCTACCGGCGTGGAGGGCATTTACGACACGACGCAGATCGTTTACGTGCCTCCGACAGAGTCAAAGGTATATATAAACGGAGTCTTGTTTGAAAGCACGGCCTACAATATAGACTGCAACAACTACTTCAAGCTGAGAGACCTTGCAAAGGCTCTCGGATTCGGCGTTGACTATGACGAGGCAAAGGAGCTTGTAATTATCGACACGAAGGTTCAGCTGCAGCAGGAAGACAGTGACGCGCAAAATGCGACTCCGGCAGCAGTGACGGTTTCGGGCGGAGCAGTTGAAAATGCAGACGAAAACCGCTGAAGCATCACATTTTGAAGATATCAAAAAAAGAGACCTCTTGAGGTCTCTTTTGTGTTTTGCTTTGTAATTACGCTGCAGCAGCCTGCTTTCGGGGGCAGGTTTTGTAAGTTGCGGCACCGGAGACTGCGAGGCTATTTTATGTAAGCCACAGCCTCAATTTCAACCATTGCGTCCTTTGGAAGCCTGCCAACCTGGAAGGCCGACCTTGAAGGGAAGGCCCCTTCTTTGAAGAACTTCGCATAGACGCCGTTCATTGCGGCGAAATCGTTCATATCCTTAAGAAAAACGGTAGTCTTAATAACCTTGTCCATCGAACTTCCCGCCTCCTCAAGAATAACCTTGACATTTTTAAGCGACATTTCTGTCTGAGCCTCAATCGTGGCAGGCATTTCGCCTGTTGCAATATCGATTGGAAGCTGTCCGGAAGTAAATACCAGATTGTCGATAATGTTTGCCTGTGAATAAGGTCCGATAGCAGCAGGAGCTGCAGAAGTAGCAACAACTTTTCTCATAACTTAACCCTCCAGAAACATAAAATAGAAAAAACATATTAAATACTGCACAGTCGGGCAAAATGCGCCACAGGGCAGCACAGAGCCTTACAGAGGCAGAATAAATGTGCCTAAAGCCTTGCGCAATTCATGCAGGGCAGGCAGGCTATTTTTGAGTAATCTTTGCCTGAACCTGGCGGCTGTGGTCCATAATTGTAAGGAAAAGAGAACGTACGGCGTCGTCATATTCCATCGGGATACCTCCCGTAACGCGCGTAAGGATTTCCATTTCTCTTACAGTATCGAGGATCATCATATTTCTGTCCGCCTTGTACTGTGCAACCTCTTTGCAGATATTCATTCTTTCGATAAATAATTTCAGAATCTGATCGTCGATGGAATCGATTTTTTCTCTCATTTCAACAATATTCATACCGGTTTCGCAGACAAAAATCTGCATCCTCCTCTCAATTTTCTCAGCGTCTTTTTTGGCTTTAAAGTATTTTATTGTGCCGGGCGTATCAGAAGCGTGCCGCCTGCGAACGTGCCGCCTGCGAACGCACCGCCTGCGAACGTGCCACCGGGAAACAGTCTTCGAAAACATGTCTCAGGCAGGCGCAGCGCCTGTAATTTTCGCCGGCGCTTCCTAAAACGCAAGTCCCAGATAAACAAATTTTTCAAGCTCTCCCGTAGGGAAAGGAATAATTTTGCACAAGCCCGGTTTTTCGGGAATGACAAGCTGTATGCTGTGACCGGAGCGTTTTTTGTCGTTAAGCGCCGCAGAAGCAAGCTCTGATGCTTCAAACGGACAGTTAAATTCAATTTCGTACTTTTCGTAGAGCTTTTCAAGCACAGGGACAAGATTGAAGTTTGTAAGACCCATGCCGAAAGCGGCGTTTGAAGCAATCATCATGCCGGAGGCAACCGCAAGTCCGTGCGGAATAGAGTAATGACTGCAGCTTTCAATCGCATGTCCGAACGTATGACCGAAATTGAGAAGCCGGCGCTTTGATGTGTCCCTTTCGTCCTCCTCTACTATCGAAGCCTTGATGGAAACGCAGTTTTCGATAATTTCGGGATCGGAAAGACTTCCGTCGGCAAGCTTCATAAGAAGGTTTGCATCGGCAATTGCGCCGTATTTAATCACTTCTGCCATGCCGCAGCGGTAATTCTGCGGGGAAAGAGTCCCAAGCGTCAGCGGGTCGTGAACGACAAGAGCAGGCTGCCAGAAAGCGCCTGCAAGGTTTTTCCCGACCTCAAGATTAATCGCGGTTTTTCCCCCGACGGATGAATCAATTGCGGCAAGAAATGTAGTCGGCACCTGAATGCAGCTGATTCCGCGCATATAGCTTGCAGCGGCAAAGCCGGCCAGATCGCCGCAAACACCGCCGCCGAGAGCAAGCACGGCATCATTATGCGAAAAGCGGTTGGTTGCAAGAAACTCAAGAAGCGCTCCGAAGGTAGTAATGTTCTTTGAAGCCTCTCCCGCAAGAAAGACGAATTTTTTCACTGTAAATCCGGCGATTTTGAGGGCCGCCTCGGCAACACTTCCGTAGTGTTTGTCGACAACAGAATCTGTCACGAGGCAGATTTTGCAAGGCTTCAGCACGGTTGACACCTTTTCGCCGAGAGTTGTCAGAGCACCTTTTTCTATAATAACGTCATAAGGTGACGAAACGTTTACTTTTAATACTGGCATGTCTCCTCCTGTTTTCAGTCTCTGTAAGCAAACGGAAGAATCTGCTTTACAGCTTTGAGGGTATCGTCAAATGCTGCGGGGTCAAGAGCCTGAGGCCCGTCGCAAAGTGCGTTTGCGGGGTCGTTGTGGACCTCAATCATAAGTCCGTCCGCTCCCGCCGCAGTCGCGGCCATTGACATCGGCTTGACAAGCGCAGCGTTTCCGGTTGCGTGACTCGGATCGACAATAACCGGAAGGTGCGTCATTTTTTTCAGCAGCGGTACAGATGCGAGCCCGAGAGTGTTTTTAGTCGTGGTTTCGAAAGTTCTGATACCGCGCTCGCACAGAATAATGCGGTCATTACCGCCGGCCATAATATATTCGGCGCTCATCAGAAGCTCCTGAAGAGTGCTTGAAAGTCCCCGCTTTAAAAGTATGGGTTTGCGCAGCTTCCCAAGCTCCTTCAGAAGCTCAAAATTCTGCATATTTCTTGCGCCTACCTGAATGACATCAATATCGTCAAAAAGCTCAAGCTGGGAAATATCCATCGCCTCTGTCACGACGGGAAGCCCCGTAAGCTTTTTCGCTTCAAGAAGAATCCGAAGACCTTCTTTTCTGAGACCCTGGAAACTGTAAGGGGAAGTTCTGGGCTTAAAAGCGCCGCCGCGAAGAAAATCGGCCCCGGAAGCCTTAACAGCTTTTGCAATGCCGCAAAGCTGCTCCTCGGATTCGACAGAGCAAGGTCCCGCAATAACCCGGAAATTACCGGCGCCGATGCCTTTTCCCGAAATGTCGATAACCGTATCTGACGGATGAAAACTCCGGCTTGCCTCTTTGTAAGGCTCCTGAATGCGCTTCACGCCCGAAACAAAATCAAGGGCGCGGATCCTGTCGGCGTCAAGCTTTGACGTGTCGCCTGTAAGCCCCAGAACAGTAAAGCGCTCCCCGTCGATTTCGTGTACGGCAAGCCCTTCCTTTTCAAGTCCTGCGACAAAGGCGTCAAAATCCTTTTTTTCGGGCCTGTATTTCAATTTGATGATCATAAAAAACTTCCTCTTTCCCTTGTGACTGTCTCAGGTCATCAGTAAAAATCCGGGCAGTGAAGCCCGGGTTTTTTAAACATCTGGTGAATTATTTTACATAAACCTTCGGAAGTCTTTGTCCGAATGCACATGTAATTTCGTAGTTGATTGTTCCGGTTGCATTTGCGATATCGTCTGCGGAAATAGTGTTCTTTCCGTCTGTTCCCATTATGATAACTTCATCGCCGACCTTAACATCAGGAACATCCGTAACATCGACCATGCACTGGTCCATACAGATATTTCCGGCAACAGGTGCCACAACACCGTTGACTATAACCTTTGCGTTTGGCGAATAAGGTCTTGGATATCCGTCGGCATAGCCGATTGCAAGTGTTGCAATAAGGCTGTCTCTCTTTGAAATAAATTTTCTTCCGTAACCTACAGAGAAGTCAGGTCCGACCTTCTTGAGGTGAACGATATTTGCCTTAATCGACATAACAGGCTTGATATCAAGCTGCTTAACATCGACTTCATCTGAAGGATAGCAGCCGTAGAGGATGATTCCCGGACGTACAGCGTCAAAGTAAACCGATGGAATTTCCATAATTGAAGCACTGTTTGCAAAGGTCCTGAAAGGAATATCTATGCCGGCAGCAGTACATGCGTTGTAAAAACCGTTATATTTTTCTTCCTGAAGCTTGGAATAAGTCTTGTCATAAGCATCGGCAGTTGACATATGAGAGAACATGCCTTTGATTTTGAAGTTTGAAAGAGCTGCAATTTTCTTGACATCTTCAATTGCGGCAGGATCGTCTGCAAGATAACCGATGCGGCCCATGCCCGTGTCAACGGCTATAAGTCCGCGTATTGTCTTTCCGGCAGCCTTTGCAGCTTCGGAAAAAGCTGCGGCATTTGAGGAATTGCATACAACCGGTGTAATGTCGTACTTAACGACTACGTCCGCATACATATCCGGAGTAAGTCCGAGACAGATAATCTCTTCCTTTGCTCCTGCGTCTCTGAGAGTAACGGCTTCCTGAAGAGTTGCGATTGCAAAAGTCTTCACTCCGTTTGCTCTGAGAACCTCAGCTACTTTGACAGAACCGTGTCCGTAAGCGTCCGCTTTGATAACCCCTATAAGTTCTCTTCCCTCAGCCTTTTTCTTGATGCTTTTGATGTTGTAGTCAAGGTTTGAAAGATTGATTTCGGCCCATACAGGTCTGATAGCTTCCTTATACATTTGGTAACCTCCCTAATTACTCATATATAAAAAATATAAAATATAGAAAAGCAGATAAAATGAATTGTAAATATAAAACCACAATACCTGAATATAACATATAAATTATATACTCTTTATAAATACCCCGCAAGGGTTTTAACAAGGAGCTCCATGTTGACCGGTTTGGAAAGATGCGCGTTCATTCCTGCGGAAATCGACAAATCAATATCCTCTGTAAAGGCATTTGCCGAAAGCGCAATAATAGGGATTTTCTTTGCATCCTCGCGGTCAAGCGCGCGAATCTTCTTCGTGGCCTCAAGCCCGTTCATTATAGGCATGTGAATATCCATAAGAATAACATCGAAAGTGTGAGGCGGCTTGTTTTTGAAAGAATTTACAGCCTCAAGGCCGTTAAAGGCGCCCTGTACCTTCATGTCAAATTTGGCAAGATTTCTTGAAATAATTTCGTTATTCAAAAGATGGTCTTCAACAAGAAGAACGCTTGCCCCTCTGACCTTGTTTTTTGCCTCTTCAAGCGGATAAGTCTCAAGCGAATCGTCTGAGGCGTTGGCCGCAACCGGAAGGTCAAGATGGACGGTAATGGTCGTTCCCACATCCTTGACACTGTCAACACGTATGCTGCCGTTCATCGCGTCGACAACGGCTTTTGCAATCGAAAGGCCAAGGCCTGTCCCCTGAATTTCGTATTTGGAGGCATTTTCCTTTGTGAAAGGTTCAAAGAGGACCTTTTGGAACTCTTCATTGATACCGATTCCCGTATCTCTGATGATAAAATCCGTAGAATAAAGACTCTGCTGCCTTTTCAGGTTTTCGATTACGAACCAGACCTTGCCGCCGGGATTCGTATACTTGACGGCATTTGAAATAATATTGAAAAACAGCTGATTGAACCTGACCTTGTCGACAAGAATCGGAAGGTTTGACTTGCTCAGCTCTCCGTGGTCAATAATAAATTCGATATTTTTGTTCTGACACTGCGGCCTGAATACCGAAGAAACAGCCTTGAGAAAATCATTGTATTCATAGCGCGACGGATAAAGCGTGAATTTGCCGCTTTCAATAACCGAAACGTCCAAAATATCGTTGATAAGATCGAGCAGGAACGTACTTGAACTTTTAATCTTTTCAAGATGCGAAAGCACCGCAGCCTTGTCGTCGGCTTCACCTGTTGCAAGCTCGGTAAGTCCGATAATGGCATTGAGCGGAGTCCTGATATCGTGGCTCATGCGCGAAAGAAAATAAGTTTTCGCCGAATTTGCCTTTTCCGCCTCAAGCGCACTCTGAAGACGCTCGTTGTAAAGCTTCTCCCTGCGGAAATAATCGGACATGTCACTTACGCAGGCAGCCAGGCTGTCTTCATATTCATCGATATAGAAAAATCTGATCTTCAGCTGCTTGAAAAGACTTGTGCCTTCACGCAAATTGATGGTGAAAGAATAGCTGTCTTTTTTTGAGAGCTTCTTTTTGATAAAATCAAGCGAGAGCCTTGCTTTGTAATCATTTGCATCCTTGACATAGGCATAGTTTTGCAGAATAGAGGAAAGATACTCGCTGTAAAGAAGCCCCTGTGCGGGAATATCAATTGTTGCATCCGAGTTGTTGATCATGCGCTCAATCATGCCGGATTCCGTATTGACGATAAAAAGAAAAGCATATTCGGTTTCGATAAGCTTGTCGCACAGCTTCTGCTGAAGCATTTCCTCCTGCATCGTCCGGCCGTAAAAAAGAGCTTCAAGATGGCCGTTGCTCGGATTCAGATGCATGTTAATGGTGGCGCTTACCCATTCGTATCTGCCGGGCTGCGTCATAAGCTTGTAATTTGCAGACAAGGACATTTTGCCCTTTTCAAAATCACTCAGCAGCTGCCTGCGCGAGAACCTCGGGGAAATCTCCGTCTGCGTGCGTGCCTTGCGGACAAGATATTCTGTTTTTTTGAAGAAGTCGTCAATATTTTTTGCGTCACCGAGGGCGAGAATGTGTTCTCTGTCCGCCTTAACATCTATAAGTCTGTCGTCGGTCAGGTCAAGAAGCGCCGAACCGAAGGCTTTTCTGTCTATTTTTTCTCTTTCGGAAAGTTGAAGCTCATAGCGGCTGAGTCTGATACGTTCATCCGCGAAACGGCTTGTAATATCAAGAGCGGTTCCGTACAGATTGATGTCGTAGTTTTCGCGGCGCACCAAAACACCGGAAAAATGAATCAGCTTCAGTTCTCCGGATCCCGTAATAATCCGCGCTTCCCAGGAAACATTTTCACTGCCCGAATTGACAGCGGCAAAAATAGCCCGGTCTGTAGCCTTAAGGTCGGCAGGGTGAAGGAAACAGCAGCATCTGTTTCCCATAACCGTCTCAAGGAATTCGCGCGAATATCCTATCATATCAAAAAAATTGTCATTTCCGTAAAGCAGCTTGTACCGTCCGTCAAGGCGGAAGGCAAAGGCTCCGACATTGTCTCTTGTATGGTATATTTCAAGTTCGACTTCCGGAGGAACTTCACCTTTACAGAAGATATCATAAATCATAAATGACTCCGTCTCTTTCCTAATGTATACAGATATAATTTTCTAATATATACAGATACAATATTTTATCATTTTCAGACTATTATTTCAATTCCCGCAAAACTAAAATACTCTTAAAGACCGCAAGCAAAAGTGTGCGGTCCGCGGCAGGCTGTGCCCGTTACCGTTTGCAGAGGAACTGCTTCGCGGCCGGGCTGAGCGTAGTTAATCGAAGCCCCGTCCCTGCGTGAAGAGAAACAGAAGGAGGCCCCTGTGGCGAAAAACACGAACAAAAATAAAGAATACGCCAACCAACACACGGATTTACACGAACGAAATTACTAAAAATACGCGAAAAGAGCGGAAAAGTGAGGCGGCAGTGTTGAATTAAAGGCCCACAGATGATATAATTCATCAAAACTGAGGTAATTACGCGGAAATAACGAAACTGAGGTAATTACGCGGAAATAATGAGCAATGCCGCAAAAGGGAGGATGCTATGAGAGATTCCTATACAAGTCCGTTATCGGAAAGATACCCCGGAAAGGACATGAAGTTCCTGTTTTCCCCGGACAAGAAATTCAGAACCTGGAGAAGACTCTGGATTGCTCTTGCAGAGGCTGAAATGGAGCTCGGTCTTGACATAACGCAGGAGCAGATAGACGAACTGAAGGCACACAAAGACGATATTAATTACGAAGTCGCAAAAGAGCGTGAGGCTGTGGTGCGTCACGATGTAATGTCCCATGTTTACGCTTACGGCATGCAGTGTCCAAAGGCAAAGGGTATCATCCATCTTGGCGCAACCTCCTGCTATGTAGGCGACAATACAGATATAATTATCATGAAGGAAGCGCTTGGCGTTATTAAGGCGAAGATTATCAATGTGCTTGATTCACTTTCAGGCTTTGCGGAGCGCAACAAAAGCCTACCGACGCTTGCCTTCACGCATTTTCAGCCGGCCCAGCCGACTACTGTCGGAAAGAGGGCGACGCTTTGGATGCAGGAGCTTGTACATGATCTTGAAGACCTTGATTATGTCAGCTCAAGCCTGAAGCTTCTCGGCTCGAAAGGGACTACCGGGACTCAGGCCAGCTTTATGGAGCTGTTTGACGGCGACCATGAAAAGTGCAGAATGCTTGACAAAAAGATAGCCGAAAAATTCGGGTTTGATGCCTGCTATGCGGTCTCGGGCCAGACGTATTCGCGGAAAATAGATACAAGAGTTTTAAATGTCCTCTCGGGAATAGCCCAAAGTGCGCATAAATTTTCAAACGATATCAGGCTGCTTCAGCATCTTAAGGAAGTTGAGGAGCCGTTTGAAAAGAGCCAGATAGGTTCTTCTGCCATGGCCTACAAGAGAAATCCGATGAGAAGTGAGCGCATGGCTTCGCTTGCAAATTACGTGATCTGTGACGCGCTGAATCCGGCAGTTACAGCATCGACGCAGTGGTTTGAAAGAACACTTGACGATTCGGCAAACAAGCGCATTTCGGTTCCGGAGGCATTCCTTGCCACAGACAGTATACTTGAGCTTTATATGAATGTTGCCGACGGGCTTGTCGTATATCCGAAGGTAATAGAGGCGCATCTTATGAACGAGCTGCCGTTTATGGCAACCGAAAACATTATGATGGATGCCGTCAAGGCAGGCGGCGACAGGCAGGTTCTTCATGAAAGAATCCGCGTTCATTCGCATGCTGCGGGAAAAGCGGTAAAGGAAGAGGGAAAGCCGAACGACCTGCTTGAAAGAATCGCGGCAGATCCGCTCTTTGGCGTATCGCTTGAAGATCTGAAAAAGATAATGAAACCGGAAAACTTCATAGGACGCGCGCCTGAGCAGACGGAGGAATTTCTCGAATCGGTTATCAGGCCGGTTCTCAGGGAAAACGAAGGACTTCTCGGCATACATGCCGATATAAACGTATAATCTGCCGGAAACGTCCGGATGATCCGTATGAAGAGGCAGAACGCCCGCAAAAGGCGGCAAAACGCTTGCCCCGCCCGCAAAAGGCGGCAAAACGCTTGCCCCGCCCGCAAAGGGCGGTCGGGATTTTGCGAAAAGTAATTACAAAGAAATAAAAAAAGCGCCCTTTCCAAATGTGAAAAGGCGTTTTTTCAAGTGGTACCCCCAGACGGAATCGAACCGCCAACGATGGTTTAGGAAACCACTGTTATATCCGTTTAACTATGGAGGCATATAACCCCGCGCATTTTTGGAATGCGAGCCTCGGGGCAGGCTTAAGATTGTGGTCTCTAGGCACATATCATAACAAATTATGTGGGCAATTTCAAGGGGAGATTTTGCGGAGGCTGCGCCGCAAAACCCGCAGAACTTTGAATTTTCATCGTACAAAGCCATTTTATTGTGGCATTCCCTCTATTTGGTATGGTATTATTGAAAGTAGGTTTAGGAATTGTTAATTTGACGGGAGCTTTTGCTCTTAGTATGATTAATTAAAGGCGTGATTTTGGTGAAAATATGCTTGGATATGTAAGGGCGCAAAAATCCGAACTGAAGGTTCGTGAATACGAGATGTACAATGCGTATTACTGCGGACTTTGCAAGTCGCTCGGAGAAAATCACGGGCAGGCGGCACGCATGGCGCTGAGCTATGATTTTGCATTCCTTGCACTGCTTATTGATGCGTTGCGCGATGACGAACCTGTCGTTGAAAAAGAATCCTGCATTGCCCACCATATCAAAAAGCGCCTTGTTGTCAGAAAAAACCCTGCCGTTGATTTTGCGGCAGACATGATGGTGCTGCTTGTTTATTACAACCTTCTTGACGATATCGAAGACGAAAACAGCCTGAAGGCAAAGGCAGCAATAAGAGCTTTTAAGGGGAGCTTCGAGAAGCTTTCCGGCAAATACGGTCAAACTTGCGCCAAAATGGAGAATGCTCTTTCGCAGCTGCACCGCCTTGAGCGCGAAAAATGCGCCGTGCTTGACCTTGTATGTGAGCCGTTTTCAGAGATTATGGAGGCCGTTTTTTCGCAGTGTCCGCTTTCGTCTGCAGAGGAAAACAGACGCCAGCTTGCATATCTTGGGCGTTTCCTCGGCAAATGGATTTATCTTGCGGACGCATGGGATGATATCGAAAAAGACCTTCAAAGCGGCAGTTACAATCCGCTTTTTTACCGTTTTTCAAAGGAACTTGAGGAGTCCCTTCAAGAAGCGGACAGGATATCGAATGAGCAGACAGACGCCTCCTGGCAGCAGGATATAAGAAGAGCCTCGGTGTTTCGTGAGCGCATCAGGGAGAAAGTGTCGTTTTCAATGACAAGCGCGCTTGCAGAGGTTTCGAAGGCCTTTGAACTTCTGGAAATCAGAAAAAACAGAGAAATTCCGGAGAACATCATATATATCGGACTGCTTTCAATGACGGATTCGCTTCTTGAAAAGGGAAAGGAAAAAGATCCCCTTTCGGAACCGGAAAACAATCCGGAGGCGGGACCGGAAAACGACCCGGAGGCCGAACCGGAAACTGACCCGGAGGCCGAACCGGAAAACAATCCGGCCGCAGAATCATAAACAGAAATTGAAGCGCAGACCGGGCCGCCGCAGCCGTCAAAGGTGCGGGGCAAATTACGGAAAGGAATGAAAAAGATGAAAGATCCTTATGAGGTGCTGGGCGTTCCAAAGAACGCAAGTCAGGAGCAGATTAAGGCTGCTTACAGAGAACTGGCGAAGAAATACCATCCCGACAAATATCAAAACAATCCGCTTGCGGACCTTGCAGAGGAAAAGCTGAAAGAAGTAAACGAAGCATACAAAGTGCTTACTTCCGGAGGCGGCGGAAATTACGGAGACTCCGGAAATTACGGAGACTCCGGCTATGCAGGCTCTTCCGGCTACGGCAGCTCCGGCGGCTCGGAAAATTCCGAATACAACGCAGCGAGGGTTTATATCAACAGAGGAAATCTTGTGGCTGCAGAGACTATTTTGCGCAATGCACCGACAAGAGACGCCGAGTGGTATTTCCTTAGCAGTATGATTTCAATGAGAAAAGGCTGGTACGACAACGCGTTGTCAGAGATTCAGCAGGCCGTCAATATGGACCCTGACAATTACGAATACAGAAATGCACTTGATACGATTATGCGTCAGCAGAGTGTATTTCGCAATGCCGCATACGGAAGAGGCTATTCAAGGAACGACGATATGTGCTGCACTCTGTGCCAGGCGTATATCTGCTTTGACTGTCTGTGTGGCGGTGGAGACGGTTGCTAAACGGCAGCCGGACACTTTCGGTCTGCAGCAAACGGAAGGTTTATATTCATGAAACAAAATGCAAAAAAGACGACGGTTGCGGCTATTCTTGCGGCGATGTCTGTAATATGCATCGTCTTCGCGGGGCTTACGCCTTTTATGAAGCTCAGTCTTTATGCGCTGGCGTCGTTTTTCCCGGCCATAATGATCATAGAGTTTCGTGGCAAGGGTGCAGTCGGGCTTTATGCCGCAACTTCGATTCTGGGGCTTATTCTTTCGATGAACAAGCTCGGAATACTGCCGTATATTATGTTTTTCGGCTTGTACGGCATTCTCAAATATTATATTGAAAAAATAGAAAATGCTTTTTTACAGCTGATTTTAAAAGGCATTTTCTTTGCAGGAGTATTTGCAGCGGCATTCTTTCTGCTCAATGAATTTTTCTTTGCGGAAATTTCGCTGCCGGATGTCGGAACACCGCTTCTCTTTGGCGGTGCGATAATATTTTTTTACTTCTACGATGCACTGTTTTCGGCGGTTGTGTATTTCTATCTGAATCAGATACATCCGCATATAAAATAAGCTGCCCGCAGGAGGCTCCTAAACTTTGAGGAGGATATTGATGGACGAAAAAAGAAAATTTGATAATTTGCATCATTCTCTTGCCGGGACGGGTGCAAACACCGATTTTTCCGCCGGATTGAACTATGTTATCTGCGTAGACGAGCTTAAGGATGCGGATATCAAGGGACGCTTATACTGTGGCTGCCTGCCGCAGGGAAAAGGCTTTTCCTGTTCGGAGGAGCTTATCATATGCATTGATGACATTATGGACAAAATAGATTTTCCGCAGTCGACGTTGGACAAAAAATCCTTTGTGAAGAAAAAAGGAACTGTTGTGAAGCTGTCGGAAAAGGAAATAACGGAGGTTATGGAAAAAATGAAAAATTTCAATACAGATTCTGCTGCCGGAGACAGAGCAACATTCGTACTGCAGGTGCAGTTCAGACAGAATGCTTCCTGGCAGGGCGTTGTAAAGAGCGTCGAAACAGACGAGACACATTCTTTTAAAAGCGCTCTTGAGCTTGTCAAAATAATCGATGAAATAAGCGCCGGAAAAGTTGCCGGCGGTTCAAACGGCCTGATTTCGCCGGAAGCTATTACAGGTAATTCCGAAGACGAAGAAAAGTAGCGGGACGAGAAAAACACGAAGAATTACAGGCAGAAAAATAAAAGGGGATGCATGGTCTTTGGACCGTACATCCCTTATTTTGTAATTATTTTAGGTTAAGCAAAGCAAGGTTTCGTCTCGTAGGCAAGTCACCGGGAATTCGCGCCCGAATCCTGAGAAAAGCTCCCGCTGCCGGAATCCTAAGATAAGCTCCCTCTGCCGGAATCCTGAGAAAAGCTCCCACTGCCGGAATCCTGAGAAAAGCTCCCGCTGCCGGAATCCTGAGATAAGTTCCCTCTGCCGAATCCCTTTGCGGGCCGGGCGGCACATAGGCACATATTAGAAGAAAACAGGCGTCATGCCCCAGATTGAAGCGCAGTCTTCATCACTTCTGTTTTCGTAGCGGTGAGGCGCTTTACTGTTGAAATAAATGCTGTCTCCCGGAGACAATTCAATAAGCTCGTTTTCAATATGAACAGTAAGCGTGCCGCTGAGTACGTATCCGCATTCTTCGCCGTCATGGCTTATAAGATCGTCATCCTCGTATGTAGCACCGGGCTTGAGAGTAATATAAACAAGATCCATCAGACGCTCTCTGCTTGTGGGAGCAAGCATCTTGTAAATACCGTTGCCCTTGTTCATAATAATCTCTCTGTGATCGCCGTGCCTGATAATTACACGGTCATCCTCACGCTTTTCGTCAAAAAAGTAATTGATGTTTATGTCAAGCGCCTTGGCTATTTTCCAGAGAACAACAACGGACGGAACAACCAGGTCCCTTTCAATCTGGCTGATCTGGCCGGTGCTTACCTGTGAACGTTCAGATAACTGGGTGATGTTAATCCCCTGCTTTTTTCTTAAATCTTTTAACTTGCTTCCGATTTTGAGTTCCATATGTCTCCCCTTTCAAACCTTTTTCAGCGCACAATGCCGCCTTTTGAAAACGGTTGGTGTAAAACCGGTTTCGGGTGCGGGCTTTTGAAAAATTACGGCAAGGCGAAATTGCACCGCTTGACTGTAAAAATATTCTAACATTTTACAGTCACTGCTTCAATTGGTATATTAGCAAAAGATTCGGCAAATGCGCAAGATAAAAAACTTTAGCAGCGGCATCGCAGGCAAGAGCAGTGCACTGCACAAGAGGCGGGGCACTGCATACAGATTCCGCGCGCAGCAAAGAGGCGGGGCGCCGCAGACAGGACAGCATGATTGTAATGTTTTGGAAATTCCGCTGGGCCAAAATGGGTAAATTCCGAACTGTTTCACACCATGAAACAGCAAACTTGTTAAATTTCGGGTTAAACGGACAGCAAATCAAACGGGCAAAATGGCGCATTTTGCAGCCCTGTTCATTATTTTGAAATTGTTTTCAAAATAAGAATTGACACCGGAAACATCTCAATTATAATAAAGGCGTGTGTAGTGAAAAAAGTTTCATTATCGTGAAAAGCATTTGCGTATGTGGGAAAAGGACAGCCCGTATGCGGAATCGAAAAAGCGATGATGTGCCTTTTCACGGAACCCTTATAATTATATTTTTTATTATTACACAATATTAGGAGGTCTTATTTATGTGGGGAAAAATTTTTGACACTGCCAACCCGTTGGTCGGTGCAGAGAACACATGGGTACTCTGGGCAATTCTTTGCGGTTGCGTAGCACTGAGTATCTGGCTTGAACAGAAATATTCGTGGGCATCAAAGATGTCCGGTGCAATTATAGCTCTTATTTTTGCACTCGCACTTACAAATCTCGGTATAATTCCTGCCGACTGTCCTACATGGGATAATGTATGGGGCTACGTAGTACCGCTTGCAATTCCGCTTCTTCTGCTGCAGTGCAACATCAAGAAAATCTGGAAAGAAAGCGGACGTGTGCTTATTATCTACTTAATCGGCGCAATCGGAACAACTCTCGGTGCAATTCTTGCCTTTACGCTTCTTAAGTCGCATATTCCGTATGCAGCAGGCGTTGCGGCAATGATGACAGGTTCGTATATCGGCGGAGGCGTTAACTTCGTTGCACTTTCAACATCCTTCAATGTACCGGGCGAAGTTGTTTCGGCAACTACAGTATCCGACAATCTTCTGATGGCTCTTTACTTCTTTGTACTTGTTGCAATTCCTGCAACGGCATTCTTCAAGAAGCACTTCAAGCACCCTCATCTTGACGAGGTTGAAGCTTTCGGAATTTCCGAAGAAAACAAAACACTTGCTGCAAAGTACTGGGGAAGAAAGGAAATTTCCCTCAAGGACATCGCGTTTGCTGTAGGAACAAGCTTTATTATCGTAGCTGTTTCCGGTATTATCGCAGATTTCCTTGCTGCCGTAATTCCGACAACAAACTTCTTCTTCGTACTGCTCAACGGTATGCTTGGAAATAAATATCTCATAATTACAACAATCACAATGATTCTTGCAACGGTTAAGCCTGAGACATTCGGCGAAATCAAGGGATCGCAGGAAATCGGTACATATCTGATTTATCTGTTCTTCTTTGTAATCGGCGTACCTGCTTCAATTCCGCTTATCGTTGAAAAGTCACCGCTGCTTCTGGTATTCTGCGCAATCATGGTACTGGTAAACATGATCGTTATCTTTGTTCTCGGAAAGATCTTCAAGTTCAATCTTGAGGAAATCATCCTTGCATCAAATGCGAACATCGGAGGACCTACAACTGCTGCCGCAATGGCAATTTCAAAGGGATGGACAAAGCTTGTGGCACCTATCCTTCTTGTAGGAACACTTGGTTATGTTATCGGAACATACCTTGGAATCCTGGTAGGAAATATTATCGGAGCATAATTAACTATAGTTTAAAGTAAATAAATAACGTAAACGATACGTACTGAAAAATGGAGGCAAAAAATGTATTTTGACGGTCATTCTGACATTTGGACGGACGTAACTATCCGGTCTCTGAACGGGGAAAGGGATATTCTGAGGAAGCATCATCTTCCGCGCCTGAGAAAGGGACAAATCGAAGGCAGCATCTTTGTAATCTGGATTGACCCGCCTAACGATGCAGACCCGGCACAGCGCTGCCGGCAGATAATGAATGCGGTAAGGCAGGAAGTACAGGATTGTGATGAAATAGCCATTGTAAAGAATTATTCCGAAATCGAAGCCGCAAAAGCCGCAGGAAAGTTCTATGTACTTATAGGCCTTGAAGGTCTGCGCAGCATAGGCGAAGATTTGAGCAAAATCGACATGCTTTATGATTTCGGAGCAAGACATGCGATGCTGTCCTGGAATGAAGAAAATGCACTGGCAACGGGAGTTCAGGGAACACCCGGAAGAGGCCTGACCGACCTCGGAAAGAAAGCGGTCAGAAAGATTATTGACAAGCATATGATACTGGATGTATCGCATTTAAACGATGCATCAATTTGGGACGTACTTAAGATAGCTGAAGGTCCGGTTGTAAGCTCGCACGCAAATGCCAGAGCGCTTTGCGGCGCGTCAAGAAATCTGACAGACGAGCAGCTTCTTGCGATACGTGACACAAACGGTGTTGTCGGATTAAATTCTTTCAATAAGTTCATAAGTGAGGAGATTCCGGATCAGAGAGTCGAGAATCTTGTAAAGCATGCAGTTTATATTGCAGATAAAATCGGTCCGGAGCATCTGGGCTTTGGATTTGATTTCTTCGAATTCCTGTCAACTGACAGCATGCGTTCATACAGCGATCAGGACACTTCTTATGCACAGGGCATCGAAGACTGCACTAAGGTTCCGCATCTTGTGGAGCTGATGAAAAAGGCGGGCTTTTCGGATGCAGAGCTTGAAGGCATTGCAAGGGAAAACTGGATGCGCGTCATAAAGGAAACACTTATATAAACAATTTCAAATTATTTTTTTCACTTCAAAGGGATGCACGATTTTGTGCATCCC
>JAILLO010000099.1 GCA_024693105.1 Clostridia bacterium | reverse complement strand
AACCGTCAGAAGCATTCGGATAATAATCTTTCTCTGTTCTTTTGTCAATTTTGGCATATTTCATCCTCCGAAAAGTTATCTTTTGATCAGACAATCCTTTTCAATTTTGCTTATTACTTTCTGTGCTTCGGAAACTGCTTCTTCAAAATGCTCATCTTCTGCTTCAATCATCAGCTTCTGCGTCATAAAGTTGACTGTGGCATTCACGCCTTCAAGCTTGTTGATATTGTTTTCCATTTTTGCCGCACAGTTCGCGCAGTGAAGATTTTCGAGTTTATATGACTTTTTCATTTTCTTTTCCTTTCTCTTCTTATTCCCTTTTGTTTGTCCCTTTTGGGCGAATTCTTTTTAGTTTTTTCTGTCTTGATAATTTTTTCCTGCTTATCGGCCTTCAGAGCGTTTTCCTGCAGTCCCGGCGCCTCGCTGCGATATAATTTTTCGCCTTCGGGCTGCCCGGTGCTGCTTTTGACCTTCCTCGTCCGCACTGCCCCGGTTTTCCTCATTCATAGTTTAGACACCACACTTCAGATTAAAAACGTGATCTACAACATGATGAACAAGCTCGGCGCCTTCATTGTCGGCCAGGGTGTAATAAACTTCTTTCCCCTCACGCCTGCTCTTGAGAAGCTCAGCTTGCCTGAGTATCCGCAGATGATGCGAAACGGCCGGCGGAGTCATCTGAACCGTTGCGCTGATATTTGCAACACATTCCTCACTGTGGCACAGGAGCCATAAAATTTTCAGACGCGTTGCATCACTTATCAATGCAAATACGTTCGCTGTTTTTTCGAAGCTCTCCCTTTCCGGGATATGTTCAAGCAGCTCGTGGTTTGTCATGCCATGGTCATGTGGCAATATAATTTCAGACATAGCCTTCCCCTCTTACATAAAATATTCGTTTTCGACTTGATTGCAAAATCGAATAGTAAAATACTAAAATAGTTGAATGTTTAAACGCTTAAACAATTAAACAATCTTTTAATTGTTGGTTTAATGTTACACCCTTTGCCCGAATATGTCAAGCAAAACCGCTGCCGAAAATATCTTTTGGAAAGCAACCCGGCAAGCGCACCCTCAAAGCCGTCGGTGAAATTGCCCGAAAAGACCTGCAATCCCGCCGCAGCGGCACCGGAAGGCGCTGCAAATAAAAAGGCACAAATCCTGCCTGCAATGAGCCCGCCGGTCAAAGCCCGGCGAAGCTGCAGTTGATTCATGCCTTGCATACACAATATTTATATTTTAGTCTAAGTTGTAATCTCAAGTAAAGTAATAGAACCTTTCGGAATATCAAGCGACAGTGCCTGGTCCATACTGTAGCCGAGAAAGTCCTTGAGAAGCATTCTTATAACTCCGCTGTGCGTTACAAGAACAACGTCTCTGTCCTCATCGCCCACAAACATGCCGTTTTCAAGGTTCTCAGGATTTCTTCTCAGTTTCAGCGAAACCTTGTGCTCTTCTTCAAGGATATTATAAAAGGCTGCAATAGCTCTGTTTTGAAGTTCGTAATAATTTTCGGCATCCTTGCTCGGCTTGAAATTGAGAGGGTCGGCGTTAAACTTTTCAAATTCCTTAGGATACAGGCGTTTGATATCATCAACAAGCTTGCCGTCCCATGTTCCCATATTCAGCTCACGGAATTCCTTCTTCAAAACAATTTCTATGTTTCTGCCGTTGTTTGTAACGCTGAGCGAATTGCCGATAATCTCCGCCGCCTTGCTTGCACGAAGAAGATCGCTTGAGTAAATGCGGTCTGTATTCGGCTGATAGCCCGCAAGTTCAAGCCCTGAATTCATCGCCTGATACTGTCCGTCCTCGTCAAGCGGAACATCAGTGTGTCCTTCAAAAAGAAGGGCTCCGTTGTCTTCAACATCACCGTGTCTTATTAAAAACACCCTGCCTCTGTAGTTCATATAATTTCCTCCCCCGCCGGTTAGTCATGTATGCTGTCAAAAGCAATCATACAAACTTTGACTCCCGAACCTTGTCAAGTCTCCTCAGAACACTTCCACACCTGCAAGGTTCGTCTATCCACCTGCTGATATCACCTGTTCTGTATCTTATAAGCGGCATACCCGCCCTTGTAAGAGTCGTAAATGCAATTTCCCCGTATTCTCCCGGCTTTGCCGGCAGATTGCTGTTCCTTTCAAGAACTTCGACATAAAGGTCTGCCTCTCTTAGATGATAACCCGGATAAGCCATACCTTTGCCGCCGTTTGCGGTGCACAATATGCCGCCGCCAAATCCCATCTCGGTCATCCCGTAATGTTCATATACACGGCAGTCCCATGCCTCGCTTATAACTTCACAGCTTTGAAGCGAAACATACTCGCCTGTCAGGAGAACCTTTCTCAACGATTCAACAAACAGTTCGTTTTTCTGCATTTCAACCGACTGCCTTGCAAGCTCCTCAACCTGACGCGGTCTGCCGACAATGCAATGAATCCGCTGATTTTCAACAAGCTTCAGTACATCCTTGTAATCATTCTCCGACTTGAGTTCATTGAAGCATACAGCCTCGACATCCATCCTGTCAAGACCGATCTCAAGAAGATTTCCGACCGAACCGGGTTCCTTGCACGGAAGCAGAATAAGAACACGCTCTCCCGTATTGCAAAGGTACTTCATCCCATGGTGGAAGCAGTCTATGGTAAGACGCTGATCCTCTTCCGTGAAATAAATCTTCTTTGCTTTTTCCTCGTTTTCGTCCCCCCCGATAGTGATGATATAATTAATTTCGTCTTCGGGAACGCATATCATATCGCGGCCGTGCTCAATAAGTTCTGCCTGCGTTGTAAGAGGAATCCTGCAAACATCGTCAGGTGTTTTTATATCTTCCGGCTTGATATCTTTCAGCTTTTCGCGGTAAAACGGGCTCTTTTGCTTGACATATTCAATGTTTTCCCTGATTTTTTCAAGCTGATACGCGCATATTTTTTCGCGCGTAAGTTCTTCATTTTCGGTAAGTCCTATTTTCTGACCAATCCAATTGTCCAAATAAAGACGGTTTCCCATCATAACACTCCTCGCCCGAATCGGTTCTGCCCGATTCCTTTTTCATTATACAACAAAAGACAACAGTTGTCATTTTAACATATCTTAAAAATTCTTCCGATAGTATTTCTTCCCCGATAAGTAAGAGCGTCTGCGAAACCGCAATGTGCGGTGCTATAAAAAGGTGATTTATTAAGTGTCCAAAAGCTTGTTCCTCTCGGATAAACAAACAGAGGTCCCGGATTTTATGATATGTACCCAGAATCCTGGGTACATATCATACATCCTAAACCTCTGCATTTTTAATTATATAATTTGTAATCACTCCGCCAAACGGCCTGATGGCCGCAAATGGTTTGGCCGGTCCTAAGGCCGGCGGGAGTTACATGCCTGATTCCTTAAAATCTAAACGAGCATGCACTTTACAAAGCGCTGCAGAACTGCCGCAACCTCGGCTCTTGTCGCATTTGCGTTCGGGTCGAGAATATTGCCCGGCTTGCCGGAAATAATTCCGTTTGAAACTGCCCAGGCCATTCCCCCGGATGCCCAAGTTCCCACATCTTTGTAATCATTATATGAAACAAGTGCTCCCGAATTCAGCTTTGTGCCCATGCCAAGATATTTTGCATATTTATAAAGCATGGTAGCAAGCTGCTGCCTTGTAATGGCGATGTTTGGTTCGAAATTGTTTCTTCCCTGTTCATCAACACCCATTCCGTTTACAATATTGTTTTCACTTGCCCAGATTACGGCATTTGCATAGTATGCGTTTGGATCTGCATTGTCTGCAAATTTATTTTCCGAAAGTGCTTCAGGGGATTTTTCAAGTCGCGAAAGTATCGTGACAAGCATTCCCCTTGTAGTCCTTATATCCGGCTCAAAGTTGTTTTTTCCGTTCTCGTCAACACCCATGCCGTTTACAAGATTTCTTGCGCTTGCAAAATCAATATATTCCTTTGCCCAGTGGTCTGTCATATCATCATAGAACAAATCGTCAAAGTAGTCGGAATTCGAAATAACTTTGATATTTCCGCCCTGTGTGAGCATAATATATATTTCGCCGCCGAACACAAGTGACTTTTCAATAATGTCTTCTCTTCCGTTCTGAAGCATAACCGCAACGTCGCCGCTAAGAGTGCTTCCCTGCAGCGAAACCATCGCAACGATTCCGTTTTTAAGAGAAGTCTGCGAAACTCCGCCCTTTGAAAATGCGATGCTGTAAGTTCCGTCGGAGTTCTTTGACGCCGAAACGACAAGGTCTCCTCCAACTCTTTGCGTAAGTTCTCCAAGAAGTGCATTTGAAATCTCAATATCAGCTACAGGGTTCCTGAAGAGTATCTCTGCCGAAGTTTCCTGTGAAAGTCCCGAAACAAGAGAAGAAGGAACCGTAAGAGAAGCTGACTCTACGACCGTTCCGTCCTGTGAACTGTACTTCGGTGCAATTACAACCTGTGCATTTTCTTTGCCTTTCGCATCTTCAAGTATCGTCGCTGCCTGCTCCTGCGTAATAACGGTCGACGCCTTTCCGCCGTTTACGGAAGCTTCAGGCGTTACTGTCAGGCTTCCGGTATTCGGTGTAACAATAGGTGAAGGATCGATTTCGGCTGCACCGCCGCCGCCACCGCCGCCGCCTCCGCCACCTCCCGGTGATGGCGACGGAGCTGCTCCGATCGTCAGCCTTCCGTTATGGAAATTTGATGTGTCCCAAACATAATTTGCAGCTTTAACGCCGCTTGAATCTGCCAGCGCTGTTGCAGTTGCTCCCGGAGCAAATTCAATCGCATATATGCCTGCCGGCGACGCCTCAAGAGCCGCACATGTAAGACTTATGTTGCTTGCATTTGTGATGCCAAAATTACATGCTCCTGCTGTAACTCCGGTAAGCTTAAATCCTCCCGGGCTGACAAGCAGCGCTTCGTCTGCCGGTATCAGTCCCACAAGACTGTATGTGAATTCAGGATTTGCCGTATTCGGCGTTCTTGATTTGTTGTCTGCCTGAATGTACACAGTTGCAGGGGTAATGGTTACGGTTTCAGTATGAGTAACAGTTGTATAATTCGGTTTGGTTACTTCATACAATACACTGTAAGTCCCGGCGTCCGAAAACGACGGATTTGCATCGTACCATACGCCACTGCCGTTCAATATTTTATATCTGAGGTTTGCGCCTTCCGCAACGCCCGAAATCGCAACACTGATACTGTGCGCGTTTCCGTCATAGTCACATGTCACACCGGATGATGTAACTCCTGCTGTCATACTCGCAGGTGTAATTGTAAGAGTTGCAGGTCTTCTGACAATGTCATACTGTGAAAGCATATTCGCTGTCTCGGTATCCGCCGGAGTGATTGCCGCAATGCTTATAGCATATGTTCCCACAGGAACAGGACTGTCACCGCTCAGGATTGCTCCGCCGCTCAGAATCTGAATCGTCGGTGTCAGACCGTCGCTGTTGTGCGGAGCAACAAGCCCGGCATAGGTGACATTATTCGTTTTTATGTAATCCGTCAGGGTTGCGACGGTATCACCGTAGGTTCTTTCAAGATTCTGAGCCTCTACGGTAAGTGCCGCACCGCTTATGTGAAATGCCGCCTGTGTCGTTCCGGAAACCGTATAGAGCCTGTTTCCAAGATCTGTGAGGCTGAATTTCACCTGATAATCTCCTACGTTTGTAAGTCCCGGAGGAGTACTCTCAACTGTGTAATATTGCGGCGAACTCCAGAAGCCCAAAATGCCGCCAGAAGATACAATCGTCGGTGCTACAGCAGTGCCGTCATACTCCTTGCTATCTGCCGCAACCGTCACACTTACAGATGCTTTCGTGATGGTAATGGCACTTGTCGTCACACCGCTTATGTCATACATAAGCGTTCCCGGATAATCTCCCGCATTTGTAAGTTCAAACGTCGCGGTGTATATACCGGGCATGGTCGGTGCCGTTGTAGAATTGTAAGGCGTTACACCATCCGCCAGCCTACCTGTATATGTGAAAATATACTGTCCGTTAGTTCCCTGATTCCATTTGCCTGCAATCGCGCCCACAGAGGCAACAGTAACCGTTGCTCCCGCTCCGTTAAACGATCTTTCCGCAAAAGCTCCCAAAGTAACCGTAAGTGCGGATTTTGATATTGCATAATCCCTCGTCCAGTTTGAAGCTGCATCCGCAATGCGGTATATTGTTGCGCCTTGCGTTGTCAAGTCTATTGACACATTGTATGAGCCCGGTTTTGAAGGTGCTGTTGCTGTCGGGCCATATGTGCTGCCTGCCTCGTCCGCAAGTGTCCCCCTATATATGATGTTATACTGCATCCCTTCAGTCCATTCGGAAGACAGAGTATTTGACGGAGTAAATGTAAGTGCTGCCGGAGTATCGTCAAATATCTTCGAGGTTATTATCATTGCCGATACCGTTATTGCACGTTTTGTTATTACAAAATCTGCCGAATTTGTACACGCTGCAAGCCTGAACTTGGTTTTTCCGTATGTGGTCAGGCTGAAAGTTGCCGTGTAATTTCCCGGCATGGTCGGTGCCGTTGCTGTCGGGCCGTAGTTCTCTCCTTCCGCTGTCTCTCCACTGTAGCGCAACTGCAGCGAATTATTGAAATACGCTTCATCCAACGTACCATATGTCGTAATGCCACCTTCCGTCGCATATTCAAACGATACACCATGACTGTTTCCGTCATATGCTACAAGTGCATCTATTGCAGAAACCGTTGCAATTATCGTTTCCTTCGACAGAAGTTTTAATTTCGTTGAGTCATTTTCGTCAGATTCAATATCGTATCCCTCATCATCCGCAAAAAGCTTGTTCTTACTTGCTGTTGCTCGAGATGTATCTCCTGCATTGATTCGAAAATACGGATCATCTGCAGTGAATCCTATGCTGTCCCCGGTACATGTCAGGAGGTCCGTAATATACACCTGTGTCCCGTTTGTTGCCAGTGAATGAATATTTGATCGTTCCGAGCCTGCAGTATTCGAGTTTACTTCCGCGTCTCCACTTATATTTATGGTTGCGGAATCCAATGAATAAATACCGCCACCTGCTGTTGCCGTACAATCTGCCACTTTGCCCTGAAGATTAAGCGTTCCGCCATTATCATTATATATGCCTCCGCCGTTTCCGGTCGCAGTACAGCCAGACACCTCTGCCTCTGGACTGATTGTTAAAGTGCCGCTATTGTAAATGCCGCCACCGTTACCGCCGGCACTGCATCCGATAACCTTTGCGCCTGAGTCGATAATTAAAACTCCGCTGTTATTAATGCCACCACCGGTAACCCCTGCGGAAACAGCACACCCGCTTACAACTGCTCCGGGTTTAATGTTTACAGTACCACTCGAATTAATGGCTCCACCGACATTATCGCTGTTACCACCTTCAATAGTGCCATACAAATTGAAAGTTGCATCCGTTCCATTTACGCGAACAGTAGATGTAGAAACACACCCTTTGATTACTGAACTTTGATCAAGTGTTACGGTTGAATTGCCCTGCACGTTTATCTTTTGTGCGCACACGCCTGCCCCATCCAAGACTATATTCCGAAAAACAATATTTGATGTGCCCCTCGCTACTACAGAAAAATATAAATCATCGGCGGCAGAAACATCCGTTATTGCGTGATTATTTCCCTCTATTGTCAAAGTCTTGTTTGATATAGTTCTGCTTGTAAGCCCGGCAGCCTGAGGAGTGATATTAATATCTATATCTGCACCAAGCTCAATCGTATCTCCGCTTGCTGCATTCTTAATAGCTGTATATAATTCCGTAGCATCGTTTACCGTATATGTTTGGCCCGCATAAGCTTCCTCTACTGCACCCGGCACCATAAGGCCCGAAAACAACGCCGTAAAAATCATCGCAAGTGTCAGAGCAAATGCCCATCCTCTGTAGTAAGTTCTTCTTTTCTCAAGCATAAAAATTACCCCTTGTCATGTTGAATATATGTAAAATTTTGGTAATTAAATTACACAATTTTCCTGTCAGTTTACAGACACTTTAATTATACAACTGTTGCATATAAAAGTCGATAGGAAAAATGGCACTCTTGCGGCAAATACACAAAGTTTTAAAGATTTACAACATTTCCACCGGTTTTTCGAATGTGTTGCAATTTTATTTCAGGGGTATGATGTTCCGTCGCCGTTTTCGGCACAAAATGTCAAAATCCCCCTTGCTACAAAATGATGCGTGATATATAATTAGAGCAAATTTTTTCGGACATTTTGTCAGAAATTCCCGAATAAATTTGACGAAAAAACTACCTGTAGGCATGTAGGAAAAGTAGGAAGAAGGTAATTAAATGATATCAGAAAAAATGAAAACCCTTGTTGCGGGAAGCTCTGCAATCAGGGCAATGTTTGAAGACGGCGTCAGACTTGCGCAAAAATACGGTGCCGAAAATGTGTTTGATTTCAGCCTGGGGAACCCGAATCTGGAACCGCCCGAATCAGTCAGACAAGCCGTTATTGACGTCCTTGCAGAAGATTCTCCGACACTTGTTCACGGATATATGGACAACTGCGGATATCCCGATGTCCGCCAGAAGGTTGCCGAAAGCATCAACAGACGCTTCGGAACAGCATTTTCAAAAGACAATATCGTAATGACGGTCGGCGCGGCCGGCGGTCTTAACGTGATTTTCAATACTCTTATGAATCCCGGCGACGAGGTTATCACTTTCGCGCCATACTTCGGCGAATACAAAAGTTATGCAGCAAACTGCCATGCAGTCTTAAAAGCCGTACCAGCCGACACTTCAAGTTTTCAGCCGAATCTTGCGGAGCTTGAAAAAATGATCGGGCCGAAGACTAGGATTGTTCTTATAAATTCACCTAACAACCCGACCGGCGTTATTTATTCGGAAGAAACAATTGTAAGCCTTTCCGCACTTCTTGAAAGGAAACAGAAGGAACTTGGCACAGACATATATCTTGTTGCCGACGAGCCATACAGGGAACTTGCCTATGACGGTATTGAGGTTCCTTATGTAACGCGGCATTACAAAAATGCAATTGTCGGTTACAGCTGGTCAAAATCACTTTCCCTGCCCGGAGAAAGAATAGGATATCTTCTGATTCCCGATTCGGTCGCTGATTTTGAAGATGTGCGCGCCGCTGTTTCAACGGCAGTCAGAATTATGGGCTTTGTCAACGCGCCTTCGCTTCTTCAGCGTGCCGTTGCAAAATGCCTTGATGAATGTGCCGATATTGATTTTTACGACAAAAACAGAAAAGCCCTGTACGAAGGACTTACTTCTGCGGGCTACGAATGCGTCTATCCTCAGGGAGCCTTTTATATGTTTGTCAAAACGCCTGTCGATGACGACAAGGCATTCTGCGAAAGGGCAAAAAATGACTTCCGGCTGCTTCTTGTCCCGGGGTCTGCCTTCGGCTGCAGCGGTTATGTAAGGATTGCATACTGCGTATCTCCCGATACGATTCGCCGCTCAATGCCGGCGTTCAAAGCTCTTATGGAAAGCTACACAAAATAGTAAAACAAAGCAGGAAGCCGGTTCCAAAGCGGATTTTGGGCCGCACCGAAATTGAACTTCCGCAGTGATGATAAAATACCGCCCCCGGCTGCACTGTACCGACCCCCAAAAGTTAGACCTAAAATCTAACGATTGGAGGTCGGTACACACCGGGGGCGGCTTTTTACAAAATTTCCGTATCAGTTGGTACTTTCCTTCGGCTCATTTGGTATCGTTACCTTAAACTCCGTTCCATCGCCTACGGTACTTATGCATTCAATTGTCCCGCCATGAACAAGGACCGCGTGCTTAACTATTGAAAGTCCGAGACCGGTCCCTCCGGCCTCCTTGCTGCGGCTCTTGTCGACACGGTAGAACCTTTCAAAAATCCTTTCCCTGCTTTCCTCCGGAATTCCGATTCCGGTATCTTTAACCGATAAAACAGTGTCTTTTTCCTTCCGGGTCACACTGACTGTAATGCTTCCGCCGCTTTTATTGTATTTTATTGCATTGTCGCAGAGATTATACAAAATACTGTAAAGCAGCTGCGGAATTGCCTTAAGCGGAGCGTCTGTGCCTTCCAGGCTGACATTCACATTGGCTGCGGAAGCCGAAACTTCAA
>JAILLO010000072.1 GCA_024693105.1 Clostridia bacterium | reverse complement strand
TGCGGTAGACAGGTAGGTATCGCCGTTTTTCCTGACTTTGCCGTCGAAGCTGTTTGTGGCAACTATATAGAGGACACTTTCTCCCTCTGTCCGCAAAACGAGGTCTATAAAACGCGCATCCGGGGATAATTTGCCGCATGCGATAATTGCATTTTCAAGAATATTTCCGAGAATACCGCAAAGGTCAATGTCGCTGACGGAAGCCGAGTCGGGCAGATTAATTTCAAAATCAGATGAAATCTCATTGCCTGCAGCCATTTGCAGATAGTAATTCAAAAGTGCGTTTACTGCGGTATTTCGGCAAAATGCAACTGTTTCGGATTGCGGCTGAGCCTCGGCATAATCATCCAGATACTTTTGGACGGAATTTATATCGCCTTCGTGTACCAGCATCTGCAGTGTACCCAGCGCATGTTTAAAGTCATGGCGCACTCTTGCCGTTTCCTGCAGATACTGCTGCTGAGTTATGTATGCCTTTTCCTGCATTTCCAGCAGACGGTTTTTTTCGCGGGCTTCGGAAGCCTGCATCATTCCCGATACAATGAAATAAAAGAGTATGCAAAGCAATCCCAGTAATATCATGAGGAGTGAAAGCGAAATCCAGAAAAACAGGAAAACGTTGTTTACATACATGGTTTCGTATTTGCGAGGGGAAATCAAAAGATTATATATCAGAAGTATCCAGGAAATCGGAAGTGTAGTATACCACACATGCCGCAAATCGAATTTGTCCACAATAATACTGCCGTACTTCTGAAAAGGGAAGATGACTGCTGCTACAGAAGCAGTAACAAGAAACGCTTGAAACAAGGCGGCTTCCGGAGAAAAATTCTGAAGTGTCGAATCCGGATGAAGTAATGCGTCATAACCTTTTGAGAAATTGGCGAGAAAGCTTATAAAAACCACAACAATCGAATAAACAACAAGGCTTTTGCATACCGATACCCGCAGACTTATATGGTAGCAGAAAAACGTCAGCAGAAAAAGCAACGGGAAAAGTGTATAGTAGCCGAGTTCGAACTTCACTTCGATGAATGAGAGCAGCGAGATTATCAAAAGACAAAACACGGATGTAAGAACCGCTGTTTTTTTAATACTGTAACGGAGCCGGTGTTTCATCGGGGCAAGACACATTATTGCGGCAGGCAGAACAGCATAGCAGGAAAGCATTGCAGCGGTGAATTTTGAGATATTCATTTTTTGTTTCTCCTTTCCCGCCGGCCGGCTCTGATGCTGTCAAATTTGTAATTCTGCCATGTTGTAAGAAGTTCACGTGTATTTTTTACATTTACGGGGACACATTCACCCGATGAAAGCATACAAGTCCCGTCTTCGATATATTTTATATAATCCATATTTACAATTATGCCGCGCAGGACAGTCAGAAAGCGGTGATCGCCTTGCAGACTCTTTGATACTTCTGAAATAGTAAGGCGTGTTGAATATTTAATTTTGTATTTATCGCAGATTTCAAGATAGTTGTGCTTGCCGGTGCGGATATAAACTATGTCTGTATATGGCAGGGCAATATTAGTCTTTTCAGAGACGAAAGAAAAAACCGGCACATCTTCTGCCATGGTTTTGCGCATAATAAGATCGTCCATGACTTTGAAAATCCTTTCGCGTTTTGCGGGTTTTTCGATGTAATCGTAGGCATGGACAGAAAAGGCTTCCGGCATATGTTCATTACTGGAAGTCAGAAATATGATAATTGCTTTGCGGTCCTGCGCTGCAACCTTTTGAGCAGCTTCAATACCTGTCATTTCTTCCATGTATATGTCCATGAAGATGGCAGTGTAGGCATATGCGTGGTAATCAGACAGAAAAGCCTCGCCGCTGTCGAAAAAATCAACGGTAATTTCAAGGCCGCCTTTGGAAGCATATTCGCTCAACAGTTCAGCCAGTTCTTTGGCTTTTGAAGGCTCATCGTCTACTATGGCAATGTTCATAAAATATCCTTTCATCGGGAAAGTGAAAAATTCCCAATCCGTGGCATATCAAGAAGTTTAAATTATTACAGATAATTATAGCATTATTTTATTTTTCCCGCCACTAAACCCGAAAAAGCTGAGCTGTGCGCATGAGTTCAAGAAACAATTTTCAGAATATTAGAAAATCTTTACTTGCAACAGCGGTACGATTATGAGAAAATCGAACTATATATAAAAGACTGTTATATCAATGAGAAACCGCAGAAAGGAGAAAAGTATGGGAAAAGAGCATTATGAATATTCGGCAGAAGTGGCGCTTGAGAGATTAAAGGCAGGCAATCGCAAATATGTGGAGGGTTCTTTTACAAGTACCGATATTTCAAGAGCCGTTTTGAAGCGGTTTAAGGATTATGGGCAGCATCCTTATGCGATTGTTATTACGTGCTCCGATTCCAGAGTTGTTCCGGAACTTATTTTCGGGACGGGAATAGGCGATCTTTTTGTAATTCGTCTCGCCGGGAACGTAATCGACAGCCATCAGCTCGGAAGCATAGAATATGCGGCCGATCATCTCGGGACAGGACTTGTTGTTGTTTTGGGACATACGAACTGCGGCGCGGTAGACGCTGTGCTTGCGGGACATTCCGGTGAATATATTAAATTTATCGCTGAGAGCATAAAGGAGGCCATAGGGGAAGAGAAAGATCCTTATGAAGCCTGCAGAAAAAACGTCGAGCACTGCTGCCGCCGGATTGAAAGCAGCCTGGTTATTCAGGCCGACGAAAAAAAGTATGGTCTGAAGGTTATGGGGGCTATTTATGACATCGAAACGGGAGAAGTAAAATTCCTTTAATTTTACGTGTCCGTGGCCGCAGTTTCTTCAACTGCAGGGATGAATTGCCCTGAATTTAATACGGATTACCGAATCCCTTGCCTTTCAGGTGGGGGATGAAATTTTGTGTAAAGCGGATAAATTTTCGTGTGAACGGACACTTGTCCTTTACATCTGCCTCTGATAAACTGTTTTATATCGGACAGGAGGTATCAATATTTAATGAATGAGAAAATCGTAGTTGTGGATGATGAAACGGAAATCGCCGATTTGCTCGAGCTGTATCTTAAAAATGAGGGCTTTAATGTCTTTAAATTCAACAATGCCACCGATGCATGGCATTGCATCGAAAATGGAAATATCAGCCTTGCGATTTTAGATGTCATGCTTCCGGATATGGACGGCTTTGCACTCTGCGAAAAAATACGCAGGGATTATCTGTTTCCGATACTTATGCTTACGGCAAAAGTTGATGATATTGACAAGATCACCGGCCTTTCACTGGGCGCGGATGATTACATCACAAAGCCATTTAAGCCCCTGGAGCTTGTTGCTCGTGTAAAAACCCAGCTCCGAAGATATATTCGTTATGATAAGCAGGGAAGCATTTCCGATGACGATAATTCTATTCAGATAAGAGGGCTGAATATTTCATTGGATGAGCATAAATGCACCCTGAACGGCAAAGAACTTTCAATTACTCCGACTGAGTTCAATATTCTTTGGTATCTTTGCGAGCACCGCGGAAAAGTGGTTTCATCCGAGGAGTTGTTTGAGGCGGTCTGGAACGAAAAGTATCTGGATTGCAATAACACCGTAATGGCGCACATTGCGAGGCTGCGGGAAAAAATGAACGAGCCTGCCCGCAGGCCGGCATATGTAAAGACTGTATGGGGGGTGGGCTATACAATTGAGTAATCGAATCGGATTTTCTGACAGAAGTCAGTTAAGCCGCCGTATAATGCTGAAGTTTTTGCGGATGGTAATTATAACGGCGGTTATACTTATTATATTTGTTATCGCTGCCGAATACATGTCGCTTTCGGTGATATGGTACGCGGAGGATCCGGGTTACAGGCTGCTGCACTGGGTAGATGAAAATATTGTAAGCATATGCAGCGTTTTGATAATGACAGTGTGCTTTTCGGGCGCGTTTTTCTTCATAAAGCTGCCGTTGAATTATCTCGATAGCGTAATTGCAGCCTCAAAACAGCTTGCGGAGCCGGATGACCGAAAGATTTCGCTTCCGCAGGAGCTGAAGGGCGTGGAGAATGAAATGAATCTGCTGCGCCAGCAGGCACTCAGGAATGCATTTCTGGCAAGGGAAGCGGAGCAGAGAAAAAACGATCTGATTGTATATCTTGCGCATGATTTAAAAACACCGCTGACGAGCGTTATCGGATATCTCGAGCTGCTTTGCGACGAACCGGACATATCGGCGGAGGTCCGTGCAAAATATACCGGGATTGCATTGGACAAGGCCCAAAGACTTGAAGATCTTATCAATGAATTCTTTGATATTACGCGTTTCAACCTTACAACTCTTGTAATGGAGACCGAACATCTGAACCTCAGCAGAATGCTGGAGCAGATTACATGGGAATTCAAACCGGTTTTTTCAGAAAAGAATTTAAGCTGGAAGCTTTCGATTGAGCCGGGTGTCGAAATCGTGTGCGACCCTGACAAGCTCGAAAGGGTACTTGACAACCTTATCAGAAATGCTGCCGGTTACAGTTATCCGGGCACAGAAGTGTCACTGACCATGCGTTGCGACGGCGATAATGTTTTTATACAAGTCTCAAACCACGGAAAGACGATACCGCCTGAAAAACTCGCCAAAATCTTTGAGCAGTTTTACAGAATCGATTCTTCAAGAGATTCAAAAACAGGAGGCGCAGGTCTTGGACTTGCCATTGCAAAGGAAATTGTGGAACTGCACGGAGGCACAATATGCGCAGAGAGCCATGATGAGCAGATACGTTTTTCGCTCACGCTTCCAAGAGATTGCCACAAACGCGGTACGGCCGATTCCACAAAATCCGTTCCCGAAAAATCCTACCGGCCTGTTTTGGATGAATCAAAGGCGCCGGATTCGCGGGAGGCCTGAATGCCGGCCGCGGTTGAAGCCCGAACCGCTTTCGGAAAATGTCATAAATTCGTAAGAACTTCCGAATAAAATTCAAAGATTAAAAAAGCTCTGTTTTGATAACATTATGCTATCGGAACAGGGCATTTTTATTTTGAAGGAAGGGAGCTTGTCATTATGGTTGAAAAAGATTACGAATTTTACTGTGGATATGATTTTGGTGAGGAATCAGGACATACGCATCAATACGGCGGCGCTTCGCAAAGCAGTACGCGCAAAAGCCGCAGGCATCGCAGAAAAAGAAGAAGGCTGTCACTCTTTCTAATGACGATACTCATTATATCTGCTTTAATGGCAAGCGTGGCCGCTGTTTTCGGAAATGTTTTGTCGGAGCATCTTCTCGCGCTTCTCGTTAATCTGCAAAGCGATCCTTTGAGGCAGGAAAATGACCGCGGCACTTTGAAAAATGAGAATGCGCAAAACAGGGAAGACGCGGAAGAACCGTTTCTGATTCTGGTAAACAGGGACAATCCGCTGCCTGCGGGCTATGAGACTGAAACTGTGACATTAAGGAACAATGAGAAGGTAGATGAGCGAATTTATCCGTCACTTCAAAAGATGTTTGACGACATGCGCGCTGAAGGTATTTATCCGGTTGTTGCATCAGGCTACCGGACAAAAGAAGAGCAGCAGATAATTATGGATGAAAAGATTCAGGCATACCGGGCAGAAGGGTACTGCGAAGAAGATGCTGCGAATAAGGCTCGTGAATGGGTGGCACTTCCGGGAACAAGCGAGCATGAAACAGGTCTTGCCGTTGATATTAACGCCGACACCAATATGTCTTCAGGTGAGGAAGTATACGAATGGCTCAGGATACATGCGCATGAGTATGGCTTTATTAAAAGGTATCCGCAGGATAAAAGCGAAATCACGGGAATTTGCGACGAGCCGTGGCATTACCGCTATGTCGGGGAAAGTGCCGCAGCAGAAATTACAGAGCAGAATCTGTGTCTTGAAGAATATCTTAAAAGGAAGAGATCAGCACCGAAAAACAGCGTTGAAAGCGATGGTTTTTTGTTAAAGAAACCTCGTATTATATATTTTTTAGAAGAAGTCTTTCTGAAATAATAAATGCAATAATAAGGTAATATTAGCGAAAATTACAAAAGGGCAGTCAGAAATGAAGCGCCGCTCAAACCGGATTTTTCGGTGGTGGATTCATTGTGATGTGCCTTTTTTTAATTTTATTAAAAATGGAGTTGACATTGACCTAAGGTCAACGTATATTATTGTTGTAATTCGAAAATTGTTTGATAGACTAATCAATTAAGGAGTTTGTTGTGGATAAAGAACAAAAAACGACTTTTATCTCTGCCGGAGAGCTTGCGAAGAAGGCAGGGGTTACAACAAGGGCTCTGCGATTTTATGATAAAAAAGGACTTCTCAAACCGGCGGCAACAGGTGCCGGCAACGTGCGTTATTACACAGAAAAGGAAGTTGAACGTCTTAACGAGATTCTCTGCTACAAAATGATGGGCATGTCTTTGCAGGAAATTTCCGAAAGAATAGGAAAAGGTAACAAACCGTCGGATATGTCGGCTGAATTCCACGAGAGAGTTCTTCAGATGGAAGAAATGATTTCGCAGCAGATGAAGCGTTATTCCATAATGAGGGATATGGAAACCGTGTCGGCAGGCAGCAGGGGAAACGAAAGTTGGGGTGCCTTTGTCGGAGTCATGGATTATATCAGGGTAAAATGGGATGTAATCTGGCAGGTAAATGAGGCACATGAAAAAGATATAAGTCTGCCGGAGGACCCCGGAGCGGCCGATGAGAAAATGAAGCAGTATTACAAGATACTTGTCGATGCCCTTGAACTCATGAACAAAGGTGTCGCCCCCGAAGATGATGCCATGATGAAAATTATGGAGAAGTTTTACAGCATGAATGCCGATATTGAGATGATTCACATCGATCCGCAGGTCATGAAGATAAGAAGGACAAGTGCGGTGGAGCTTTGGACGTGCATTGAGGAATATATGTCAAAGGCTGCCGGTCATTATCTGAGCACCAAAGGCAAATAACCACCAAAGAAAAATAAATACACAAGAGGAACAAAGAGGAACGAAGAGGAAGAACGGAGGGAGATTAAAAGTGAAAATCACAAAGGAAAATGTTTTTTACAGCTTTTGCAGTACCAACAAGCCGGCTGTGAGCGTTGATGCTCCGGCAACAATCGATTTTGAAACCATGGATTGCTTCGGAAATCAGCTCAGAAAACCGGAAGATGTTATGGAAGAAATCGACTGGGACAGAATTAATCCCGCAACAGGCCCTGTATTTGTCAAGGGGGCACAGCCCGGAGATGCTCTTAAGGTTACGATTAATAAAATTGCTTTGAACGAAAAAGGTACGGTCTGCTGTCTGAACGGAGAAGGAACACTCGGTGAGAGAATCGAGGGCTCGCACACAAGAGTTACTTCCGTATCGGACGGAGTGGTTCATTATGTTACGGCAGGGGGACTGAAAGTAGACATTCCGGTGAAACCGATGATTGGCGTAATCGGCGTTGCTCCAAAGGAGGGTCTTGATATTAATACAGGAACTCCGGGGAAGCACGGCGGCAATATGGATACTACCATGATCGGAGAGGGGGCAACCCTTTATTTCCCTGTTGCAGTTGAAGGAGCGCTTTTTGGCTTCGGCGACCTCCATGCAGTTATGGGAGACGGTGAAATCGGAGTTTCCGGTCTTGAAATCCCTGCAGACGTAAACGTGACCATCGATGTCTGCAAAGGAAAAGCTCCCGAATATCCGGTGCTTGAGACAGAAGATTATCTCGCGGTAATTGTATCGAAGGAAACTGTCGATGAGGCCTGCAAATGTGCGACGGAACTGATGCAGGAGATGATAGCGGAAAGAACGGACCTTGAAACCGCTGACATTGTCATGCTGATGAGCCTTCTGGGGGATCTGCAGATTTGCCAGATTGTAGACCCGGAGAAAACTGTCAGATTTGTCTTCCCGAAAAAATATATTCCGGGACTGACATTCTAAATAGATAACAGAAAAAGATTTAGAAGGAGGAAAATCAAATGGGTAACAACAACACTACTGTTGAGTCTCTCGGTTACAAGCAGGAACTTAAGAGAGCTCTTACAGTGCCCGATCTTGTCTGTTACGGACTTATCTTTATGGTTCCGATTGCTCCGTTCGGCATTTACGGAACAGTAATGTCAATTTCACAGGGTATGGTTGCGCTCGCATACAGCATCGGCCTTGTGGGAATGGTATTTACAGCATTCAGTTACTGGCGTATGGCTGAGGAATTCCCTATTTCGGGTTCCGTTTACGGCTATGCTACAAAGGCGATAGGAAAGCCTGTAGGGTTTATGTCAGGCTGGGCAATTCTTCTGGATTACCTGCTTGTACCGACACTGCTTTACATCGTTGCTGCGTCTGCACTTTCTGCTATCCCGGGACTTGATGTCGTGCCGGTATGGGTATGGGTGCTCGCATTTATCGGAATTAATACAGTAATAAACGTTGTCGGAATTGAATGGACAAACAGATTCAACTGGATAATGCTGATTCTTGAAATCATAGTATTCCTGGTATTCTGTGTGGCGGCTGTTCACTATATCGTTACAACACCGGGCGTTGATTTCACACTTAAGCCTATCTTTGACGGCGATCATTTCAACATGCAGGTTGTAATGGGTGCCGTATCCGTATGCGTACTTTCGTTCCTCGGTTTTGACGGAATCAGCACACTTGCGGAGGAGACAAAAGGTGGAGCCGATTCTGTAGGAAAAGGCTGCGTGTGGGCTATCATAGTAGTCGGCATATTCTTTGTTGTACAGACATATCTGGCTGCATGCGTAATGCCTTGGAACGGAGAAGGCACATTTGAAAACGTTGACAACGCGTTCTATGAAGTTGCAAATATGGCAGGCGGCGCCAAGGTAATGGTTATCTGCGCGGCAGCAACCGGCTTCAGCTGGGGTATTGCCGACTGTATGGTTGCACAGGCTGCAATCTCGCGTATTATCTTCTCAATGGCACGCGACAGAATGCTTCCAAGGGTTCTGGCAAAGGTAGCTCCTAAGTTCCAGACTCCTTATGTTGCAACAATTTTCATCGCAGTACTTTCACTTGTACTGACAATCGGAAGCATCTATCTGCTCCCAAGCGCAATAAATGCAATTTCGGTAGTAATTAACTTTGGCGGTCTTTCGGCATTTATAATTCTGAACTTCACGGTAATTTATTACTTCTGGTTCAAGAAGAAGACCGGCAAGGTATGGAAGCATCTTATTCTTCCGGCAATCGGTTTCCTGATCATAGCATATATCTGGACAAGCCTGTCCTCATATGCGCTTACTCTTGGACTCAGCTGGCTCGTAATCGGAGCGGTATTCTACTTTGTAAATGTTAAGATACTCAAGAACGATGTCAAGCTTGAACTCGAATAGCAGATTTTAATATATACCCTTACAGAAGGCAGAAAGACAGCAGCCGTTGCACCTGCTGTCTTTCTGTATGGTGAAGACCTCCAAAGCAGGCAAATCTATAAGCGAAAAGTGAATCATACAGCTATTGATTTATACATTTGCATGTGTTACTATTATACCAATAGGGAGTTCATTTAATGGGCTGAGAGTAGATTGTTTTATCTAGACCTTTAACCTGATTTGGATAATGCCAACGTAGGGAGATACGGATTATTCTGGGATGTATGCCTGCGGGTATGCGTCCTTTTTTTCGCGGAAATTTTAGTTGGGATTTCCGGTCGAACAGAAATGATATACAACCTATCAGGATGGACTGGGGACACCACTTTCCATCGTCACAACAGGCGTCGGATTTAGTAAAGGATTACTGTATCTGCACGCTGTCATATTTCGAAATCCCGCAGGATTTCACTATCGGACTTTTTACGGCCTGCAGATATGGCGCTGCAGGTCTTTTATTTTATTTGTTTTAAATAAAATGACCTGTTCCCGGAAAGGAGGAGACAGTGGTTATTGTAAACGGAGAAGCGAAGGATGCGGCAGGTAAAAGCCTTAAACAGCTTCTTGATGAGGAAGGCTATGAACTAAGTCGCATAGTTGTTGAGAGAAATCTTGAGATTGTGCCAAAGGAAAGCTATGACACCATAATAATTGAAGATAATGATTCAATAGAAGTGCTTAGCTTTGTCGGTGGAGGTTGAAGATAAAAATGAAAAAAGAAGAAATCAAAGAAATTCTGAGCAAATCAAAGGTTGCGGTGGCAGGCCTTGGAGGACTCGGTTCAAATATCGCTGTAATGCTTGCACGCAGCGGCGTAGGGCATCTCAGGCTTATAGATTTTGATGTGGTTGAAGAGTCAAACCTGAACCGGCAGGCATATAGTCTGTCCGACATCGGAAAACCGAAAGCCGGAGCACTTCTTGAAATTCTGAACGGGATTAATCCAAAAGCTGAATATGAAATTTTTCAGCTGAAAATAACACCTGATAATGTGGAAGAACTATTCAGGGGATTTCCTGTCGTATGCGAGGCACTTGACAGTGCACAGGAGAAGGCAATGCTGGTCAGGGAAGTGCTGCTTAAATGTCCCGGGGCAACAGTTGTATCGGGAAACGGTATGGTGGGCTTCGGAGCTGCAAACGAAATAGTTACGGAACAGAAAATGAAAAGGCTTTATGTATGCGGTGACTTCAAAACGGGAATTGAAGATACGGATGTCATACTGGCACCGAGAGTTATGATATGTGCGGGCCATCAGGCAAATAAAGCCATAGAGTTAATACTGGAGGGAAAATAGATGAGTGATACATTTGTACTTGGAGGAAAAGAATTTAAAAGCAGATTTATACTGGGTTCGGGGAAATACAATCTGAACCTGATAAAGGCAGCGGTGGAACAGGGCGGAGCGGAAATAATAACGCTGGCGCTGCGGCGCGCAAACACTCAGGAAAAGGAGAACATCCTGGATTTCATTCCGGAAGGAGTTACTCTTCTTCCGAACACCTCGGGCGCAAGAAACGCCGAAGAAGCTGTCAGAATTGCGAAGCTCAGCCGCGCAATGGGCTGCGGCGATTTCGTAAAAGTTGAGATAATGCGCGATACGAAATACCTGTTCCCTGACAATCAGGAAACCGTAAAAGCAACAGAAGAGCTTGCGCACGAGGGCTTCATTGTCCTTCCGTACATGAATCCTGACCTGAATGTTGCGCGCGACCTCCGCGATGCGGGAGCAGCGGCGGTCATGCCTCTTGCAGCACCGATCGGAAGCAACAAGGGCCTTGCAACAAAGGAAATGATCGGCATTCTGATTGAAGAAATAGACCTGCCGGTGATTGTCGATGCCGGCATCGGAAAGCCGTCGCAAGCATGCGAAGCAATGGAAATGGGAGCTGCGGCAATAATGGCGAATACGGCCATTGCGACGGCGGGCGATGTCCCTTCGATGGCTGAGGCTTTCAGACTTGCGATTGAGGCCGGCAGGAAGGCGTACCTGACCGGAATGGGAAGGGTGCTTGCAAGAGGCGGCAGCGCCTCCGATCCTCTTACCGGCTTCCTCAGATAGCTGCACTGCACATTATGCAACACAAACAATGCGACATAAACTATGCAACATAAATATTGCAACCAAACCGGAAAGGATTTTAATTATGAACGAGAAACTGAATGAAGAAAATCAGGTATATTTTGTGGACAGCGATGAACTTCCTCCCGCAGCGCTTGAAAGAAAACACAGACTCGAGCAGGATCCGTCATCGCGGACAAATCACATGGAATACATGGAAGGAATGCAGATAATCGATTCCGACATCAAGGATAAGGTCCTGAAAGCTATGGCCGAATATGATTACGAAAAGTATACCGGCCTTGATGTGCAGCGGGCTCTCAGCCGCGATGTATGTTCAATAGAAGATTTCAAGGCCCTTCTTTCGCCCGCTGCGGCACCTTTTCTTGAAATGATGGCAAGAAGAGCGGAGAGGGAAACAAAAAACCATTTTGGCAACACCGTATATATTTTTACACCGCTTTATTTTGCGAACTACTGCCAGAATTACTGCGTGTACTGCGGATTTAACTGCTATAACAATATACGCCGCAAAAGGATGACATTCGAAGAAATCGAGCATGAAATGAAGGTGATTTCAGACACGGGAATGGAAGAAATTCTGATGCTTACGGGGGAAAGCAGAAAGTATTCGGATGTAAATTACATAGGTGAGGCTCTTAAGATAGCGAAAAAGTATTTCAGAAATATCGGAATTGAGATTTATCCCGTAAATGTGGATGAGTACAGATATCTTCACGAATGCGGCGCAGACTATGTAACTGTATTCCAGGAAACATATAACCCCGACAAGTACGAGACACTTCATCTTCTGGGGCACAAGAGGGTATGGCCTTACCGCTTTGACGCGCAGGAAAGAGCGCTTATGGGCGGAATGCGCGGAGCAGGCTTTTCAGCACTTCTAGGCCTTGATGATTTCAGAAAGGATGCGTTTGCCACTGCGCTTCATGTGTATTACATCAACAGGAAGTATCCTCATGCAGAGCTGTCGCTGAGCTGCCCGAGATTAAGGCCAATCGTGAACAATGAAAAGATAAATCCGAGGGATGTGGGCGAAAAGCAGCTTTGCCAGGTTCTTTGCGCCTACAGAATCTTCCTTCCTTATGTCGGTATCACTGTATCGAGCAGGGAAAGCGCCGAATTCAGAAACGGAATCGCCAAAATATGTGCGACAAAGGTTTCTGCGGGTGTTTCCACGGGAATCGGCGACCATGAGGAAAAATATGAGGAAAAATCGGTTGAAGCGGATGAAAACGTCGGTGATGAGCAGTTTGAAATATCCGATTCAAGATCGATTAAGGCAATGTACAAAGATATGGAGCAGGGAGGCCTGCAGCCTGTGCTTAATGACTATATATATGTGTAGATTATATATGTGTGCGGCAGACACAAAAGCCGCATGAGGGTACGGGCCTTCTGCCTTTGAAGCCGAAAGGATTTTATTTACGATGGAGAAAAGAAAAAAAGATAAAGCAGCCGTATATGCGGATTTAATAGCCGTGACGGACAGAAAATCGGTGCGCGGCGATTTCCTCAGCCGCATCAAAGAGGTCGCAGGGCTTCATCCGAAGGCCATCATTCTGCGGGAAAAGGATTTGAGTGATGCCGGGTACGAATCTCTGGCGGAGGAGGTAATGAGAATATGCGCTGCTGCAGAGGTCCCGTGTTTTCTGCACGGCAGACCGGAAATTGCGAAAAAACTCGGATGCACAAACATTCACATGCCTGTTTCCATGGCGGAGGCGGCAGCAGGCAATTTTGAACGCATCAGCGTTTCGTGTCACTCACTCGAAGATGTGCGCATTGCCGAAAAATGCGGTGCCACTCAGATTGTCCTCGGCACAATCTTTGAAACGCAGTGCAAGAGAGGATTAAAAGGAAAAGGCATCGATTTTCTCAAAAAAATCTGTGCCGAAACGGATCTGCCGGTATATGCCATCGGCGGCATTACACCAGAAAATCTGACAGATGTGCTTGCAGCCGGTGCTGCCGGAGGATGTATGATGTCGGGATTTATGGCCGCACCTCTTTTGAGATGACACCCGCGGCTCTTTTGGAATGAACATTTGCCCATACAAGAAAAATATGGTAGACTAGTCCTTGCGTGATTTTATGTGTAACGGGTTGGCAGCCCGCACTTTAGGAGGTTTAAATATGAAAGAAGGTCGCAAGGCAGCACTTTTGCCTATAGGCATTTTTGTAGTGCTTTATCTGGGACTCGGCATACTGTTTGAGTATGTCATGAGAATTCCGATGGGTTTTTACAATATCCCAATTGTCGTAGTATTTCTGATTGCGCTTCTGGTTGCATGTATCCAGAACCGTGAGCTTCCCCTCAATGAAAAGCTTGTACTTATGGGAAGAGGAATAGGTGACAAAAACATTGTAATTATGATTCTTATCTTTCTGGAAGCCGGCATGTTTGTCGGCGTTGTGGGAAGGGACTCGGCAGAGTCAGTAGCATACTGGCTTTTATCCGTTATTCCGCCGCAGTATGCGGCTGCTGTTCTTTTTCTTGCAGCCTGCCTTGTATCGGTGGCGATGGGAACTTCGGTAGGAACGATTACGCTTCTTACACCGATAGGAGTTGCGGTATCGGCGGCATCCGGTTTTGATATGCCTCTTTGCGTTGCCTCTGTTATGGGAGGAGCTATGTTCGGTGACAATCTTTCCTTTATATCCGATACAACGATTGCTGCATGCCAGGGTCAGGGATGCGAAATGCGTGACAAGTTCAGGGAGAATTTCAAAATTGCGCTTCCTGCGGCAGTTCTTACGCTTGCAGCCATTTTATTCACAACTCTCGGCGCCGATGTGGTTCCGACCGAGCATGATTACAACCTGATTCAGACAGTACCTTATATCCTGGTTCTTGCCTGCGGTATTATAGGTATCAATGTTTTTATTGTGCTTCTGATAGGAATTGTTTCGGGCGGCATCATAATGCTGGCAACAGGGGCAATAGCACCGACGGATCTTTTGTCTTCAATGGGTGCCGGGACTTCGGGAATGTTTGAGACTATCATGGTTGCCGTACTTGTTTCCGCAATTTGCGCGCTTATACGCGAATATGGCGGATTTGATGCGCTGCTCAGCGGAATAAAGAAGACCTTCAAAGGAAAGAAGGGCGGACAGCTCGGAATGGGACTTCTTGTAGGGGCAATGGATATCGCAACAGCAAACAATACCGTTGCAATTGTAATGGCGAACCCGATTGCGGCCGAGATGGCAGATGTTTACGGAGTTTCAAAGAGGAAAACCGCATCGATTCTTGATACTTTTTCCTGCGTATTCCAGGGAGTGATTCCTTACGGCGCACAGATGCTGGTTGCAATCAGTGCGGCTGCAGAAATGGGATACAGTGTTTCGGCATTTGATATTTTCCCGAAGCTCTTTTATCCGTATCTGCTTCTTGTATCATCACTTATTTTTATTTTCGTTATTCCGGGGAAAAAAACGGAGCAAAACTAATTACAAAATCTGACATATGATTATTAAAAGCACGACCGCAAAAGGCCGTGCTTTTTGCAAGTTTATGCATGCCTATGCATAAAACCAAAGAAAATTTGTGATTAAAAACATAAAAAGGCTTGAAAAATAATATGTTTTGGAATACAATCACAAAGAAATTATAAATAATTATTGACTTCATCGCAGTAAAGTGATAAAATCTCAATACATTATGAAAAACGGCCACAGTGAATCTGAATCGGGGATACCGAAACCGGTTGAAGGGTCAGAAAGGAGTGTTCATGAAAGCAAAAGAAATATTGCGCGATCTTGTCGCATTCAATACGATTGCAGACAAAGAGAACAAAGAAATCATGAAGTATATTGGAGAGTTTTTCACGAAGCAGGGATTTTCCGCAGAACTGAAAACGAACTCCGAAACAGGGAGACAGATACTTACGGCTTCTTACGGAAAAAATCCGGCAATAGGTTTTCTCGGACATACAGACACAGTGGATATAGCAGACGGATGGGAAACAGACCCGTTTACACTTACCGAAAAGGGAGGAGAACTCTTCGGACTTGGGGCATGTGACATGAAAGGCGGTATCGCAGCGTTCATGTCGGCTGTTTCCGAAACAGATCTGAGTTCGCTGAAAAAGGGAATCTGCATTTACTGTACTTACGATGAGGAAATCATGTTTAACGGTATTAAGGATATGACAGAAGCAGGTACTTTCTTCCCGCAGCATATGCTTATAGCAGAACCTACGGATCTGGTGCCGATGGTCGGCTCCAAAGGACTTCTTGAATATATCTTCACTTTTACGGGAGTGACCACACATTCAAGTACACCTATAGACGGAAAGAGTTCGAATAAAAATGCAGTCCGTTTTCTGAACAAAATGATGGATTTCGAGGAAGAGCTGAGAAAAAACAGAAGTCCGTTCTTTGCAGTTCCGTATCCGACGATGAATATCGGCATCATTAAAGGCGGTACGGCAATTAACAATGTTCCGAACAAGACAACGGTTTATCTGGATTTCCGCATCTGCGATTCGGAAAAAGAATATCCGCTTATCCGAAAGGCCGTGGATGATGCCCTTGAGGGACTTGACGGATCATATGTCATCATTAACGACATTGCCTCGTTCCAAAACACGGGAGAGCTTGTTTCCGTATATGAAGAAAAGACAGGAAACAAAGCAAGACCGTTCTTCGGCGTGACGGAAGCTTCGTTTATCGGAGGAGACAGAGTTATTCTCGGCCCCGGACCGTTAACGGCGCACGAAAAAAACGAACATGTTTCCGCAGCCTCTCTTGAAAAAACGACGCAGGTTTACAAAGAGATGATAGAAGCGCTCTGCAAATAACCGTCGAAGGCACATCAGAGCAAAACAAAATGCTTTCCGACCGGTGAAAGCGCTAAATACGTTGAAATACCTGGGAGTTGCAGGTAGAGATATTTAAAAAAGAGTTTAGGAGGAAAACTAAAATGGGTAATGAACCAACACTGAACAAGAAGAAGCGTCAGCTTCCTCACATTTTTATCATTTTATTCGGTATCATAGTAGTTTGTACAATACTGACATGGATAATTCCGGCAGGCGAATTCGACAGAGTTGAAAATGAAGCAGGCCGTATGGTAGCCGTAGCGGGAACATGGCATGAGATAGATGCATCACCTGTAGGACCGTTCAAGATGTTCCAGTCTGTATACGATGGTATGTGTGATGCTGCGGGCGTTTCGTTCTTCGTATTCATATCTTTTGCATCGACTGCATTTGTTACAAAGAGCGGTGCTTTTGACGGACTTGTTGTATTTCTTATGAAGGTATTTAAGGGAAACAGCGCACTTGCCGTTATTCCTATCTTCATGGCTCTGTTCGGACTCGGTTCTTCAACAGTAGGTATGTTTGAAGAATGGCTTCCGTTCATTCCGATTTTCGCATCGATATTTATAGGCCTTGGCTATGATGCCGTTGTAGGTCTTGCAGTTGTTGCTCTCGGTGCAGGCATGGGTTATTCCGGCGCTGCAATGAATCCGTTTACAGTCGGCGTTGCACAGGGAATCGCAGAAGTACAGTATATGTCAGATATCGGTTTCCGTGTTGTTTGTCACATTATTATGCTCGCGGTTGCATCTTTCTTCGTTATGCGTTATGCGGCAAAGGTAAAGAAAGACCCTACAAAATCTCTTGTTTACGGTGATGATTTCAGTTCACTGCTTTCAGGAAACAAGGACCTTTCCGAGGTTCAGTTCGGAATTCGTCAGAAGCTTGTTCTTCTTGACCTTCTTGCAGCTATCGTTGCGCTTGTTTACGGAACAAAGACTTACGGATGGTATTTCTCCGAACTTTCGGCTGTATTCCTTATCATGGGTATTATCGCAGCTATTATCATGGGATTCAATCTCAGCAAGATCGGTGAAGTTTTCGCAAAGGGCTTCCAGGAAGCAACTACCGCAGCTTTGATGATCGGTATTGCACGTGGTATTCTGATGGTACTCCAGAACGGTAATATTATCGATACAGTAGTTTACGGACTTTCACTTCCGCTCGAATCACTTCCTGCAGGAATTTGCGCGATTGCAATGCTTATCATGCAGACAATCCTCAACTTCTTTATTCCTTCGGGTTCCGGTCAGGCAGCCGTTTCAATGCCTATCATGGCTCCGATGGCAGATATTCTCGGACTTTCAAGAGATACCGCAGTTCTTGCATATCAGTTTGGTGACGGTCTTTCCAATATCGTATGGCCTACTGCATTTGCAGCTATCATGGCAGGACTTGCAGGTGTCAAGGTTGAAAAATGGTGGAGATTCATATTCCCTATCTTCGGTGTAATTATCGTTGTTCAGGCAATTCTTATGGTTGTGGCAGTAAGCACAGGTTTTGGCGCATAAGCTGCGCATAGTTTAAAGGAAACTGTTTTACAGAACATTTATTAAATGCTTTTATTGCGTAACTGAGATTTTTCATACAGATAAAACCAACCCCGCACCGGTAAAAATCCGGTGCGGGGTTTTTTATAAAATCATGCTGTTTCAAAGCATATGCAGCCGACTGCGGCTGATGCTATTTAATAATCTTCCTGAGGCGCGAATATATTAACAGCGCAACAGCTGTTCCGATACATGCCGTTACAAGCTGCGGCCATGAAAAAGCAGCTGTAATTGCGGCAGCCTGCTTTTCCGGAACAGAAAGTACAGGAAGTATAAGCTTTGAAACCAGAACAAACAGCACAGCAAATTTGCAGACGGCAGCACAGATAACGGCGGATATGTTTCCGGCAGCACCCACGCGTACCTCGGCGCCTGTTGCCTCCTGCTTCAGATATCTTCTTCTGACAAGAAGATCAAGCAGAACAACAAGGACTGTGTTCCCAAGGCAGATTACAGGAACGACAGGCAAAAGCGCCGGACCTATTCCGAATATAAAAGCAAAGATTGGGGAAAGAACCGCAACGATAATACCGCTTGCAGTTCCGAAGAAAAGGACGCTGAGCGCCAGTATTCCGTTGACACAGGAACCTGTTACAAACTGGCCGAAGCCTTTGGTGACCAGCTGAAGAACAATAAGCAGCGCAATCATTACTGCTGTCTGGGTTATAAGTTTTGTAGTACTTTTCATAATTGTCACTTTCCGTATACGTATCGGATTGACGGAAAATTTTCTCCTTTCGTAAGTATATATCTCAGAAGTCCGTAATGTACTCTGCAATAAATGATAACACATTGACCGCTGCAGGTGAAAAGTTTTTTTATTCCGGGATATTGTACACAACACCAAAATCAATGCGATTGGACAGCAAGATAGTACAAAAATAAAAACGCCACCGTACTATTGCAAAAAAAAGAAGTAATAATATTGCTGAAAATGTCATATGCTTCGAAACGATTGAACGAATCGTTGACAAAAGGCCTTCGGATGATAAAATGTAACTAGTTACAAATATGAAAATTTTTCTTGCAACCCGAATTCGGACTTTTGCGAAATGACAGCAAGTAAGTACTGCCGGTATCGAATCAGCTTTAAGGAAGGCTTAGGAGTACAGCGAATGCGGGCATTTGAAAATGATTTAAACAATGGGATTTTACTTTTGAAAGGAGAACAAAATGAGCAGACTGCAGCTTGGCAATTCAGCTATGAATCAGGCAGCGGAAGATCGTTTCCTGCAGGATCTTGAAAGATATGTCGCATCGGCCCCGGTCGGTACATGTCCTGTGGACCTTGCTCTTGGATGTTTGACGCTCTGTCATGCACAGACGTGCGGAAAGTGTGTTCCGTGCAGAGTAGGACATGCGCAGCTCAAACAGCTTCTTAAGGCGGTTCTTGACGGCTCTGCGACTGAAGAAACACTGGAAACGATTGAAAACCTGTCGAAAAATATTATTTACTCTACCGACTGTCTTCTTGGAACGACAGCGGCAACGCTTGTGCTCAAAAGCATAAGAAATTTCAGGGATGATTATGAGGAACATGTCAGAAACGGTTCATGTATAGGTACGGCTCACGGCCCTGCTTCGTGCACATCGTTCTGCCCTGCACACGTCGACATTCCGGGATATATTGCCCTTGTTCGTGAAGGAAGGCCTCAGGATGCGGTGAAGCTTATAAGAAAAGACAATCCTTTCCCGATTGCATGCGCATATATTTGCGAGCATCCGTGCGAAGCGCGATGCAGGAGAGGAATACTTGACGAGGCCGTTAACATCCGCGGACTCAAGCTCTATGCGGTTGAGCACTGTGGGAAAATGGATGCTCCGCCATGTGCTGAGGATACAGGCAAAAGAGTCGCTGTTATCGGAGGCGGCCCGTGCGGACTTACGGCGGCATATTACCTGCGCCTGATGGGACACGAGGTGACTGTATACGAACAGCGTCACAAGCTTGGAGGAATGATGCGCTACGGTATTCCAAGCTACAGATTTCCGAGGGAGGAGCTTGACAGGGAAATTGATTTTATCCTTTCAACCGGCATTAATGTCGTTACTGATTTCAGTATAGGAAAAGATATCAGCTTTGAGCAGTTCAAAAGAGAACATGATGCCGTATATATCTCGGTAGGAGCACATGCCGACAACAAGCTTGGAATAGAAGGCGAAGATGCCGAAGGTGTGATGAGCGCGGTAGAACTTCTCAGAGGAATAGGAGACGGAAACCTGCCTGATTTCACGGGCAAGAGAATCGTCGTTGTAGGCGGGGGCAATGTTGCGCTTGACTGCGTCAGAACTTCAATAAGACTCGGCGCAGAAAAAGTAACCTGTGTTTACAGAAGAAGAATGGCAGATATAACGGCGCTTCCGAAGGAAATCGAGTCGGGTCTTGCAGAGGGTGCGGAAATAGTTGAACTTCACGCGCCTGTCCGCATTGAAACCGAAGACGGCAAAGCAAAGGCCTTTATAGCCCAGCCGCAGATTATCGGTGAATATGACCGTTCGGGAAGAGCGGCACCGCGAAATGCGGATGTGCCTGAAGTCAGGTTTGATGCAGACATAGTTATCGTTGCAATAGGTCAGGCCATTGTCTGCAGTCCGTTTGAAAAGACGGTGCCGGTTGAAAGAAGACGCCTTTCCGCAGCTCCTGACGGAAAAATCAGCGGCATTGACGGCGTCTTTGCAGGCGGCGAATGTGTAACGGGACCTGCAACGGTTATAAGAGCAATTGCTGCCGGCAAGGCAGCTGCGGCAAGTATGGACAAATATCTCGGATTTAATCACAAGATTTCGGTTGATGTTGAAATTCCGCTTCCTCACGCAAAAGACAGAAGAAAGTGCGGAAGAATTAATATTGCCGAACGCGGTGTCGATGAACGCAAGAGTGATTTCAAATGCGTTGAATGCTTTATGTCAGACGAAGAGGCCGCACAGGAATCCACAAGATGCATGCGCTGCGATCATTACGGATTTGGATCTTTCAGAGGAGGGAGGCGTTTCGAATGGTAAATCTTACTATCAATGGAAAAGCTGTTTCGGTAGAAGAAGGAACGACTATACTTGATGCGGCGAAAATGATCGGAATTAATATTCCCACACTCTGCTATTTTAAGGATCTGAATGAAATCGGAGCCTGTCGTGTCTGTGTTGTTGAACTTGAGGGTAAAGACAAGCTTGCCTCATCCTGCAATACGGTATGTGAGGAGGGGATGGTTGTAAAGACAAACAGCCCAAGAGTCAGAACGGCAAGGCGAACAAATATGCAGCTTATACTTTCCCAGCATGACGGCCACTGTCCAAACTGCATCAGAAACGGCACATGCAAACTGCAGAAGCTTGCGGCCGCAATGAGTATAACTGATCAGCCGTTCTTTGATCAGATACCTTCCGCACCGTGGAACAAAGAGGCGCCTCTGATAAGAAACGAGAGCAAATGTATTAAGTGCATGAGATGCGTACAGGTCTGTGACAAGATTCAGGGAATAGGAATCTGGGATATAGTCTCAACAGGAGGCCAGACGAAAATTGTTGCTTCCGGAAGCAGAGACATTACGGATATAAATTGTACTTACTGCGGTCAGTGCATTACACACTGTCCTACGGGAGCACTTTCCGCGCGTGATGATACGATAAGAGTGATGAGGGCTCTTGCGGACCCTGAGATTACGACAATCGTTCAGATTGCGCCTGCAGTAAGAGCTGCCTGGGGCGAGGAATTTGGTCTCGACAGAGAAAAGGCGACTGTCAACCGTATGGCGGCAGCCCTCAGAAGAGTGGGATTTGATTATATCTTTGACACTAATTTTGCGGCAGATATGACCATAATGGAAGAGGGAAGCGAATTTATCGAACGCTTTACGCACAAAGAAAACTATAAATGGCCGATGTTTACATCGTGCTGCCCGGGCTGGGTTCGCTTTTTGAAGTCTGAATATCCCGAGTTTACGGACAATCTTTCGACGGCAAAATCACCGCAGCAGATGTTTGGCGCAATTGCAAAGAGCTATTTTGCGGAAAAGACGGGAAAAGACCCTCACAAGCTGTTTAATATTTCAATTATGCCGTGTTCGTCCAAAAAGAGCGAGTGCGACCTTCCTACTATGAAAGATGCGTGCGGCGATAACGATGTTGATGTAGTATTGACAACAAGAGAGCTGAACAGAATTCTCAGAAGTGAGAATATCTCCCCGGCAGATCTTGAAGAGGAACCTCTTGATTCACCTCTTGGAACAGGAACAGGCGCAGCAGTCATTTTCGGAGCGACCGGAGGTGTTATGGACGCAGCCCTCAGAACAGCCTATTACCTCGTTACGGGCGACAAACCGGATGCGGATGCTTTCCGCAGTGTGCGCGGTATGGACGGATGGAAGGAAGCTGTATTTTCGATTCCGGGAGCCGGAGATGTCAGGGTTGCTGTCGTAAGCGGTCTTGCAAACACCGCAAAGGTCCTTAATGCGATTAAGTCGGGAAAGGCCGAGTATGATTTTGTTGAGGTCATGGCATGTCCGGGAGGATGTGCAGGCGGAGGCGGCCAGCCGATTGAAGACGGAAGCGAAAAGGCAGAGGTCCGCGGCAACGAACTGTGGCGGCTTGACAAGGGTATGAGTGTAAGATATTCGCATGAAAATCCGGACGTATGCAAAATATATGAAGAGTATTTTGAAAAACCGCTCGGTCACAAATCGCACAAGCTTCTTCATACCGACCACAGCGCGTGGGAAATGCCGAAGCCTTTGCAAAATCTGTAATTAAAAACAGAAACTGAAAAAAACATAGCGCTTTTTAACGGTCCCGGCGACCTCCTTTTAGGTAGGTGATACCGGGATCGCTTGTTTTAGCGGCGGCAAAGCAGAAATTGCCCGCAAAAAAATCTAAAAAGTGTTGTAAAAATTTTTCCAGATAGTATAATCACTTTGTCGACCGTTTTTCGGGCGGCGCGAGAGTATGTGACAGCGTGCGCGCGATGCCGTTATCCGGATACCGCCGGTCCGATAATTTTTATAAGGAGCTGATAACTACATTGGAAACTCAAAACTACATTAACGTGGCTATGGCCCGCAGGAGTGCAGTTGCGGCACTTGGTGTTGCACTCGCAGGTTATTTGATGACGCTCGTGATGCCTGATTATTCACAGGCAGAAACCTACGGAATATTTTCTGTAGTTCCGGCGTTGTTTATGATTGGATACATTTTCGTCACAAAGAGAATGTTTGAAGGCTTGATGCTTGCATCTATTCTGGGATTTATGATGGTAAATCCCGCAACTTTGATTGACAATTTCAGCAGTAGTCTGCAGTCTGTGCTTATGTCAGAAGATATAGCATGGCTGTTTCTTGTCTGCGGTCTGATGGGCAGTATTATAGCTCTTGTTGAGAAAGCCGGAGGTGCACTTGCCTTTGGCGAATGGGTGGCAAAAAAAGCTACAACAAGAAAGGCTTCGTTATTGTGGACATGGGTTTTGGGTATAGTTATTTTTCTTGATGACTATCTTAATGCACTTGTCATCGGTTCTTGCATGTCGCCTCTTTGCGACAGACACAAAGTTCCAAGGGAGGTGCTGGCATACGTGGTCGATTCTACGGCTGCTCCGGTATGCGCAATCCTTCCGATATCAACATGGGCTGTTTTTGCCGGAAGACTTCTTGAGTCAAACGGCTGGGCTCCTGACGGGCAGGGACTTATCTATTTCATTAAAACAATACCGTTCAATTTTTATGCATGGCTTGCGCTTTTGATAGTTCCTCTGTTTATTATAGGTGTTGTTCCGGCATTCGGACCGATGAAAAAGGCAGAGGAAAGAGTTGCACAGGGCGGTCCGGTTGCGCCTGAAGGATCCGACAAAATCGACATTCACGGCGGAGAGAAAAACGAAATGTCCGAAAAGCCGAAGATGATTAACTTTATCGTCCCTATTGCATCGCTCATATTTTTCACGGCCGTTTCCGGAATACGCATGGAGATTGGTGTTTACTGCACGATGGCAGTCACTTTCCTGTTCTACCTTGCTCAGGGCGTAATTACTCCGGGAGAATACTGGGAGTGCACAATAAAGGGCATAAAGAACATGCTTACGTCCATGCTTTTGATGGTTATGGCATTTCTTTTTGCAGAGGTAAACTCACAAATCGGGTTTACATATTATATGATTCATACAGCTGAAAAGTTTATGACTCCGGAACTGATGCCGCTTGTTCTTTTCCTTGTTCTTTCAACAACCGAGTTTATTACGGGAAGCAACTGGGGCATGTATATAATTGCGCTGCCTATAGTCATTCCTCTTGCGATAAGCATGGGAATCAACGTTCCTCTTGCTGTGGGATGCGTCCTTTCGGCAGGCGTTTTCGGAAGCCACATCTGCTTCTATTCCGACGCGACGATTGTAACATCAGCGGCAACCGGCTGTGATAATTTTGCACATGCAAGGACCCAGATCCCTTACGGAATGCTTTGCGCAGCTATAGCGGCAGTATTTTTCCTTATTGCCGGATTCGTAATGTAAGCGGCGAACTAATTGCCAATAAATTAAAACACAGAGGTTTTGGACATAAAAATGATATGTACCCTCTTTACTGGACTTCACTTTGTCCAGTAAAGAGGGTACATATCAAAATCCAAGGCCTCTGTTTTTATCTTTTGAATTCAGGATCCTGCATCAGTTCACGTGTTAATTCCCGCAAATTACTCATAATTCAAAAACATTTTAACCCTGAGATTGCATGAGTGTTTAAAATAATATAAAATGAGATATTAGGTAAATTATAGGTGCAGGGTTAAAATACTTTGCAAAAAATGTTAGCCGTAGAGAAAGGAATTCATATGGCAGCCGGAAGAAAGGTCATTACACTGAAAAATCCATATCTGGGACTGATATTCCTGCTTGTCGGAATACTGTTTTTCTGCGTTTATATACTCGTTCCGAAGCATGAATACGGAGATTTGTCTGTTGCATATCCAAAGTGTGCGGTCTTTGAGGATATGTCCGAAGACGGCAGCCTGGTTGCCGTAAATGACGATTATTCAAGGATATACTGCTTTGACCGTGATACTTCCGAGATAAGATATATCGTTAACTCCGAAGAACTTTCCGAAAAAGACATCACGCTGAGAGAAGTTTTTTTCGACGCTGACAACACTCTTTACATGTATGCAACCATATATGACGGCTCCGGAATGATTTCTCAGCAGAATATATACAGATTTGCCACAGACGGAGACCTCCTTGGATGTTATTCGTATTTTGATGCGCTGAGAGATGCGGAATATACGCAGAATAGGCTTCAGGCATTTTCGGTATCGCACGGCATAATTACATTCCTCTCAAAAGACGGCAACGTATATGACATCGTTTCCGCAGATTACAGAAACGGCACAAGCGGTGTAGTGGGACATTACAGTGCAGACCGCGGAGTAGCTGTCAAATGGGCATCTCCAAACAGTGACGGAAGCTTTGACATAACATGTTTTGACGGGAGCATAGGACATCTGAAAAAGAACGGAACGTTTGAAAAGGCGGCGCGTTTTGATTATTCGTTAAAAAGCACTCAGAAGGGCAATCTTCTTGTTAATTATTTTGTTTCGGCGGGAGACAAAAAATTTATCGTAGATTCTTCGGACGGAGATACGATATATGCATTTGAGCCTGCGGCTGCCGGCAATGCGCCGGGGGAACCGGCCGGACATATAACTTTGCGTGAGCTCTACGGAATCGATGAGGAACTGAGCGAAGAACAATACAGGTCGTTCCTGCAGGAGAATGCAATCCGCGCTGTGCGGGCAGAAAACGACATGCTTGCCCTGTGCAGCGGCGCAAATGTTTTCTTCCTGAATGCGGACGGGACATTTACCGTGCTGGACGGTGAGGCCGGGTTCACGCTTCCGGGGAAGTATTCTCTTCCGGTTGCGGCCCGAACTGCCAGCTTTTATCTTTTTGTAATTTTTGCGCTTCTTGGAGCGATTTCACTTCTCGGATCTCTGATGAAGTGGCATTTGTCTGTCAGAAGCAAGATGATGCTGATAATTGTTCCTCTTGTAATCGCTTCTTTTGGCGTAATTACATATTCGGCGCTTTTTGAAACAGAGAAGGATTATATCAGGAATTATCAGAGTGAATATGCGGCCATAAGCAGTCTGGTAGTGAAGAACCTTGACACTGAACTTATAGAACGCATCGACAGCCTCGATGATATCAGTAACGGAAATATGGAAAAGCTTCGTCTGCAGCTGCGTGAAATGCTGCAGGAGGAGACGGGTTGGAGCAACGGAATTACAGTTGCGCTTTATGCTTTCAGTCCGGAAGGCTTCAACACACTGATTGCAACAACAGATGAATCTTATGATGACTTTGTTTTCAGAAACAATTATCTTATGCGTACTCTTCAGGATATGCAGGATGACAGGGTCGGTCAGTCAGATACTTATGAGTTCTTTTCAAGACAGGCGGATGACCGGTATATTGATGCGGTAACGCTTGTCAGAAATGACGGGGGTGAAATAATTGCTCTGCTTGATGTCTACAGCAATGCTGCCGAAATATACGAGAAATTAAACCAGATCAGAGCTGACATAATTATAAGATGCCTTATTTTCCTTCTTATACTTATAGGATTTTTGCTGCTCCTTGCAATGTATATCAACAGCAGCCTGAAGCGGACAAGCAGCGTTATTAACGAGCTTGCAAAAGGAAATTTTGAGTACAGGGTTGAAAAGCTTTCGACGGACGAACTCGGAATAATAGGCCGCGGCATAAACGAAATGGCCGAGCAGATTCAGAGAATGCTGGACGAAAGAGATGAGTTCTCCGTTCAGGCAATGGAAGCACTTGTAGGAGCTCTTGACGCAAAGGACAATTATACAAACGGTCATTCTGTAAGAGTGGCGCAGTATTCAAGAGAAATCGCAAAGCGTCTTGGACATGATGCCAAAATGCAGCGGCATGTTTATTATGCGGGTCTGCTGCATGATATCGGAAAAATCGGTATCCCGGACAGAATTATCAACAAAGAAGGGACGCTCACGCAGGAGGAGTATGCCCGGATTAAGGATCATACCGTCATCGGAAATGAGATTCTGCGCAAGCTTCCGGCACTGGGAGACATACATATCGGTGCATATATGCATCATGAAAGATATGACGGAAACGGCTATCCGGAAGGCCTTGAGGGCGACCGTATTCCTGAAATCGCACGTATTATTTCTGTTGCCGATGCATACGATGCCATGACTTCGGGCAGAAGCTACAGAAAAGAGATGCCGAGGGAAGCTGTAAGGCGTGAGATTGAAAGAGGAAAGCGGACACAGTTTGATCCTCAGATGGCCGAAATTATGCTTCAGATAGACGCCGACGGTGCCGGCGCAGACGCGCATGGCGCCAAGAGCACAACATAATTACAAAGAAAGAAGGAACACGGCATGAAACTTATGATAGCCTCGGATTTACATGGTTCTGCGCAGTACTGTGAGGAACTGATAAAGGCATACAAAAGGGAAAACCCCGAAAAAATCTTACTTCTTGGAGACCTCCTTTATCATGGGCCGAGAAACAGCCTGCCGGATGAGTATGAGCCAAAGTCGGTTATCGGAATGCTGAATTCAATCCGCTCGCAAATCCTTTGCGTAAGAGGTAACTGTGAGGCGGAGGTTGATCAGGTCGTGCTGGACTTTCCGGTTATGGCAGGGTACTGCGTTGTTTATGCGGAAGGGAGAACCATTTTTGCGACGCACGGTCATAATTACGGGCCGGCAAAGCTGCCGCCTCTTTCGGACGGGGATATTCTGCTGTGCGGGCATACTCATGTACCGGCTTTCGAGATAATAACCGCAGAAGACGGCGCGCGTATTTTTTATGCAAATCCGGGATCGGTATCCATACCAAAGGAGAATTCGCCGCGCAGTTATCTGATTTTGCGGGACGGAACGTTTGAATGGAAAACTCTTGACGGCGATATTTATAAAAGTGCGCGAATTGACGGATAAACACCGGCAGTTTATGCATTGAAAGAAAAGGAAAACAAACATGACAAACGAAATAATTCTTATAGCGGAACTGGTTCTGGTTTATGCGGCTGTTCCGCTTATTTACCGCTTTGCGGGAAAAACAGGCCTTTATATGTGGTCTGCGATTGCAACTATTCTTGCCAATATTGAGGTGCTGATACTTGTCAGGGCCTTCGGAATGGAGCAGACACTCGGAAATATTCTCTTCGCATCCACATTCCTTGTGACGGATATACTGAGTGAAAAATACGGAAAGAGGGAAGCTAAAATCGCCGTAAATATAGGAATTCTGGCGTCCTTTTCGTTTCTGGTTATCAGCCAGCTGTGGCTTTTGTACACTCCGTGCGAAAGTGACTGGGCATTTGAAAGCTTCAAAACGCTTTTCACGCAGACACCGCGCATTATGCTTGTAAGTCTTCTGGTATATGCCCTTGTTCAGAAATTTGACGTCTGGGCATACCACAAATGGTGGGAACTGACCGAAAAAATTTCGGGGAACAGAAAATCTCTTCTGTGGATAAGAAACAACGGTTCCACGCTTATTTCACAGCTGCTCAATACGATTTTATATACATTCGGGGCATTCGGCAGTCTTTATGACACCAAAACGCTTATAAATATCTGTATTTCGACATATGTGATTTATATATGTACATCAATCGCCGATACTCCGGCAATATATATTGCAAGGAGGATGAGAAGCCGCCGGGATTCTGACTCCGAGGGCGACGAAAATAAAATCGGTTGACCGCTCAGGACACGAGTGATAAACTACTGAAGTGGCTAAATTTGAATATTTAAAGCTTTTTGGAAGGCATATAAACATAGATGGAGGAAAAATATGATTCAGTCAAGAACACACAACTGCAATGAGCTGAGGCTTGAGCATGCAGGGCAGACCGTTACATTGGTAGGCTGGTATGAGAATCTCAGACATGTCAGCAAGAATCTCGGATTTGTTATTCTGAGAGACTTTTACGGGAAAACACAGATTGTCCTTGAGACAGAGGAAATGATGCAGCAGATAGCTCCGATTAACTGCGAATCGACAATTTCCGTGACAGGTGTTGTAAGGGAGCGTTCAAGCAAGAATAAAGACCTGCCTACAGGTGAAATAGAAGTTGTTCCTTCCGAGATAAAGGTTCTCGGAAAGTGCATACACAATGAGCTGCCTTTTGAAATCAACTTCTCAAGACAGGCAGATGAGAATGTCAGACTCAGATACAGATATCTGGATTTGAGAAATCCGGAGGTTAAGGACAAAATTGTTCTCCGTTCAAAAATTGTGTCCGAACTCAGAAGAAGCATGACAGAAGAAGGCTTTATGGAAATTACAACGCCTATACTCACCGCATCTTCACCGGAGGGCGCAAGAGACTACCTTGTTCCGTCGAGAAATCATCCGGGCAAGTTTTACGCACTTCCGCAGGCACCGCAGCAGTTCAAGCAGCTCCTGATGGCATCGGGATTTGACAGATATTTTCAGATAGCGCCGTGCTTCAGAGACGAGGACGCGCGTGCGGACAGGTCACCGGGAGAGTTTTATCAGCTCGATATGGAAATGTCTTTCGCAACGCAGGAGGATGTTTTTGGGGTGATAGAGAAGGTTCTTCCTCCTGTTTTTGAGAAATTCGGAACCTACAAGACAGCTTCAAAGCCGCCGTTTACAAGGATTTCTTTTAATGAAGCAATGGATGTATACGGTTCGGACAAGCCGGATCTTCGTATAAGCCTGAAGCTTTCGGAGGCGAGCAGCCTGCTGGGAGACTGTGATTTTGACGGGCTCAGAGGCAGAAAAATCAAGGCTGTCGTTATTAATGACTTTAAGGAAACAAGAAAGTTTATAGACAAAACCGTTGAAGAAATACGTGTTCAGAGCGGTAAGGGAACTTACTGGTTCAAGGTTGATAACGGTGCTTTTACAGGCGGCATTTCAAAGTTCCTTGCAGGAAAAGAAGCAGAAATCATTGATGGACTCGGACTTAAAAACGGTGATTTTGTGGCAGTTGCCGCAGGTGACACCCTTCTTGAGGCACAAAAGACCGCGGGCGTTGTAAGAAAGACATACGGAAATAAGATTGATGCCTGCATAGACAGAGAAAAGTATGAATTCTGTTGGATTGTTGATTTCCCTATGTATGAAATCGGTGAGGAATCCGGAGAGCTTGAATTCTGTCACAATCCGTTCTCAATGCCGCAGGGCGGTATGAAGGCTCTTGAGGAAAAGGATCCGCTTGACATTTATGCATATCAGTATGACCTCGTATGCAACGGTATCGAGCTTTCGTCGGGTGCGGTAAGAAACCATGACCCTGAAATCATGATCAAGGCATTTGATCTTGTTGGACTTACAAAAGATGACGTGGAAGCAAAATTCCCGGCAATGTATCAGGCATTCGGTTACGGTGCGCCTCCTCATGCGGGAATTGCTCCGGGAGTTGACCGTATGGTTATGCTGCTTTGCGGAGAAGAGAGCATCCGTGAAATCATTCCGTTCCCGATGAACAAGAATGCACAGGATGTAATGATGGGAGCGCCTTCGTTTGTTGACGAAAAACAGCTTAAGGACGTTCATATCAAAATCACCGAAGCAGAGGAAAAATAAATAACGCATATAATGCGAAACAAAAGACTCCGACGTTTTTTCCGTCGGAGTCTTTAAATATTGGCTTTTTAATTTTTGAACTTCCGGCTTTCGGGGGGTTAATTCCTCCGGCCGCGGCTTTTGTATCAAAAGATAAAAGTGCGGAAGCACAACGCTATATAAAGCGCGTCGGGCGCATATGGTCTACCGCTTTTGAAGCGTTTTCCATAAATTTTTCGAGTTCTTCATCCTGCGGCTTTTCGGAAGGATCTTCTTTTCCGCGCATCATCTGAAGAGTCGAAAAAATAACTTCCGTTTCAATATCGTTCAGAATGAGACCGTTTTCCGATGCTATAATCTTGAGCGCCAGGGGAGTTTTGCAAAGAAGCATCTCAGCCATGGTTCTTTTGTCGCAGCGTTCCATAATATTAGGACAGTACATTTATAACACACCTTTCTGTGAGTCCTGTATTCGGGATTATTTACCGATAAGATTTTACCATACAGCCGGGGAGAGTTACAAGTACACGCGGCAGGCAAATAAAAAAATAATAAAAAAATAAAATCTATGTATCTTTTGCATTATAAATGATAAACTGATGGGGACTTCGGACACGGCGCATTTGAGCCGAAAATGCAAGTGCGGTTCCGACGTGCTCCGGGATATGTTTAAAAGTTAAATAATAGGAGGGATACCCCAATGAACAAGAAAAGATTTTTATGCTTACTGTCGGCAGTGATGTTGTTGCTTATTACATCGGTAATGACAGGCTGCGGACAGGGCGATTCGCCGTCGGGCGCCGTAAAGGGTTTTCTTGAAGCGTTCAGAAATCAGAATTCGGAAGATATGGCAAAGTATTATGAGGGCATATCAGAAGACGGCTGGGATATGGATGAAATGTTTAATGAACTGGAGTCGGAGGAAATAGGCCTGGACAAGGACTGCTTCAAATCTCTTATGGATAAAATCAGTGATATTGAATATACAATCGGTGAAGAAAAGACTGACGGTGACAAGGCCACAGTGGAAGTAACTGTCAAGGCATATGATTTCAGTGCCTTTTTTACAGACTGGATTGAAGCCGCAATTTCCGAAGCCGGTGCAATAAGCGGTACCATCGGAGATCTTTCCGAAGAGGAAGTGAAAGCAAAGATGAATAAAATATTCAGAGATGCTTTCATTAAAAATCTTAACGGAATGAAAGAAAAAACTCATGAAGCGACTGTTACCGTGCAGCTGCAGAACAAAGACGGAGCATGGAAGATTAAAGATGAAGGAAACGGAGAGGATTCCGAAGAAATTTCCGGCCTTCAGGATGCCGTTACGGGCGGACTTCTTTCCGGAATGTCAAGCCTGATGCAAATGTAAAACTACAGGGCCACAGCGCCATATCCTGCCGGTGGCGGCGGGAATGGCACTGTGGCCTTTTATTTGTGGATTGGCGGAGAATCGATTCTGTTGCCGTGCCGGTAATGTTTATCACGGCAATATTTATGTTTTTATACATAAATATCGGATTTTGCGATATAATAAAGGGTAATTTACTTATAATCAGATTTGGCGGCGGGGCATGTATGCAACCGGCAGACCGCTGTCGGAACGGAGAAAGAAAATGAAAAAGATATCGGATACAGGATTTATCAGAATTGCGGCGGCAACCCCAAAACTCAGTGTTGCCAATGCGGATTTCAATGCAGGGGAAATCAGGACCTGCATTATGGCGGCGGAGAAGAAAAAAGCGGGGGTTATTCTTTTTCCGGAGCTTTGTATAACCGGCAGCACATGTGCGGACCTTTTCTGTCAGGATTATCTGTACAAGAGGCAGCTTGAAGCTCTTTGCGATATTGCGAAATCGACAGAAAAACTTGAAATATGCGTAATAGCGGGCTTTTATCTCAGAATCACCAATGTGTGCCTTAGCTGTGCGGCAGTGATTCACAAGGGCGAAATCAAAGGCATTGTTCCAAAGAAATATTCCTCGCATGAGGATTCGGCGGATTCAAGATGGTTTGCCGCAGGATGTTCGCTTGCGGGAAAGCCTGATACCGTAAATCTTTTCGGAAAAGACATTCCGTTTGGGGACTTGCTGTTCTGTGACGCAAAAGGAGCTTTCAGCTTTGGCGTTGTTGTCGGAAAAGACATGGAGGCGCCTGTTTCACCGCTTGCGGGACTTGTGCGTGAAGGCGCAGCTGTTGTTTTCAATCCGGCAGCCTCTGCGGAAGCGATCGGAAAGGCGGATTTTGCAGAGACACTTTTCAAAAGCGAAACCGCGAAAAATCTGTGCGCTGCCGCAAGAGCTTCAGCAGGTGTATGCGAATCTACAACGGATTATGTTTTCTCGGGCCAGGATCTGATAGTCGAAAACGGAAATATTCTCGAAAAGAATGAAAGATTTGAAAGTGAAGGCACTGTTATATTCAGTGAGATAGATTTTGAAAGAATTTCTTTTGAAAGGGCAAAATCCGGTTCTTTCGCGGCATATGCGAATATATCGCAAGCCTCGGATAATTACACGAGGGTACTGCTTGAAGGACTGCATATGACGGGCTTTGACGAGAAACTGACAAGGCATTTTGAGCAGAATCCGTTTGTTCCGGAGGATGAAAACGAAAGAAATGCTCACTGCGAAGAAATATTCAAAATACAGACTTCCGCTCTTGCGCGCAGAATCCGCCATTCGCACTCAAAGACTTCGGTTGTGGGAATTTCGGGCGGACTTGATTCAACACTTGCATTGCTTGTGACAACGTGCGCGCACAGAATGCTCGGCAAACCGGCAGGCGATGTTATAGCAGTTACAATGCCGGGGTTCGGTACAACGGGAAAGACGTACAACAATGCACTTACCATCATGAAGCTTCTCGGAGCGGATGTAAGGGAGATTCCTATTCGCGATGCCGTTACGCAGCATTTTGCCGACATAGGTCATGATATTTCGGTGCATGATGTAACATACGAAAACGCACAGGCACGTGAGCGTACGCAGATTCTTATGGATGTTGCAAACGGTGCAGGCGGTCTTGTCGTAGGAACAGGAGACCTGTCGGAGCTTGCGCTTGGCTGGTGCACATATAACGGCGATCATATGGCAATGTACGGCGTGAATGCGGGAATTCCAAAGACACTCGTAAGGGTTGTCGTTAAATGGATTATTGACAACAGACTTTCGGGACCGTCGGAGGATAAGGAGTTCAGCAGTGATAACGCACTTCTTGCAAAAACGCTTCAGGACATTCTTGATACGCCTATTTCTCCGGAGCTTCTGCCGCCTGACGAAGACGGCAAGATGACGCAGAAAACCGAGGATTCGGTAGGACCTTATATCCTGCACGATTTCTTTATTTATCATACTCTCCGCAACGGAACAAATCCGCGCAAGCTGCTTTATCTTGCGGAGAATGTATTCGAAGGTGAGTTTGATAAAGACTGCATCGTTAAGTGGATGTCCGTATTTTACAGAAGATTTTTCAATCAGCAGTTCAAACGCAGCTGCAGTCCGGACGGCCCTAAAGTCGGCTCTGTTGTACTTTCGCCGCGCGGAGGACTTGTTATGCCGAGCGACGCCGATTCTTCAATGTGGCTTGCGGCAGTTGAGGAACTGAAAAAACTCTAAAGAATATAAAGACAATTACAGCAAAGGAAAAAGTATGAACGAAAATTTAGAAGCAAACCTTTACGCAAAAGTGAAATTTGTTGCGGATCTTAAAGTAAACGATGAATTTCAGGATTATTTCATGGTTAAATCTCTTACAATCAAGCAGGGATCAAACAAAAAAGATTATCTCGACCTGATTTTGAGTGACAAAACAGGTGAAATATCAGGGAAAAAATGGGACATAGCGGAGGCGGAAATCGCTTCGCTTAACGAGTACAAGACAGGCGATATTGTCAGAGTCAGGGCGCTTGTTACGGAGTTCAACGGCACAAAGCAGCTCAGAATTACAAAGATACGACACAAATCGACCGAAGACGAGCTTGATTTGAACGATTTTATAAAGGCGGCGCCTGAGCCTCCGAAGGCAATGTATGATTTTATACACATGAAGGCAGAAAGCCTTGGCGATGAGGACCTCAGAAAAATATGTCTCAGGGTTCTTGATGATAATAAAGAAAAGCTGCTTTATTATCCGGCGGCACAGAAAAATCATCATGCCCAGCTTGCAGGTCTGCTCTATCATGTCAAGCGCATGCTTATGACGGGGGAGCGTATCTGCGAGGTCTATACGATGCTTGACAGGGACTGGGTAGTTGCAGGCGTTATTTTGCATGATATTGAGAAGCTTAACGAAATAGAGTCAAACGAAATGGGAATTTCTCCGGGATATTCTTTTGAAGGCAATATGCTGGGACATCTGGTGCAGGGCGTCAAAACAGTGGAAAAGCTCGGGGAAGAACTGGGATTTTCGCGAGAAAAGACCATTATGCTCGAACACATGATTCTGACGCATCATTATGAGCCTGAATTTGGCAGCCCAAAAAGGCCGATGTTTCCGGAGGCGGAGGTGCTTCATTATCTGGATATTCTCGATGCACGCCTCTTTGATATGCAGGAGGCGCTTTCCGGTGTGGAACCGGGAGCCTTTTCGGAAAAAGTATGGACTCTTGACAACCGCAGGATATATAAACCGGTGGGGGACGGGAAGTAAACCTTGCCGGAGTAGTTAATCACGTGGATTTTAAAGGTGTAAAGTGGATTGTATAGTAGCAAAAATCACAGATATTATTTTTCATAACGATTCAAATGCATATACAGTTGCCGCGGCAGAGACCGAGGATGAAGAAATTACTGTCGTGGGGAATCTTCCCATGCCGGATCCGGGCAGGACGTTCAGGCTTGAGGGCGAATGGAAGAACCATCCGGTATACGGAGAGCAGTTTGCTTTTTCCTCTTTTGAGGAGGTTATGCCCGAAACGGCAGAAGGCATTGAAGCATTTCTTGCATCGGGAGTTCTTCGCGGAATCGGAAGAAAGACGGCTGCCGCAATTGTTTCAAAATTCGGGAAGGATACGTTAAGGATTATAGAAGAGACTCCAACCAGGCTTACCGAAATTGAGGGAATAGGTCCAAAGAAGGCCCTTGCGGTTGAGGCTGCCTACAGAGCCCACAGAGAGCTTGCCGAAATAACGATTTATTTTCAGCAGTTTGGTATTACAGCCGATTATGTAATAAAGCTTTATCAGGTTTACGGCAGCAATACCATCTTTGTGATACAGCAGAATCCGTATCAGCTGGTGGATGATATCTTCGGGATCGGCTTCAGAAAGGCGGATGCTCTTGCAAGAAAGCTGGGTGTCCCGTCAGATGATGAGTACAGGATTAAAAGCGCAGTCAAATTTGTTCTTATGTACTACGCAAATGAGGGGAACACATATCTTCCGCAGGCGATGCTCTGCGAAAAAACGGCCGCGCTTCTTGAGATAGAAATGAGTGAGATTTCCGATATTCTTGTCAGAATGGCGTTTGAAGGCGATATCCGCATAGAAAATCTTGAAGGAAGCACGGTTGTCTTTCTTCAGGCATATTACATGGCTGAGCAGAATGTCTGCAAAAGGCTTGTGGGGTTGTGCGGCGCAAGGCTCAGGCCTGTCGGTACGGATGTCGGGTCAATGGCCGAGCAGGTTGCGGCAGAGACTGGCATTCAGATGTCCGAAAACCAGAAGTTTGCCATAAACGCGGCCATTTCCAACGGTGTCACGGTAATTACCGGAGGCCCCGGAACCGGCAAAACCACTATTATAAATACTATTATACGCCTGTTGAAGCAAAGCGGGCTTGAGGTCGCAATAGCGGCACCTACCGGCAGAGCCGCGAAGCGAATTACGGAGACGTCAGGATATGCGGCTTCCACGATTCACAGGCTTCTTGAATATTATTATTCCGAGAGCGAAAATTGCATGAGATTCGGAAAAACGGAAGAGGATCCTCTTGATGCCGATGCCGTTATTATAGACGAGGCATCCATGGTAGACCTGATGCTGATGAACGCGCTTGTAAGTGCAATAAAACCGGGAACACGCTTTATTCTGGTCGGTGATGCCGATCAGCTGCCGTCTGTCGGAGCGGGAAACGTACTCAGGGATATTATCGACAGTGAGCTGATATATTCTGTCCGGCTGACGGAAATCTTCAGGCAGGCAAAGGAAAGCATGATAGTCGTCAATGCGCACAGAATTAACAGGGGAGAATACCCCGAATGCAATGAAAAGGACAAGGACTTTTTCATGATGCGCAGACAGTCCGAAAAGGAAATGCTTGCAACTGTGATTGAGCTTTGCGCAAAGAGACTTCCCGCATATTACAAGGATTTTCTGCCGGTTCGGGATATTCAGGTTTTGACGCCGGTCAGAAAGGGGACTCTCGGCTGCATCAATCTGAACAGGGAACTGCAGGCCGTGCTCAATCCACCGCGGGCGGACCTTGCGGAGAAAAAATACGCAGACAGGCTTTTCCGGGTAAACGACAAGGTTATGCAGATTCGAAACAATTATCAGCGTGAGTGGAAGAAAAGTGATTTTTCGGAAGGAACCGGCGTTTTCAACGGCGATGTCGGTTTTGTCCACGATATAGAGAATGAATTCAACCGCCTTGTGGTGGTTTTCGATGAAGACAGGTATGTTACATATGAGTTTTCGGAGCTGGACGAGCTTGAACTTGCTTATGCCGTGACTGTGCATAAGAGTCAGGGAAGCGAATTTCCCGTTGTTGTTATGCCTGTTTCGTGGTTTCCGCCGGTGCTTGCGACAAGGAATCTTCTGTATACGGCTGTCACGAGAGGAAAAACGGCAGTTGTTCTTGTTGGATCGGAATCCAAGCTTAATGCGATGGTGGATAATAACAGAATTACATCAAGATATTCGGGACTCTGTCCGAGACTCAGACAGTTTCTCGAAAAAGTTACGCCTGACGGGGAACAGGCGTAGGGATACACCCGTATTCCGGCAAAGATATACCGAAACGTGACCTGACTGAAAGGAAGGGTCCATGAAAAAAATAGTGAGGTGCCTCGATTCGGCACTTGAATTTGTGTTTCCGTCAACGATTTACTGCATAAGCTGCGGGAGCATAATTGACAAAAGCAGGCCTTACGGGATTTGCGACAACTGCATGAGTCTTTACAGCTTTGCTACGGAAAGAACCTGCATAAGATGCGGAAAACCTCTTGCCGATGACAACCGGCAGGATATTTGCAGACTTTGCATGACGAAGAAGTTTTCTTTTTCGAAGGGCTACAGCTGTGTGCGCTACGGCCTGCATGAAAAAAAGCCTCTGATGCAGCTTAAATACGGCGAAAAACCGTATGTTGCAAAATTTCTCGGAAAGCTTATGGCAGAGAGGCTTGCTGTTTCGAATGCGGAATTTGACATAATTGTTCCCGTTCCGGTACACAGCAGCAAGCTTTTTACAAGAGGATACAATCAGGCGATGTGTCTTGCGCAGGAAATATCCGAATCAAGCGGTAAGCCGCTTGCCGATGTCCTTATAAGAACCAGGGCAAGCAGGCCTATGAGCAGGCTCAATCTGCTTGACAGGCTTGAAAATGTTACAGGTATTTTTGCGCTTCGAGAAGATGCCGGCAGCCTTATCGCGGGAAAAAATGTGCTTCTTGTTGATGACATTATGACAACGGGGAGTACTCTTGAGGACTGCACGCGCAGATTGCTTTCGGGCGGGGCATGCCGCGTTGAAACGGTTGTGTTTGCCGCGGGCGCAGACGGAAAGCAGAATAAAGAAGACTAAGGCACGGCAGCTGCCGGGCAGTCACATAAAATTTCATAAAGGCTTTTGAAGTCCGGCCGCATCCGTACCGGATGCGGCTTCCGGGGCAGAAAAAAGAAGCCCCCGTGTCTGTGGTTGAAAGTCCAGGCCAGACACGGGCAAAGGGATCCACGTAAGCTGCAAAGGCGCCGTATATGCGCGCAGTGATCATGGCGTGTTTTAGAAGTAAGTCCTCCGCAAAGCGGGTAAAGGCAGGTGTGGGGTCAAAGACCAGGTCAGGCGGGGGCTTCTTTTTTCTGCTCTGTATTTTTTTGCGCTGCAAAAAGTAATTATTCGTGCCGTCGGCTCCAAAGAGAAAAATAAGAAATTATTTGAAAATTTAGAAAAAAATTTCCATAACTTTATAGAAGTTTAAAGAAACTTGTGCTACAATTATGTTACAATGAATTAACAGCAAAGACCACGGAAAACGGTGGGGCAGCAAAGCGGTCATTGATGATTATGGCGGCTGATGAACCGAAAGCCCGGTCCTGCTGAATCGAATAAGCATCACATGTGATGCGGGTAAAAAGGGAGGTCGTTGAAATGAAGGTAAACATTACAAGCAAGAATTTTAACGCAAGCAATCATTTAAAGGAGACCATTGAGAAAAAGTTAGAGAAACTGGGGAAATATTTTTCAAGTGAAATCGAAGCGAATGTCATGCTCTCAACAGAGAAGGACAGGCAGAAGATTGAAGCGACAATCGGTGTGAAGGGAACTATTTTCAGAGCAGAGGATGTTTCTGCAGATGCATACGAAGGCGTAGACAAGGTTGTTGAAAAGCTTTCTTCACAGATGTCCAGATTCAAGACAAAGCTTCAGAAGAAATATAAGGACAACAAGGAATTCATGTTTGCCGATATCCCTGAGGTTGACGATGAACCGGATGAAATCAGAGTTGTAAGAACAAAGAAGTTTGAACTGGTGCCTATGAATGTGGACGAAGCCATTATGCAGATGGAACTTCTCGGACATACATTCTTCGTATTTCTCAACATGGAGACAGACAGCGTCAATGTAGTATACGAGAGAAAGAACGGAGACTACGGTCTTCTGGAAACTACTTACTAGGCGATTACAATTTGTCATACGGTGCGGGGCTTTTGCCCCGCTTTTTTTCTTGAATGGAAAGCATCTCGCCGTTTTTTATTTTTGAGGGAACAACATGATGAGGAAAGGAGTCTAAGAAACTGTGAAAAGGACCCGGACACCGAAAAACAGGCAATCGGCCGTTGAAGATGCAGAGGCGGCCGGCGCGCAGACAAAGAAGCGGGCATTGGAGAAAAGGTGAGGGGCCACTGAAAAAGCTATGCGGCCGGCTGCGAAAAAACAGTGTGCCGACTATTGAAAACAAGGCGTTTTTTTTGTACAATTAAATGTAATATTGTTTTGAGAGGAAAGAAATGAAAGAATTATTCATGAATTCCATTACGGGCATAGGCATCACGGATGTCATTGATATTCTGATTGTCGCCTTTGTGGTATACAAAGTATTGGCTTTTATAAGGGAAACAAGAGCAGAGCAGCTGGTAAAGGGTCTGCTTATTCTTGTTGCTGCATTTTTCCTCTCGGACAAGATGCATCTTTACACAATTAACTGGATTCTGAAAGGCACCATGGCACTCGGTATGGTTGCCCTTGTTATTGTATTTCAGCCCGAACTCAGGAGAGCTCTTGAGTACATGGGACGAACAAAGCTTATGACTGCACCGTTTGCCCAGATGGACAAGGATGAGGCAAAGCATGTTGTATCGCAGTTTGTAAAGGCGATCGACACTTTTTCATCAAAGAGAGTCGGAGCACTTATTATTTTGGAAAGAGACATTACTCTTACGGATATTGTAGAGACGGGAACGATTATCGATGCGGAAATTTCCGCGGAACTTCTCGGAAATATATTTTATGAAGGAGCACCGCTGCATGACGGCGCGGTAATTATCAGACGTGACAAGATTCATGCGGCAGGCTGTGTGCTTCCTCTTACGCAGAATAAGGAACTGAGCAAGGAACTTGGGACAAGACACAGGGCCGGCATAGGAATAACCGAAAATTCCGATGCGGTTGTTTTGATTGTTTCGGAGGAAACAGGAATTATTTCAATGGCAATTGACGGAAGACTCACACGTTTCCTTGATGCCAAAACAGTTGAAAAGACCCTGCTGAATGTTTATCTGACGGGAGACCATACCGAAAAAAAGAGCACTTTCAAGAAATTTGCGGATTTTGGAAGCGCAATGCAGGGGAGGGACAAAAATGCTGGAAAATAAAAAAGCTACCATGATTCTGTCCCTGATTATCGCGGTGATTTTATGGCTGTATGTAATTGGGGAAGTAAACCCTCTTACGAAAACAACGATTAAAGACATACCGGTACAGCTTCTGAATGCCGAGAATCTCACTTCAAGGGATCTTGCGATGCTTGAGGAGAGTTTTACCGTCAGTCTTACAATTCAGGGACAGCGTTCGGATATAGTTGAACTTGACAAATCGGAAATAATTGTTACGGCAGATCTTTTCGGATACAACAAAGGAGAAAATTACATTCCGGTCAACGTTACGGTTCCTGACAAAATCACGCTTGTAGAAAAGAATCCGCCGAGCATTCTGGTGCATATTGAAGAAATGGTATCGGTATACAAACCGATTTCGCTTGTATACTCTGCGGCATTTGAAGACGGCGCGGAAGCCGGCAACGTGATTATTCAGCCGGAGGAAATCGAGGTGAAAGGCGCGAAATCCGCTGTCGAAAGAGTTGCCTCAATCAAAGCCCTGATTGACACATCGCAGATTACGGGGGATGTTGCGGAACTTACACCGCAGCTGACTCCTATGGATTCAAAGGGACAGACTGTTTCGGGAGTAACGCTGTCTGCAACGACGGCAAATGTTTCTCTCAGAAAATGCTACACAAAAAATGTCAGCCTGAAGGTTGAAACTACGGGAGAGGTTGCAAGCCCTTATGAACTTGACAGTATCTCAATACCTAAAAAAATAAAAATAAGAGGACCTAAGGACAAAATTGACGAAATTACAACGGTTGAAGCAAAACCTGTCGATTTGTCGAAGGTGACGGCAAGCGGCACGATTCCGCTACAGCTTGATTTACCAAAGGATGTTGAGCTTGCAAATGCAAGCAGTGATACCGGCGTTGTGGTGACACTCAAAGGTCTGGTCAGCAAAAGCTTTGAGATTGAGAGCGGAAATATTGCAATTGAGGGACTTGCGGAAGGTCTTTACGCATATATAAACACAGCTTCAATCTCCGTTACGGTAACGGGGGCAGAGGACATAATGGAAGGATTTGACAACTCGGATATTGTTCTTTATGTTGACGCATCGCAGCTCGCAGAGGGGTCATCCATTCTCCCTGTGGGAGTGCGGCACGAAAAAGCATTTAAATCCGTTCAGCTTAGTCCCGAAGAAGTGCATATCACAGTTACGGCATCCTGACGGGTAAATGCCCTCGGAAGCAGTTGCTGCGGTGTGGGCAGATTCGAAGTATGCAGGAAAAAATACAGCTTAAAAAAGCAAAATTCAATTGAACCGGGCATCAAAGGTCCGGAAATTAACAAAGAACAGGAGTGATTAATATGGGCAGACTATTTGGAACAGACGGAGTCAGAGGCGTGGCAAATTCGGAGCTTACTCCGGAGCTTGCGTTTAAACTTGGAAAGGCAGGAGCATACGTTCTCTCGAAGCAGCAGCACCGCCCGGTAATTCTGATAGGCAAGGACACAAGAATTTCGGGAGACATGCTTGAAGATGCTCTGAGCGCGGGTATTCTTGCAGTCGGTGGAAATGTAATTAAGCTGGGAGTTATTACAACACCTGCTGTCGCATATCTTGTCAGACATTACAAAGCAGATGCCGGTGTTGTTATTTCCGCATCCCACAACACTTTCGAATATAACGGTATCAAATTCTTCAACGGCGAAGGATTCAAGCTCAGCGATGAACTTGAGGAGCAGATAGAAGACATTATTATGAGAGACATCGATGTTAACAGTCATATCACGGGCGACCTGCTCGGAAGATGCCTCAAAGCTGAAGAAAATGCAATGGAGACATATGCGAAATTCCTTGAAAGCACAGTTGACTTCAAACTGAACGGAGTAAAGATTGCGCTTGACTGCGCAAACGGCGCTTCTTATCAGGCTGCAAAAAAGGTTTATGAAGACCTCGGAGCAGATGTTACACTTATCGGAAACGATCCGAACGGAATCAACATAAACGATGCCTGCGGCTCCACACATCCGGAGCAGCTGCAGAAGGCTGTCGTTGCAAGAGGGGCAGATATCGGTTTTGCTTACGACGGTGACGCAGACAGACTGATTGCGGTCGATGAAAAGGGAAGACTGATTGACGGAGACAAGGTTATCTGCATCTGTGCAAAGATGCTCAAGGCAAAAGGACTTCTCAAGGACGGTATCGTTACGGGAACCATCATGAGCAATCTGGGTCTTCACAAGGCAGTGGAAGCAATGGGAGGAAGAGTTGAGGTTACTGCTGTGGGTGACAGATATGTCCTTGAGAGCATGCTCAAGACAGGCGGAGTTATCGGAGGCGAGCAGTCAGGCCATGTTATCTTCCTGAACTATACAACTACAGGTGACGGAATCCTTTCCTCACTCCAGCTTATGAAGGCTGTTCTTGAATCCGGAAAGAAACCTTCGGAGCTTTCGGACGAGGTTCCTGTTTATCCGCAGGTACTGAAAAACGCCTCAATTAAGAATGAAAACAAAAAGATATTTGCAAGCGACCCGGAAATCGCAGCTGAGATTAAGAGAATCGAGGACCTTATGAAGGGCGAGGGAAGAGTTGTTATAAGACCTTCGGGCACAGAACCTCTTGTAAGGGTTATGCTTGAAGGAAAAGACACGGAAGCAATGGCAAAGCTTGCCGACAATCTTGCGGAACTTCTCACAAAGAAATTCGGTTAAAGAGCGGCGGCCTTTTGCCTTTCAGACAACAAAGAATTATATTTCCCCGTAATTACAAAACTGTCGACTCCGAGGGTCTTTTGGGAAACGACATACTTTGAGAATTGAAAAGGAGTGTAAAAGTGAAAAGAAGTTTATCATTCAGAAGATTTACAAGTGTCATGCTTTGCATGACAGTCTGTCTCATGCTGTGCGCGGGACTGACAGGCTGCGGCAGCGATAAAGAAAGTGAAGAGGCAGGCAAATCTGTTGCGACGCTTTGCTATATCAACGCAGATTATGTTCAGGCAGGAGATGAAAGCGTCAATCCTCTGACGGGATATGAGCTTACGGAAAACAATTTACAGGAAATGACCGGGAGTACAGAAAAACCGGAGCCTGCCGAACTTCTTGAAATGCTGAAGACCGTACCGGAGGAACTCGGCGATGCCCAGACAGAAGTCAATGATGATTATGTTATAAACGGCATCACGGTTGAAGCCGGAACTGCCACAGTTGATCTTTCTTCCGAGAATCTTTACGGAGGAACTCTTGAGGAAGAACTTCTTATCAGTCAGATAGTTGAGACACTTCTGCACAGTTATGATGACATAAGTCTGGTGAAATTCAGACTTGACGGAGAAGATGCGGAAACCCTTATGGGACAGGTTGATGTTACAGAGGGCTTCAGCGAAGGCATTTACGCTTTGCAGTGGAAACTGAAATAGCCGTAAATGCCGGACAAAAGATGCTTTCTGTTTTTTGAAGCTGATTCGGAAAACCGCGAAAGCAGAAAAGATTGGAGGGGAAATATGAAAAATTATGAAATCAGAGACATTGCTCTGGCACCGTCGGGACACCAGAAAATCGAATGGGTCAAAAATAATATGCCTATTTTGAGAAGCCTGGAAGAAGAATTCAAAAGGGAAAAACCGTTTGAAGGCGTTAAGATTTCCCTTTCGGTGCATCTTGAGGCCAAGACTGCATATCTGTGCAAGGTTCTTGCCGCAGGCGGCGCAAAGATGGCTGTAACCGGGAGCAATGTGCTTTCGACACAGGACGATATTGCGGCGGCTCTTGTGTCGGAGGGCATGAATGTATATGCATATCATGGCGCAACTGCCGAAGAATACGACAGGCACATAGAAATGACGCTTGAGCATAAGCCTAATATAATTATCGATGACGGCGGCGATCTCGTAAGCATGGTTCACAAAAAAAGACCCGATCTGGCAGAGGAAACATGGGGAGGATCGGAAGAAACCACAACGGGAGTTAACAGACTTAAGGCTATGGAAAGAGACGGGATTCTGAAATTCCCAATGGTAGCGGCAAATGATGCAAACTGCAAGCATCTGTTTGATAACAGATACGGGACGGGCCAGTCTGTATGGACAAGTATCATGGAAAACACAAACCTGATTATTGCGGGGAAAACTGTAGTGGTTGCAGGCTACGGCTGGTGCTCAAAGGGCATAGCAATGCGTGCTGCGGCACTCGGTGCTTCAGTTATAGTTACCGAGATTGATGCTGTAAAAGCAATGGAAGCACGTATGGACGGCTACAGCGTTATGACCATGACAAAGGCAGCGCCTCTGGGAGATTTCTTCGTTTCGGCAACAGGCTGCATGCATACAATTACTGTTGACCATATGAAGACTATGAAGGACGGAGCAATTCTTTCAAACGCCGGACATTTCAATGTCGAAATCGACATGGACGGTCTTGAAAAAATGGCTGTGGACAAGAAGGAAACAAGAAAAAATATCATGGGATACAGACTTCCTACAGGTCAGATGATTCATGTTATTGCGGAGGGAAAGCTTGTAAATATCGCCGCTGACATGGGACATCCCGCAGAAATCATGGATATGAGCTTTGCGGTTCAGGCACTTTCCGCAATGTACATAAAAGATAATTACAAAAAGCTCGGAAAGAAGGTTATCGATGTTTCTGCCGAAATAGACGACGTGGTATCGGCAAGAAAGCTCGCGGCATGGGGAATTGAAATTGATAAGCTGACACCTGAGCAGGAAAAATATCTGAACAGCTGGAATTTTGAATAGAAAAACCGGTACGGGATCCGGAGCCGCCTGAGACGGCGCGGCCCGCACTCATGAATCCGCGCGGAAAGCATTGAGTTTGCCAACACGCGGAGCCGGCATGAAAAATGTTGAAAAACCAGGGCGCATCGCTAATAGCAAATAGACGATGCGCTTTGCTTTGAAAGGAGAAACCAATGAATTACGAAAAACTGGCGGAGCTTTTGTTTGCGAACATTACAAAGACACCTGCCGATTATGAAAAGGAGTTCCCGAAGAGAAATCTTCCCGACGGAGCAAAAGTTACAAGACTCGGACCAAGTCCTACGGGGTTTATACATCTTGGAAATCTTTACGGGGCTTTTGTTGACGAAAGACTTGCGCATCAGAGCGGCGGAACTTTTTTCCTTCGTATAGAAGATACGGACGACAAACGTTTTGTGGAGGGCGCCGTTGAAACAATAATAACTTCCCTTAAGTTTTTCGATATTAATTTCGATGAGGGAGCGGGCATGGACGGTGACACAGGTTCTTACGGCCCTTATCACCAGAGCAGAAGAGCGGAAATCTACCAGTGCTTTGCCAAAGAGATGATTAAAAAGGGACAGGCATATCCTTGCTTCCTTACAGAGGAAGAAATTGCGGAAATAAGAGCAAAGCAGGAAGCAAACAAAGAAAATCCCGGAATCTACGGCAAGTGGGCGAAATCAAGAGAACTGACAATTGAGCAGATAGAGGAAAACCTGAAAAGCGGAAAGCCTTACGTTATCCGCCTGAAATCACAGGGGGATTGGGCGTGTGAACCTGACAAGGCAAAGACCATTTCTGTCGAGGATGCAATCAGAGGCACTCTTACAATGCCGGAAAATACGGCAGATGTTGTTATTCTGAAGGCGAACGGAATCCCGACATATCATTTTGCTCATGTAATCGACGACCATTTTATGCGTACCACACATGTTGTAAGAGGTGAGGAGTGGCTTCCTTCGCTGCCGATTCATGTAGAACTTTTCAATGCACTCGGATTCGAACTGCCGATTTACTGCCATACGGCGCAGCTTATGAAGATAGGTGAAGACGGAAACAAGAGAAAACTTTCAAAGAGAAAGGATCCGGAGCTTTCGCTTGATTATTACAGGAATGAGGGTTATCATCCGGCAGCGGTCAGGGAATATCTTCTTACAATTCTAAATTCAAACTTTGAGGAATGGCGAATCGCAAATCCTGACGCACCGATAGACGAGTTTGAATTTACGGCAGAAAAAATGAGCAATTCGGGAGCGCTTTTTGATCTTAACAAGCTGAACGACATATGCAAGGATGTTCTCGTAAAAATCCCGGCAGGGGAACTTTGCGAATTTATGAAAAAGTGGGCGAAGGAATTTAAACCTGAGATTCTGCATCTGTTTGAGGGCAATGAGGCGTATATCGAAAAGATCTTCGACCTGGGAAGAACAGGCGACAAGCCTAGAAAAGACCTGATTTATGCTAAGCAGATGTTTGAATTTATCAGTTATTTCTTTGATGATTATTTCAAAATCGAAGATGAATATCCGCAGAATGTTTCGCAGGAGGATGCGAAGGCGGTGCTTTCCGCATACCTTGAGACCTACAATCATCAGGACGATCAAAGCGAATGGTTCGGAAAAATTCGTGAAATTGCCACAAACCTCGGTTATGCCGCAAAGCCGAAGGATTACAAGAAGAACCCGGATATGTACAAAGGCCATGTCGGAGATGTCAGCACCGTTATACGTATAGCGGTTATGGGACGCAGTCAGTCACCGGATATCTGGGAGATTCAGCAGATACTGGGAGAGGAACGAACGAGACAGCGTATAGCAAAAATGTTATAAAAATGCCCTTTTTACGGAAGAGACGCAATAACGGTGTTTCTTCCGTTTTTTTATGGCAAAAATAAGAGAAAAACAAGGCGCACGAGCCTTAATTACCAAAATTTGCATGACTACATTGTAACAGACTGAAAATTTGGAAAAACCGTGGAGAATGGATGTTTACACGGGTTTTGCGAGTGCGGCGGGGAAAAAGACTCTCAGAAAGCCGCAAAAGTGCGAAAAAAGCGACGAAAATGGCATCCGCAATAATAATCAAAAAATATACTGTATGCAAGGACAAAAATAATATTAAATGGCGGTCTCAAACAGCAAGATTGTACCAAGTATATAAAATGTAAAAGAATATTAAATAAAAATAAAGACTTTGAAAAGAGTAAGGATTGCACGATTTGTAAATTAAAGGTAGAATAAAAAAGTAGGTATCGTTGGTGGTTTTGAAGTGCATACTGTTGATGTTGTCGGTGTGCATTGCGATATCTGCCGGAATTATTACTTTATCAAATTTATTTAAAAAGGAGTGAAGAAAATTATGGAAACTATTGCTAGTATTAATAGTGCCATAAACGGTGTTGTATGGGGAATTCCTATGCTCGCACTGTTGGTAGGCGCAGGTATTATTCTTACTTGCATGACTGCCGGCGTTCAGTTCCGTAAGTTCGGATATGCTATGAAGAACACAGGCGGAAAAATCTTCAAGAAGGGATCTTCGGCTGAAGGTGAAGTTACACCGTTCCAGGCTATGTCAACTGCTCTTGCAGGTACTGTAGGAACAGGTAATATCGCAGGTATTACAGCTGCTGTTACTCTTGGTGGTCCCGGTTCAATTTTCTGGTTATGGGTTACTGCTCTTATCGGAATGTGTACAAAGTACTCCGAAGTAACTCTCGCTGTTAAGTTCCGTGAAAAGAACGATGAAGGCGACTGGGTAGGCGGACCTATGTACTACATCAAGAACGGTCTCGGCAAGAACTGGAAGTGGTTATCCGCTCTGTTCTGCATCTTTGCCGCACTTGCTGCATTTGGTATCGGAAATGCCGTACAGGTAGGAAACATCGTTGGATCCATCAACACTATCGTTGTTACATTCAATCCTTCCTTCACAGGAACAGGAACACTCAACCTCGTACTTGGTATTATCCTTGCTGTTATCACTGCATTCGTACTGTTTGGCGGAATCAAGAGAATCGGTGCAGTATGTGAAAAGCTCGTTCCTTTCATGGCAGCTGTTTACATTCTGGCTTGTCTCGTTTGTATCATTGCAAACGCAGCAAACATTCCTACCGTTTTCCATGACATTTTTGCAGGAGCTTTCTCACCACAGGGTATTACAGGCGGAGCAGTTGGTTCTGTTATGCTGGTTATCACATGGGGTGTTAAGCGTGGTGTATTCTCCAACGAAGCAGGTCTTGGTTCTGCTCCTATGGCTCACGCTGCAACTTCGGAAACTGACTGCGTTAAGCAGGGACTTTACGGTATTTTCGAAGTATTCGTTGATACTATCATCATCTGTACACTGACAGGTCTTACACTTCTGACTTCCGGTCTTGACATGAACTACGGAACAAAGGGTGAAACTTCACTCAATACTGCTGCTATCGGTACAGTATTCGGTGACCATGTTGCATCCATTATCATTGGTGTAGGTATTGCACTGTTCGCACTTTCAACAGTACTGAGCTGGGCTCTTTACGGAACACGTTGCTGCGAATTCCTGTTTGGAACAAAGTCAATCAAGCCTTATCAGGTTATCTTCTGTCTGGTAGTTATCGTTGGTGCTACTATGGACCTTACTCTTGCTTGGGACATCGCAGATACACTCAACGGACTTATGGCTATTCCAAACCTTATCGCTATCATCGGTCTCTCCGGTGTTGTAGTTAAGGAAACAAAGCGCCACTTCTCAGAAGTTGAAAGACTTGGAGACAGATAGTAAAGCGTTACAAGCTAGATATTTGATTTAAGTTTTTTTACCACCTGAAAACTGATTTTTGGAGGTTCCCCGAGGCGATTCAGCTCCCTTGGGGAACTTTTTTAAAAAGGAGAGAAAAATGGGAATATTAACGGAAAATGATTTTGAAAAAACCCCTGTTTTAAAAGATATAAGAGACGCAAAAGAAGTTTGCTGGATAAACCCTAAGTTTACCGATTTTACAACTGCAAAGGCAGCATGTGACGTGACTGAAGCCGATGTTGAGGATGCGGAAGAGAGACTTAAGCGCTGCGCACCGCTTATCATGGAATGTTTCCCGGAAACAAAAGAGGCGGGAGGTATAATAGAATCACCGCTCAAAGCAGTGCCGAAGCTGCAGAAACTTCTCGGAGCAAAGTACGGAATTTGTGAAGGAAAGCTTCTCCTCAAGATGGACAGCCATCTTGCCATTGCAGGCTCCGTCAAGGCACGCGGCGGTATTTATGAAGTGCTTAAGCATACTGAAGATCTTGCGATTGAGGCAGGAATTATTTCGGGATACGAGGATGATTACACAAAGATTGTTTCTCCAAAAGCGAGAGAATTTTTCTCAAAGAAGCTGATGCAGGTAGGCTCGACAGGAAACCTCGGCATGAGTATAGGAATTATGAGTGCGGCTATCGGCTATAAGGCAATTGTTCATATGTCGGCTGATGCAAAGCAGTGGAAGAAAGACCTTCTCAGAAGCCGTGGCGTGACGGTCATTGAATACGAAGGCGATTACGGTGAAGCTGTCAAAACCGGAAGAAAGCAGTCAGATGAAAATCCGGACAGCTATTTTGTAGACGATGAAAATTCAAAGAACCTGTTTGTGGGTTATGCCGTTTCGGCAAGAAGACTGAAAAAACAGCTTGATGATATGGGAATTGTTGTCGATGCGGATCATCCGATGTTTGCATATCTCCCGTGCGGAGTAGGCGGTGCACCGGGCGGCATAGGGTACGGACTGAAGCTTGTATTCGGAGATGCCGTTCATTTCTTCTTTGTTGAACCGACTCAGGCACCGTGCATGCTTCTGGGACTTGCGAGCGGTAAACACAGCGGCATATGTGTTCAGGATGTAGGCCTGACAGGCAAAACACATGCAGACGGACTTGCGGTAGGAAGACCGTCGGGCTTTGTGGGAAAAGTGATGGAACCTATGATGAGCGGCGAATTTACACTTGACGACTGGCGGATTTATGATTATATGAGAGACCTTCAGGAATCGGAAAACATTTTTATCGAGCCAAGTTCGGCAGCGGCTTTTCAGGGTCCTATTTTCATGAAGAATGCGCCTTCAATGCAGGAATATCTGAAGAAACACGGTCTTGAGGATAAGCTTTCGGACAGTATTCATATCGCGTGGGCAACGGGAGGAAATCTTGTTCCGCCGGAGGTGCGCAGTGAATTTGCAAAGACATATCTGAAATAACAGCAGATACGAATAAAAATAGAGAACTTAAAAATTCAGTCTTCGGCGGGGATGATGCGGACATGTGCCGTATCATCCTTTTTCGTAATTACGCAACTCAGCGTGTGGCGGCAAAACCGGCATTCAAAAGAAGGCAGGCGAAGAATGCAGCGGAATTAAAGAGATTTATCTTAAATCAGCTGCACAAATCGGTTCTTCACAACTATCGGCTTTTGGTGTATAGTATTTTTAGGATTTAAAATGGGTAAAAATTTATTTCAACGACAGATATTCGGAGGAAAATCGTACACATGGGAATATCAAATATCTTTGAACTTCTTGGCGGCGTGGCACTCTTTCTTTTCGGAATGTCTCTTATGGGAGACGGCCTGAAAAAGGTTGCCGGAAATAAGCTTGAGGTCATACTGTACCGCTTGTCAAGCACACCGCTGAAGGGAATACTTCTCGGTACGGGAGTTACGGCGGTTATCCAGTCTTCTTCGGCAACTTCGGTTATGGTAGTAGGTTTTGTTAATTCAGGCATGATGAAGGTGAAGCAGGCAATCGGAGTTGTAATGGGTGCAATTATCGGCACTAGTATAACCGGCTGGATTATATGTCTTTCGGCGCTTGGTGTAGGAGGTGTTTCAGAGGTTTTATCAACAAGTACCCTGACTACAATTATTGCTGTTGTTGGTATTATCCTGAGGATGTTTTCGAAAAGTTCCACAAAGCAGCATGTCGGAAATATAATGCTTGGATTTGCAGTGCTTATGTAT
>JAILLO010000066.1 GCA_024693105.1 Clostridia bacterium | reverse complement strand
TCTTCTGTAAGGGTTGAACTCTTTACGATTTCTTCGGTGCCGTCTTTCTTTACAATAACGGCTACAGTACCGGCTGTAAGATTTTCGATTGGAATCTCAACCTTAACACCGGATTTGGTTTCTTTTGCATTTGACGGAAGTGCAATCTCGATTTCAGGAGCACTCTTTGTATCGCTTGCCGGTTTAACTTCTACAGGAAGTGTCACGGCTTCGTTTTTCTCCGCAGCCTCTGCCACTGCCTTTTCGCTTAATGAAGCGGAGGCTTCGAGAGTGGTGCCATTTTCGTCGGTAACTGTGACGGCTTTTGTTCCGTCAACCTTTTCAACAATATTTTCATTTGTAATCGCGGTGGTTTTATTTCCCGCTGCGTCAGTTGTTGTTACAGTGTTTTTAGTAGTTGTGGTCTTGGTTCCGTCTGCTGCAGTCTTCGAAGTGGTTTCTGCATTCTTTGTAATAATGGAACCATCCGGATTTGTAGTGGTCGAGGTGGTTTCCTGTTTATCAGATTCTGTCGATGTTGTTGTGCCGCCGGAATTGCCGCCGCCTGAATGGCTGCCACCGGAAGAAGCTGCGGTAACAGTAACGCGGCAGGATGCAGGCAGGCTGCTTCTATCATCATATAAACTGATTACGGCTTCGCCTGCCCCAACTGCAATTATCTTTCCGCTTTGGTTTACCGTTGCCACAGATGCATTATCGGTGTTCCAGGTAAGACTAAGGCCTGCACCTGCCGGAGTGCATACAGGAGTAAGCTGACAGGACTGACCGGCTTTCAGCGAAAGCTCGCCCGGGAGGGCTAAGGCTGTGGCAGTAACAGGCTCAACAAACTCGCCCTGATGGTTTCCTTCATTGTATCGAACCACATAGTCGGGACTATATTTGTGAATGAAATGATTTGCGTCTGCTGCGGTAAGGGTGTAGTTATTGCTGCCGATAGCAAATGCGCCGGTTGTTGGGTAGTCACCACTATCTACGAAGTAAACAGTGATATTAGTGCTTCCTGTCAGCTCGCTGATAATATTAATTTGATTATCATTTCGCATGTATATGTCTGCATCTTCGCCGTTAGATTTGTTTCCGCTAATTGTAATGTTACCTCCAAGGTTCAGACTGGCAGGGGAGCTCACATGAATACCACCGGAAACAGGGCCTGCCATATTGCCTGTGATGGTGCCATCGGTCATGGTAAAGCTGCCTTCCCAGATATAAACAGCTGCACAGTTATTGCCGGAGATTTCTCCGCCTTCCATCTTAGTATCGCCATGGGCATATACAGCTTCGTACCCGGTATTTCCTGATATCTTTGCAGAACCGCGCATTGTAAAATCTCCGGTTATGCTATTGAATAAGCCTGCACCGTTAGAAGTAGTTGAGTTTTGGGAAATAGAGCCTTCGGAGAAAATGAAATCTCCTTCATTGTAAACGCCGCCTCCCTCGCTTGCTGAATTATGTGCGATAAGACCGCCGGTCATGGTAAAACTGCCGCGCCATTCGCTCCGGTCGTTATTGTGAACGCCGCCGCCTTCAGCATCACTGCCATTGTTATAAGCGATAGTGCCGCCTGTCATCTTAAATATTCCGGAATTTTCAACGCCACCACCGCCACAGGCACCATAATTACCGGCAATATAGCCTGCTTCCATGGTGAATTTGCCGCCGGCTTCAACGGAAACTCCGCCGCCGCGGCTGTCAGTTTCAATGTTACCGCAGATGTTTCCGCCTTTCATGGTGAAGGCTCCGCCGGATACCACCTGAACACCGCCGCCATTTCCGTCATAATCCCAGCTACCGTAGATACAGCCGCCTGTTGCGGTAATATAGTCGGTACCTTCGGTGCCCTCAGGCTGTTCTGTGGCTGAGCCGGTTGCACGTTTGTCAGAATTCAGTATGTAGTATCTGGTAGTTTTGGGTTCAGCATTATCCACAAGGGTCAGATTTCCCTCGCATGTGATAATGGCCTTTTCAAAACCATCGTTTACTGACTGATAAATACAGTGGTCATTCAGGTCAAGCACGATACTTTTTCCTGTAGGAATTACTATTCTACTGGTAGGATTGTTTGCAGAAACACCCGAAAGAAGAGTTATTGTCGTAGGACTGCTTTCTGTGCCGTCTGCAGCGGTGATGGCTGCTGCTAACGTAGCATATTGCGTGTCTCCGATTTGCGCAACTTTTACATCGCCTGCGTTATTTGCCCATGCAGGCTGCACTGCCGCCGGCATCATAGCGATGACCAGCATAATTGACAGCAAGGCCGCAAAAAGCCTGCATCCTGCTTTTGAATGTGTTTTCATACTTTTAATTACCTCCTGGTTTGTATATTAATTTATAAAAGAGCGATACAATAAATTTTCTATATAAGACTTGTATTTTTTTATTTGTTCTTCGTTTTTACGTCATAATGAGCGACATATACCAGTGAATTATTTTATCACATATATCCTTTTAATCCAAGATGCAATCATTATTTTTTTACAAACCCGAACTTTCCGGAAGGAGTAACTCATTTTGATTACTCTTCTTCCTGAAAATCTCTTCAATGCAAATAAATGAAAACTATATAAACTTTTCGTTAACATAAGGTGAAATTATTATGAAACAGGACAAACTTTATATTTTCATTTCGGACATTATGATATAATGTGAAAATCTGTTCAAACAGATATTTAACCTAAACTTTGGAGTGTAAATTGAATGGACGTTATAGGTGTAAGCATTATTTCAGCCGAAGTCATTACAGTAATTACTCTGTTGATGATTCTTGTAACACTGATATTCAGGAAAGAGAAAAAATCAACCGAAACCAAATTTTTCATTGCATTGCTTATCGTTGTTATTCTCGGACTCATAACAGATGAAGCAAGCTACATTATAGATTTGTTCCCTCTGAACCGCACGGCAATTATTATAATAAATGCCATGTCTTATCCGTTCACATATTTTATCTTTGCTTTTCTGGGATTCTATCTTATTGCCTTAATTCGCGAAAGAACCAATGTTTCATATATCCACGCTTTTGCCTTATGTACGGCATCGCTTATCGGATTAATCTGGGAAACGACATCGTTAATCAGCGGAAAAATTTTTACAGTATCCGAAGACGGCGTATTTTCCTTTGGACCATGGGCACGCTACGAAAACTTTTTTTCCTACTTTTGCATACTTTATATGCTTCTGCTGGTAGTATGGGGCATGAGTTCAATGGGAAAAAGACTTGCAATATCCTTCAGTTCATATCTGCTCTTTCCCACCCTTTCAATTATTTTATGCTTTATAGACCCAAGACTTGATTATACATATGCCGGTGCCGGTCTCAGCTGCATCGTTCTCTTTATATTTGTACAAATCGATATAATTACACGGACAAAAATGCAGGCGGACATACAGGCAAGATATGCCAATTACGATCAGATGACCGGGCTTAAAAACCGAAGAGCCTTTTCCGAAGAATATAAGCGCCTGTCAGAAAAACTGCCGGAGGATATTTGTATCATCATGGCTGATCTGAACGGGCTTAAAGAAACAAACGACACATACGGACATAATGCCGGCGATGAACTGATTATAGGTGCGGCTGAATGTCTCTCTTCCGCCTTCGAAAACAACTCCTCGATTTATCGTATAGGCGGTGATGAATTCTGTGTAATTACCAAAGGTGAAAATGAAATCGCAGTGCGCAATCTCAAAAAACTCGAAAAGCTTACGGCTGCATGGAAGGGACGCTACAACGAAAGGCTTTCAATTGCATACGGCATGGAATCAAACCATCGTCGCCGCGATATAGCTGCAATGATAAACGAAGCCGACAGGAAAATGTACGAAAACAAGCGAAAATACCATTCAGGATTTGACAAAGGCACCCGGCTTCGCATGCTACATTTCGACTGACGGCCCGGCCACTGATTCTGACATCTGCCGTTTATTCTTACGGCCCGGCCACTGATTCTGACGATACAAAAACGCTGCAATCATTACGATTACAGCGTTTTTTAGCAGGAACTCCTGCCTTATTTTCTTCCGATGGCATCCACATCATACGGTGTAGCCTGATAAACATAATAATTCAGCCAGTTTGAAAACAGAAGACTTGCATGCCCTCTCCAGCGAAACATAATATCGCTCTGCGGATCGTCATTTCTGAAATAATTCTTCGGAACCTCGATATTAAGTCCTTTGTTAACATCTCTGAAATATTCGTTTGCAAGCGTATCCTTGTCATACTCCTGATGACCGAGAATAAAAATCTGCCTGCCATTATCCGTTGCCATAATATGCGGGCCTACCTCATCCGATTCGGCAAGTATTCTCAGCTCCGGATGCTGAAGAACCTCCTCTTTGCGAATCATGGTGTGCCTCGAATGCGGAGCGTAAAAATATTCATCAAATCCGCGCATTAACGGGTTGTGAGTCCTTACAACCTTCTGTTCAAACACGCCGAAAACCTTGCCGTCAGTCAGGTATTTCCTGATTCCGTAATGATAATAAAGTGCGGCCTGCGCTCCCCAGCATATATGCATGCTGCTGTGAACATTCGTCTTTGAATACTCAAAAATATCACAGATTTCCTTCCAGTAATCAACCTCTTCAAAATCAAGAGTCTCAATCGGCGCTCCTGTCAGAATCATTCCGTCAAATTTTTTGTTTTTAATTTCCTCATATGTTGAATAAAATGTCTTCAGATGCTCCTGCGAAGTGTTTTTAGATTCGTGAGAATCCATGCATACAAGAGTAAGCTTTACCTGAAGCGGCGTATTTGCGAGAACCCTTGCAAGCTGCGTTTCAGTTGCGATCTTTGTCGGCATGAGATTTACCACAAGAATTTCAAGCGGTCTTATATCCTGAGTAACAGCCCTTTCACGGTTCATTGTAAATATATTTTCATTAAGAAGTGCCTCCGCTGCAGGAAGCTGATTTGGTATAATAAGCGGCATAATTCACCTCCGTTTTTTTCGACGAAAAAACTGTCAGATTCCCCGAACAGCGTTAAGCGCCTGATCGAAGTCCGCGATAATATCATCGATATTTTCAAGTCCCACAGATACTCTTATAAGTTCAGGGCTTATTCCAGCAGCTCTTTGCTCCTCGTCGGAAAGCTGTCTGTGCGTAGTGCTTCCCGGATGCAGAACAGACGTCCTGATATCTCCGACATGAACAACTATACTTGTCAGATCAAGATTTGAAAGGAACTTCTCCCCTGCCTTGCTTCCGCCTTTCACGCCAAAGCAAAGTACTCCGCTTGCTCCCTTTGGCATATATTTTTGAGCAAGCTCATAATATTTGTCGCCCTCGAGTCCCGGGTATATAACCCATTCCGCCATTGGATGATTACTGAGAAATTTCGCAAGCTTAAGAGCATTTTCGCAGTGCCTTTCCATACGGATGTGAAGAGTCTGAAGACCCTGATAAGTAAGATAAGCATTCATAGGCGACATTGTGCAGCCAAGGTCTCTGAGCATCTGAGCCCTGAGTTTGACGCAGAAAGCCGTATTTCCGAACTTTTCATAAAATCTGAGACCATGATAACTTTCATCAGGTTCTGTCATGCCCGGATATTTTCCGGAAGCTGCCCAGTCGAACTTTCCTCCTTCGATAACCATACCGCCTACACATGTTGCATGTCCGTCCGCGTACTTTGTAGTGCTGTGCGTAACAATATCTGCGCCGAGTTCAAGAGGTCTTGCAAGTGCCGGCGTCGCAAGAGTATTATCAACAATAAGAGGAACTCCAAGAGTCTTTGCAAGCTTTGAAAACTTCTCGAAATCAAGGACACTAAGTGCCGGATTTCCCAGAGTTTCTCCAAAAACAGCCTTCGTATTCGGTTTTGCCTTTGAAAGCAGCTCCTCAAAATCAGCATCCTGGTCCACAAAAGTTGTTTCTATGCCCATCTTTTTGAATGTTACGCCAAAGAGATTGTGTGTTCCCCCGTAAATATTTGTAGCCGCAAGAATATGGTCTCCCGCTTCGCAGATATTCAGCATTGCAATCATATTTGCAGCCTGCCCTGCAGAGGTTGCAATTGCAGCCGTACCGCCTTCAAGAAGCGCCATTTTTTCCTCGAGTGCATTCACTGTAGGGCTTCCCAGTCTTGTATACATGAAATTCGGGCTTTCGAGATCGAAAAGCTCCGCTACATCTGCAGAATTGTAATATCTGTAAGTAGTATTCTGCACAATCGGAAGCACCTGCGGTTCTCCGCTGCCTGCTTTGTAAGCACCATGAACGCAAAGTGTTTCAAATCCTTTTTTTCTTTCCATAACTAAATCTTCTCCTTCCAAAGTTCTCTGTGTTTGGTTTTACGGCCTTTCGGCGGCTGCAACTTGCCGCTTTCCGCCTTTCGGCGGCCCGCTTTTGCCTCATCCGCCTTTTAAAAAAAATCACCTGCAGCGTTTCCGTAAGCAAGTGATTCCGGTATTCTTACGAGCCCGGCATTTGTATACACCGGGCGAAAGTGGTACGCCCGACAGGATTCGAACCTGCGGTCTTCGGAGTCGGAGTCCGACGCTCTATCCAGCTGAACTACGGGCGCATATAATCGGGAATTTATTTCCCCTGTTTTTTTTGCTTGTATGGATTCGGGTTCTTAACTTTTTTTGTTCCTTTTTTTCTGCCTTTTGCTTTTTCTTTCAATTCTTTGCGATATGCTCTGCGAAGAGCATTTTTGCTGTGAAGCAGTATGCCTGCATAAGCTCCGGCAAGCAGACTTGCAAGCAGAACAAGTACTGTAATTGCAGTATTCATAATATCTTTTCCTTTTCAAGACAATAACCACACATTAAATATAATAATATTATTTGGCATTAAATACAAGCATTTTTCCGAAGTCCGAAGTCCGGAGTCCGAAATCCGAAGTCCGAAGTCCGAAAGCCGGAGTCCGAAGTCCGAAGTCCGGCGTCCGCAGTCCGAAGTCCGAAGTCCGGAGTCCGAAGTCCGGAGTCCGAAATGCGAAGTGCGGAGTGCGGAGTGCGTCTGCTTGAAATTTATGCCTTGACAGCATTTTCTTCTCCGTGAAGGCATATTTTGAGGCCCCTTTTTTAATTCAAGCCTTTCAGAGCACAAGGCTATATGACCTGAGATCATTATTCTTTTGTGTAAGTCATATCTTAAACTGTTCTGAAGCCAAATTTTCCGATTCCCACTCAAAATCTATGACTTGAAACCTGTACTTTCCTTGCACAAGGCATAAAATTTAAACATTTTTGAAATCCAACTACTCCGGCTTTTGAAAGGCAACTACTCTTACTTTTGAAATCCAATTACTCCGACTTTTGAAAGTCAACTACGCGCCTTTTGAAAGTCGGCGCTTCCTGCTTCCCCGCTACCGCATTGGCTGTGATAAAAGCGTGCCTTGAACACACAAGTCCTTAAGGCTTCACCCGCTACCGCATTGAATCTGATATTTCTTAAAAGGAAAGCGTGTGATAAATGAAAACTCATTTTTCACACGCCTTTTCTATAAAGTATAAAGCTTTTTTGGTATGAAGGAAATCTATATAAAGATATATTTGTTATGTGTTTGGCTTTTTAATTTGTATTTTTTAAATAAAACATATATTTCCCGCTAAAACTATGCTCGTGCTGCCGCATTTCTGTTGTCTTCATCGGAAACAACATATGCAGACTTTGACTTCTTAAATATAAGAAGTGCCGCAATTACCAGCACAAGGCCTACGATAAGAGGCACAACCGGATTGAGTGTAAATCCTGCGATTACATATGATATGCATGCAATAACAGCAACTGTTGTAGCGTACGGAATCTGAGTTGCAACGTGGTTCAGATGCTTGCATGAAGCTCCTGCGGAAGCCATGATTGTTGTATCTGAAATCGGTGATACATGGTCACCGTATACGGCACCTGCCATGCAGGCTGAAATAACAGGAATCATGATTTCAGGTCTTGCTTCGGTAATTGCAAGTCCGATAGGAATCAGGATACCGAATGTACCCCATGATGTTCCGGATGCAAATGCGAGAACGCATGCAACAAGGAACAGAATAGCCGGAATAAATGATGTAAATGCCGACGGAAGGCTTTCTACCATATTTCCTACATATGTTGCAAGTCCGAGGCTGTCAGTCATTGCCTTGAGAGACCATGCAAAAGTAAGAATAAGTATCGGTGAAACCATCTGCTTGAATCCCTCAGGTACACATTCCATACAATTGCTGAATGAAATAACTCTTCTGAGGCAGTAGTATATCACTGTAATTACGAGTGCCACGATACTTCCGAGTGCAAGACCTACCGACGCATCACTGTTTGCAAATGCATCTACAAATGATTCTCCCGAGAAGAAACCGCCGCTGTAAATCATACCGATAACGCATGAAATTACGAGGATAATTACAGGGAAAACAAGATCTGCAACATGTCCGTTTGGTGCTTCTTTGCCCTGTTCTTCAGCTACTGCTTCTCCGTCTGAGAAAAGGTCATTTCTCTCAACGGCATTCATCTCAAATTCGGCCATCTTCGCAAAATCAAACTTCATTGTAACAAGTGCAACCATGAAGAAGATCGTGAAAAGTGCGTAGAAATTGTAAGGGATTGCCTTGAGGAAGATTGTAAGACCGTTCTGTCCTTCAACAAATCCGGATACTGCGGCAGCCCATGATGAAATCGGAGCTATAATACATACAGGCGCTGCTGTTGCATCTATGATATATGCAAGCTTTGCCCTTGAAATGCTGAATCTGTCCGTTACAGGCTTCATAACGCTTCCTACTGTCAGACAGTTGAAATAGTCATCAACAAAGATGAGAACTCCGAGGATAATCGAGGACAGTTGTGCGGAAACTCTGGACTTTACTCTTCTTGCTGCCCAATTGCCGAATGCCCCGGAACCGCCGGAACGATTCATAAGCGCAACCATAATTCCCAAAACTACGAGGAATACAAGAATTCCCACATTGTAGCTGTCTGATAGCGATGCCACAATACCGTCTGTCAGCATGTGGTCGAGAATGCCGGAAAAGTCAGCACCGGCATAAAGAATCGCTCCGGAAAGAATTCCGAGGAAAAGTGAACTGTATACTTCCTTTGTAATGAGTGCGAGTGCTATTGCGATGACAGGCGGTAAAACGGCCCAGCCTGTAGCATAAAGCGCAGGTGTCTCTTCTGCTGCATCCGCAAGTGCAATAACAGGCATTGCCGCAACTAAAAGTGCCGCCATGCCGAGAGTGTAAATTAGTCTGTTTCTGATAATTCGCATTTCTTTACCTCCAATGCTTTTTAGTAAAAATAAAAAATCCATGAATAACGTCTGAAACGTATCCATGGTCATTGGGCATAATAAAGAAAGCCTTACCACCGATAGCGCTCCACATACGTGACAGTCCGTCGAATCTTATTTCGACGTCCCAGGAAAACCGGTGAGATTGCCGGACTCCTTCGGCGGATTTCCCTTTCGGCTGTTCTTCTTAATCTCAAGAATTTCCGTAACAGCGTACTGATGATTTCCGCGACCTCTATCTCAGGTGTTATTCAATTATATGCTAATTAAACAATAGGTTCTAAAAAAAGTCAAGCACTTTTGTGAAAAAACACAATTTTTTTTTGCGGGCAAATTTTTTTCGGGTTCGGGTTTTGCTTTCGGGTTCGGCCTTTGCTTCCGGGTCCGGGGTTTGCTTTCGGGTCCGGCCTTTGCTTTCGGGTTCGGGGTTCAGTCTTTTAAAGCCGCACCCTTCATCTTTCCGATAACAAGACCTGCTATAAGCCCAATGCAGATACCGGCAACAGTTCCCGAAATACAAAGCACAGGGAAATAGTACGCGATTTGTGCCGTTTCTGTTACAAAGCACGCCACTATAATCTGTCCCGCATTGTGGGCAACGCCCCCTGCAACGCTTACGCCCGTTATTCCAAACTTTCCGGACTTGTAGAGTATCATAATTACAAGAAGACTCAGACACGCTCCCGCCCCACTGTAAATTATGCTGAACAGATTGCCGAACATAAAGCCCGCAAGAAGCACCCTGACTGCCGATATTGCAGCCGCACTTTTTATTCCCATAGTATAAACGGCAAACAGTACAACTATATTTGCAAGACCGAGTTTGACTCCCGGCACTGCAACAAATACCGGAAACAGAGTTTCTATATAACTTAATATCATCGCCAGTGCGACAAGAAGGCCGTACATGGCAGTTTCCTTTGTTTTCATAACGATTTTCCTTTGTTTAATGTGACCTCTGCTTTTGCGTAATCTGCGCCCGGGGCCGGATTTAATCAGTGTTTTGTAAATCCGTAAATACCTTATCGGCTGACTGTATCAGCGCCCTCATCTCCTCCGCTAATGCTTACAACAAGCCTGTGCGGAAGACAGACTATTGTCTCCCCTTCATGGCAAATTTCTCCGGTTCTCACACAGATATGATCGGGACAGCTTGCTTCTTTGATTGATGCTTTCCCGTCTTTAATAACGAGAAGGTTTGTCTTTTCTCCTTCACCTATAAGTACCTTTGTATCTTCGTCAAGAGGAAGCGACATAACTTTTTCTCCGTCTATTGTAACTACTGCATAAGCGCCGTCCGATCTGAACAGCATAAGCAGTATTCCCGAAATTGCGGCAATTATAATAAATGCGGCAATCAGGACAATGTCCGCTTTTCGTATTTTCTTCATTTTTTCAGACTGCTTCGATTGCTTTGATTGCTTTGAATTTTTTGGGGTTTCCGAGCTTTGCGGGGTTTCCGAGCTTTGCGGGGTTTCCGGGTTTTGTGAAGTTTCCGGGTTTTGTGAAGTTTCCGGGTTTTGCTGGGCTTCCCGGTTTTGCTGGGTTTCCCGGTTTTGCTGGGCTTCCCGGTTTTGTCCGGCCGCATCTGTTTCGGCACGTCCGGCCGCAGATGCATATGCTCTTACGACCTCATTTCCGGCCGCATTTATTCCGGTTTCGGTGTTGAAATCTCTGTATTTGTTTTTTTCGTTTTCCATAATCTGAATCTGAATTTTGAGCCCGGCGGCCGGGCTGTGTGATTTGTTTTTTCCGGCTTTCGGCGGCCGGATACGGTTTAAAAAAGGCTGCGTAAAATACGCAGCCTTTAAAATCAGTTCTTATAGTTTTGGTATATTTGCTTATCCCTCAACTACGATACACTTTGCAGGGCACTTCTGAGCGCATGTTCCGCATGATGTACACTTGGAGTAATCAATAACAGGCTTGTTGTCTGTCATTGTGATTGCACTCTCAGGACACATCTTGCTGCAGACTCCGCAACCCATACATCCGGTTGAACATGTCTTCTTGACTGTTGCACCCTTATCCTTGTTGCTGCAAAGAACCTTAACTTTGTCTGTAACAGGCTGGATTGTGATGATATGCTTAGGACATACCTTTGAACAGATTCCGCAGCCTACGCACAGTCTTGTGTCAACTCTTGCAAGACCGTCTACGATACAGATTGCATTTTCAGGACATGCTTCTGCGCATTCTCCGAGACCGATACATCCGTATGCACATGATGCAGGACCGCCAAAGAGAAGATTTGCAGCGGTACAAGTCTGAATACCCTTGTAATCGCTCTTGTTCTTTGTCTTGTTGCAATCACCCATACAATTGATAACAGCAACCTTCTTTACAGATTCTCCCGCTTCGCGTCCGAGAACTCCGGCAATACCTGCGGCAGCTGCCGCACCGCCCGGAGTACAAAGTGTAAGCGGAAGAGTTTCATCATTAACAACTGCTTCTGCATAACCGTTACAACCCGCAAAACCGCAGGCACCGCAGTTTGCACCCGGAAGACATTCCCTTACTGCGGGAATTCTTTCGTCAACAGGTACTGACATGAATTTTGCCGCTATTACAAGGACGATGGCACAAATAATACCAATTACTGTTACGGCTACAATGCCGATAATACTGAATCCCATTGTGACACCTCCTAACCAAATATGCTTTCAATAACGCCACTGAAACCAAAGAACGAAAGGGATACGATGCTGGCTGCAATAAGCGTAACAGGGAGTCCCTTGAAGCATTCAGGCGGATCGCAGTCTTCCATCTGCTGTCTTACTCCCGCAAAGAGAAGCATTGCAATCAGGAAGCCGAGTCCGGAACCGAAGGCGTTAAACAATGCCTGTACAAAAGTGAATTCCGAATCAATATTTGAAATACATACACCAAGTACGGCACAGTTTGTTGTAATCAGCGGAAGATATACACCGAGCGAAGCATGAAGCGCAGGGATATACTTCTTCAGGAAGATTTCAATCAGCTGTACAAGTGATGCAATAACCAAAATAAATACGATTGTCTGCAGATATCCGAGTCCGTTTGGATTGAGCAGCATCATCTGGAGCGGCCAGGTAACTGCTGTAGCAACGAGCATAACGAAGATAACAGCCAAACTCATACCTGTAGCCTGATCTACTTTTTTGGATACGCCCAGGAACGGACAGATACCCAGGAACTGCTGCAGTACATAGTTGTTAACGAAGCAGGCAGTTAAAATAATAGCAATTAAAAGTTTCATGAATTACTGCACCCCCTCTTCTTCTTCCTTTTTGGAATCAGATTCCTGTGTGGAACCGAGCTTGCCGCATGCAGCAGCCGAAGGACAGCCTTCACAATCAAAGCTCTTTCTCTTTGGAGCTCTGCCGTTTGTACATTTAACAAGAATAGCTATAAGCAGACCGAATACAAAGAATCCACCCGGAGCCATTGTCAAAACGGAAACTGTATGAGTTGAGAATACAGGAATCTCAAATCCGCACCATGTACCTGCACCCACAACCTCTCTGATTGTAGCCATAAGTACAAGGGCAATAGTAAAACCAAGACCCATACCGATTCCGTCGAAAGCCGAGTCAATAATGGAATTCTTGTTTGCGAACATTTCCGCACGACCGAGGATAATACAGTTAACTACGATCAACGGAAGGAATATTCCCAGTGATTCGTTCAGTGCCGGAACATATGCCTTTACGAGCATCTGAACTACTGTAACGAATGAAGCTATAACTACGATATAGCAAGGGATTCTTACTGTATCCGGAATAACTTTCTTTAAAGCTGAAATAACGATATTTGAGCAAATCAGTACGACTGTTGCTGCAATACCCATACCGAAGCCGTTCGGAACACTTGTTGATGTAGCAAGTACAGGACATGTTCCCAGAACCAGTACCAGTACAGGGTTTTCCTTTATTAAACCTCTGGTGAGGATGGTAAGCTTACTTTCTTTCATTTAGTTAGCCTCCTTTGCGATTTCAAATGCTGCGAAAGCATCTTTCATGGCATCAATAAAGTGTCCTGATGAAATAGTGGCACCGGAAATTGTAACGATACCTTCAAGTGAGGTATCCTTTCCTGCAAACTGGCCTCTGAATTCGTTGTCTGCGATTCTTGATCCCAGACCCGGAGTTTCATTGTTTGCCAAAACTTTTGTTTCGACGATAAGTCCGTCATTATCGATTCCGGCCATAATGCTGAGTGTCTTCTTTCCACCGTAACCGTCTTCCAGAACCTGAACTACATAACCTGCGTCATTGTCTGCCTTGTAAACGCCGATAATTCTTTCATCAAAGCTTCCCTCAACCTTCGTAAAGGAATCAGCTTCAGGAAGAACTTCTGCTCTTGCCGCTTCTGCTGCCGCAAGCTCGGAAGCTTCGATAATCGGAGCTGTAACACTGTTTGTTTCTACCAGTATTGCACTGAGAACCAGACAGATAAGAGTAAGTACAACTATAGGTTTAAACATATTACTTTTAGTCACTACTTCACACCTCCCAACGGCTTTGTTCTTGTCCACTTGCTGATAAACGGTGTCAGAATGTTCATAAGCAGAATCGAGAAGGATACGCCTTCAGGATAGTTGCCCCATACACGGATCAAAATCGTAATAAGGCCGCAACCGATACCGAATATAATACGACCGCTGTTTGTGGACGGTGTAGTTGCATAATCCGTAGCCATGAATACTGCTCCGAGGAACAGACCGCCTGCAAGGATTTCGAATACAGGATCGACACCCGGAATAATTGCGCTCAGGATGAATACCGTACCTACGAAAGCAACAGGAGTATGCCATGTAATTACTTTTCTTGCGAGAAGATATACAAATCCGATTAAGAGGGCCAGTGTCGATGTTTCTCCGAGACATCCGCCGTGCAGTCCCAGGAACATGTCAGTGTAGCTCGGAAGCTCGTCAGTCATGCCCTTTGCAACCATTGTAAGCGGAGTAGCGCCTGTAGTTACATCTGCAGTCTGAAGCATCTTCGGAAGTGTCCATGTTGTCATTGTTCCCGAAAAAGCGATGAGCATTACAACACGGGCCGTGATTGCAGGATTTGCAAAGTTCTTTCCAAGACCTCCAAACAGACCTTTAACCATAACGATAGCAACCAGATTTCCGAATGCCAGCTGCCAGAGCGGAATATCAACGTTGCAGTTGAGTGCAAGAAGAAGTCCCGTTACTACTGCTGAAAGATCTCCGACAGTAGTCGGCTTCTTGCAAATCTTCTGGAAAAGCGCTTCCCAGAGAACTGCACATACGATGCTGAAAGCCTCCACAAGAAGTGCCTTAAATCCGAATATAATACATGATGCAACAACTGCAGGAACCAGAGCGATAATAACGTCTCTCATGATAACAGCTGTTGTAGTATTTGAACGAATATGCGGAGATACTGATGCAATAAGATTGTTGTTCATTTCTCTATACCTCCTTTTCCTTTGCCGCAGCTTCTGCAGCTGCCTTCTTTTCTGCCTCGGCCTTTGCCTTGGCATCTGCTTCCTGCTTAGCCTTCATAACCATTGCTTTTCCGAGCTTATGGTTCTGACCGAGAGGTCTCTTTGCAGGACAGACGAATGTACAGCATCCGCATTCCATACAAAGGTTAACCTTGAGTGCCTTAAGATCTTCAACATCACCCTTGTTGAGCGCAATCTGAATTTCTGCAGGCATAAGCTGTAACGGACAGGCTGCTATACATCTTCCGCACTTGATACATGGTGTCGGTTCAGGCGGAGTAGCATCCTTCTGATTGAAAGCAAGCACTGCGTTTGTATTTTTGAGCAAAGGAGAATCAAGGCTCGGTACAGCAAGGCCCATCATAGGTCCGCCGTAAAGTACCTTGTAAGGATCTTCTTTGAAGCCGCCCGTGAACTCGAAGATGTCCTTCAGCGGAGTTCCGATAGGGGCTATAACATTCTGTGGATTTGCAACTGCACTTCCGTCAACGGTTACACACTTTTCAACAAGCGGCATACCTGTCTTGACATATCTTCCGATTGTCGCAAGAGTAGTACAGTTAAGAACAATTGCACCGGCGTCCAGAGGAAGCTTGCCCTCAGGAACGATTCTTCCGATGGTATTGAAAATAAGAACTTTTTCACCGCCCTGCGGATAGGATGAAGGAAGAGCCTGCACTGTAACTGCCGGATCGTCCTTGCAGAGATTTCTGAAATTCTCGATACATTCAGGCTTGTTGTCTTCAATACCGATGATGATTTTCTTCACCAGCATGTACTTTTCAATAAGCTTTAATGCATCATAAACCTCATCTGCCCTGTCTAACATTGTTCTGGTGTCAGAAGTGATAAACGGTTCGCACTCGGCACCGTTTACAATAACAGCGTCGATCTTGTCGAGATCGCACTTTAACTTGACCGAAGTCGGGAATCCTGCACCGCCCAGACCTACAGATCCGCTGTCTCTTACAGCATTAATGAAACTTTCAAGGTCTGTAACTTCAGGAGGTTTAACTCCCTCATATACTTCCTGCTGTCCATCGGATTCGATGATTACAGCCGGAACCTTCTGTCCGCTTGCAACTAAAACGTCTTCGATTTTTTTGACCGTTCCGGATACTCCGGAATAGATAGGAGCCGAGACAAAACCTCCCGCTTCAGCAATCAGCTGGCCGACCTTGACCGTATCGCCCGGCTTAACTACTGGGTTGGCTTTTGCGCCAATGTGCATTGCCATAGGAATAACCAGTTGTGCAGGAACAGGCATTCTGTTCGGAGCACAATCAGCCGTATTCTTGTAATGAGGCACATGCACGCCGTTCATTCTCTTGACCATTTTTTCTCTCCATTCTCAATTTTGTTTTATCGAACACAACAAATCCGGCTCATAAGTCATGGTCAATTCATACTTAACCTGCCAAAATCAGCCTTCGATAAAAATTGAATAAGAATAATAAATAATAATAAGGAATAATTGCAGAATTACTTGATTCCTTACAATTCTCCGCTATAATTGAACTGTTCCGCAAACGGCTTTGCAATAAAGCATGCGGGTTCCATTAGACGGATTTATGTATACATTATACCAAAATATAGGAGTTGTTCAACAACCATGATTAAGAAAGATAATTTTAACAAATTTTTAAACAGAAAATTTTATTTCTTTGCTCTGCTTATATTACTAATTTGCTTTTCATTTGGGTGCTCTTCAGCCGGAGAAAAGCCGGTTACAAAATCAAAACTGGTGCTGAATACCTTTGCAACAATAAGCATTTATGACCGTGAAAAAGCCTCTCTTGCAAATGAATGTCTCAAAAAATGTGAGGATTATGAGCTTATTTTTTCAAGGACAAACCCCGAAAGCGAGCTTTACCGGCTGAACGCTTCAGGCAGCATGGAGGTTTCCGACGATCTTCTCTGTGTAATTAAAACAGGCCTTCGCTACGGCAGGCTTTCAAACGGCAGCTTTGACATAACCTGCGGAAAGCTGAGCGATATTTATAATTTTTCATCGGAAAATCCGCAGCTTCCGGAACGGGCTGAAATCGAGGAAATACTTAAGCATATAGACTACAGAAATATTGAGATTGAAGGAAATAAAGTCACGCTGAAGGATCCCGAGGCGGAAATCGACCTCGGTGCGATTGCGAAGGGATATATTGCGGACAGACTTAAGGATTATCTTGTGGAAAACGATGCCGGCTCTGCCATCATAAACCTTGGCGGCAACGTTATGCTCGTCGGTTCCAAGCCTGACGGCAGCGACTTTCTTGTAGACCTTCAGTACCCTTTTGAAGATTTGACAAAACCTATCGGAAGTCTCCGGGCTTCGGATGAATCCGTGGTTACATCAGGTATTTATGAACGTTATTTCAAGCAGGACGGAAAGCTGTATCATCATATTCTCAATCCCGAAACAGGTCTTCCTTTCGAAAACGGTCTCCTTGCGGTGTCAATTGTCGGACCTGAATCACAGGAATGCGATGTGCTTTCAACCGTTGTATTTACGCTCGGATTTGAAAAAGGCATGGACCTTATAAACAGCCTCGACAATTACAGAGCCGTCTTTATCACAGACGATTACAAGCTTCACTATTCCGATGGTTTTGAACAGTTTGAGTAGTTTTGCCGGTTCTTTTATAATAATTTCGTAATAATTATGCGTTTTTATTTGGAGAAATTTTGCTATTTCTCGAAAAATCTTATCATCCTGAGTTTCTTTTCGGTATACGGATGCTCGCGAAGCGAAAGGTTAAATCTGCGGGAGCCCTTCAAAACCGTACACGGATATGTAAATTCGCGGAAGCCCCATTCTCCGTGATATGCCCCGGTTCCCGAATGACCCGTCCCGTTAAACGGCACGCCCTTAACCATGATATGAAGGCATACTTCATTGATGCATCCGCCGCCGAAATTCATTTTTTTCATTGTTTTTTCAGCCCATGCACCGTCATTTGTAAATACATAAAGCGCAAGGCCCCTTTCTCTTGACTCTATCGTCTCAAGAATTTTTTCGATTTCACCGTCTTTGTATGTAATAACCGGAAGAATCGGCGAAAACAGTTCCCTCTGAACAATTTCCTCATCTTCTGCAACAGGATAAATCACAGTAGGCATAAATCTCAGATTATTTTCGTCACCTATGCCGCCGCAGACAATTCTGTCCCTGTATCTTTCACAGTCCCTTACGCATTTTTCGTAAGCGTTACGGTCGATTAAATGTGCGTAATCAGCATTTTCAAGCGGATTTTCGGGATAGCTTACAAACTTTTTTCTCAGTTCTTCGATAAATTCCCCGGCGATTTCCTCTGCTACCGCAACCTGATTGACATTGATACAGATCTGACCGGAATTCAGCACCTTGAAAAAAGATATTTTGCGAACGGCATCCTTTATGTCGGCATCTTTTCTTACAATCGCCCAGTTTCCGTTCTCGCCTCCCAGTTCAAATGCAACGGGAGTCAGATTTTTTGCGGCACATTCCATTACGTGTTTTGCAACGCGCGGCGAGCCCGTATAAAAAATCTTGTCGAACCGCTGCTCAAGACAGAGGTCTGCCACGTCGTGACCTCCTGTAATTACCGAGACATACGAAGCGTCATATGTCTCTGCGATTATCTTTTGAAGGAGACTGCTGCAGGCCGGAGATTTTGAAGAAGGCCTGATAAGCGCCGTGTTTCCTCCCGCAATCGCAGCCGCAAGAACTCCCAGCGAAAGCATAAACGGAAAATTGAACGGACTGATAATAAGAACGCATCCGTAAGGTTTTTTGTAAACTCTCGTAATCAGACTCGGGAAACACAAAAAACCGGAAAAATGAAGTTCCGGTTTTGACCATTTATTGATGCCCCTGAGTGTTTCGTTTATCTCAGCCACAACGCTTCCTATATCACAAAAGTATGCTTCCGCTTCGCTTCTTCCCAGGTCTTGGGCAAGTGCAGCAATCATTTCGTTTTCGTGCCTTTTTATGGCATCACGAAGCTTCGCAAGCTGCTCCTTTCTAAATGAAATGTCAAGAGTTTTACCTGTTTTGAAGAACTCACGCTGGCTGTTAAGTATTTTTTTAATAGTCTCTTTCATAAATTATTTTCGTACATGGCCGGAACATGCCGCAGCAGCCTGTGCCGGAGGAAACATATCATTGTTCCGGCTTTTGCCCGCTTAACGTTCCGCTGTCGACGAAATCGCACCTTTCTTAGGAATTTGCCTGCCCTGCCGTACGTCGGACCGGTTATTTTCTTACAGGCAGAATCTCAAGCCAGTAGCCGTCAGGATCCTGAATGAAATAGATGCCCATCGAGGGATTTTCGAAGCATATGCAACCCATCTTTTCATGTAATGCATGTGCAGCCTCATAATCGTCTGTTCTGAAAGCAAGATGAAATTCCGTTTCTCCCAGGTCGTAAGCCTGAGGATGATCGCGAAGCCATGTCAGCTCAAGCTCAAAAGTACTTTCATCATTTCCCACGTAAACAATTATAAACGAGCCGTCTTCTGCGGTTTTTCTGTGTTTTTCCGTAAGTCCGAGCGCTTTTTCATAAAAATCCATCGACCGTTTCAGGTCTGCAACATTATAATTTTCATGAATCATTTTGAATTTCATATTTCTGTTTCCTCCCACCTAAACTTCACTGCTTTTGCGCTTGTTTTATTTTTTTCTTCTTTATTTGCTTTGTTTTTATTTGCTCTGTTCCCGCCTCCCCGAATCCTGCAGGGACTGCTATAATCATGTCAGCGAAAAACTTGTATCAACAAGTTTCATAACTGCATCATCAGATAATGTATCGTTCAGAACAACGGATACCCAGTTCCTATGATTCATATGATAACCCGGATATATTCCGGGGTTTTCGGTCAGTTTTCCGCTGTTTTCAGGGTTAATTTTAAGATTGATCACATCTGTTGTATCACTGTTTTTATTTTTGAGCAAGGCGTCCCATTTAATATTCATAATAAGTGCAAACCATTTTCGGGAATCCGAATGCCGAAATGTCCCGTAACTTTGAAACCGGCTCTGCTCCCACGGAAAATCCGGTGCGACATCATATTTTTTCAGGATTTCTTCAGTAATGCGGTTTGCCTGATCTGACGCAAACAGCACAGTGTCACAGCACTTGTCGCAAATATCCGACAGAATATTTTCATATTCTTCCCTGACTTTTCCGACAAATGCACCTGTCATATTTTCGTTGCGGAGCGGTGCGTATTCCTCGTCATTAATCAGATCAATGACTTTGCCTGATGCA
>JAILLO010000105.1 GCA_024693105.1 Clostridia bacterium | reverse complement strand
AAGTGGTACCGCAGCATAGGAATAGACACAAGCCCGGGCACAAAGGCATTTGCGCTCACCGGGGCGATTAAATATACCGGCCTTATCGAAGTGCCGATGGGAACGACTTTGAGAGAGGTCATATATGACATCGGAGGCGGCATCAAAAACGACGCCGAATTTCTTGCGGTTCAGATCGGAGGACCGTCGGGAGGATGTCTTGTTACGGCAAATCTTGACATGAGTCTTGATTTTGATTCGCTGAAGAAGGTCGGTGCAATGATAGGCTCAGGCGGCCTTGTTGTAATGGATACAAGCACGTGCATGGTCGAAATTGCGCGCTTTTTCATGAACTTTACACAGAACGAAAGCTGCGGAAAATGCGTACCGTGCAGAGAAGGAACAAAGCGAATGCTTGAAATCCTTGAGAGGATTGTCGAAGGAAAGGGAACGCTTGAGGACCTTGACATGCTTGAAGATCTTTCGCACATGATTACGGCGACATCGCTTTGTGGCCTCGGAAAGAGCGCGGCCCAGCCTGTGCTGAGCACACTTAAAAACTTCAGGCAGGAATACATAGACCATGTAGTCGACAAGAAATGCCGCGCACACAGCTGCAAGGCACTTTGCAGATATGTTATAGATCCTGAAAAATGCAAGGGCTGCTCAATCTGCGCGCGTAATTGTCCGGCGGGAGCAATCAGCGGCGAACGTGGCAAACCGCACAGCATTGACACCGAAAAATGCATTAAGTGCGGTGCCTGCATGAGCGACTGCAAATTTGAAGCTGTTAAAGTGCAAGGATAATCAGAAAGGAGAAAAAATATGAAATATATGACTATCAACAATCAGAGAGTTGCATTCGAAGATGAGAAAAATATTCTTTCGGTTATCCGCAAGGCAGGGATCAACCTTCCGACTTTCTGTTATCATTCGGAATTATCAACATACGGTGCCTGTCGTATGTGCGTGGTGGAAGACGAGCGTGGCAGGATTATGGCTTCGTGCTCCGAGACTCCGCGCGAAGGTATGGTGATTTTTACGAATACACCGCGCCTTTTGAATTACAGGAAAATGATTGTGGAGCTTCTTCTTGCATCTCATTGCCGTGAATGCACGACATGTCATACAAACGGCGACTGCACTTTGCAAAAACTTGCGCAGACGCTTGGCATCAGCAAAATACGTTTCGAAAATTACAAAGAGCATGTTGAAACGGACAGAAGCTCAGACTGCATAGAAATCGACCCTAACAAATGCATTCTCTGCGGAGACTGCGTCAGAACCTGCGAAGAAATCCAGGGCATGAGCATACTGAATTTTGCCTACAGAGGATCGAAAACGCGCGTAATGCCGGCATTTAACAAGCATCTCAGTCAGACACAGTGTGTGGGATGCGGACAGTGCCGTGTTGCATGTCCGACCGGCGCCATTACAATCAAATCAAATCTTGATGTTGTATGGAATCTTCTTTATGACAAAGGCACGCGTGTAATCGCACAGGTTGCGCCGGCCGTAAGAGTTGCCATAGGCGAGAAATTCGGTATTCCAAAGGGCGAAAATGCCGTCGGACGCATGACGGCGGCTCTGAGGCTGTTGGGATTTGATGAAGTTTATGATACAAATTTCGGTGCTGATTTGACGGTTATCGAAGAAGCGGCCGAATTTGCGCAGAGGCTTGAGAAAAACGAAAATCTTCCGCTTTTTACTTCGTGCTGTCCGGGGTGGGTGAAGTTCTGCGAGGAAAAGCATCCGGCGCTTGCGAAGAACATTTCGAGCTGCCGTTCGCCGCAGTCGATGTTTGCGGCAATCCTCAAAGAGGAAGCTCGCATGAAGGCAGAGCTTGCGAAAAAGAAAGACGAAAACGCGAAGCCTCTCAAAACAGTAGTGATTTCAATTATGCCGTGCACGGCGAAAAAGGCCGAGATTTTGCGGCCGGACAATTTTACGGAAGGGGAGCGGGATGTTGACTATGTAATCACGACATCTGAGCTTGTCCGGATGTTCCAGCAGGCGGGCATTGACATTTCGAATCTGAAGGCGGAACCGATGGATATGCCGTTTGGACTGGCTTCGGGCTCTGCAGCAATTTTCGGTGCGACAGGGGGCGTGACAGAGGCTGTCGTGCGCCATCTTGTGGGTAGCAGCAGGGTTTCTACGCTGAAGGATATAGGCGCACTCGGCATGCGCGGTGACAAAGGCATCAAGGAAATCACGCTTGATTATGAAGGGCGAGAGCTGAAACTGGCGGTTGTGAGCGGGCTCAAGAACGCGGACGATGTAATTACAAAGATAGAGCGCGGCGAGGTGCATTATGACTTTGTCGAGGTGATGGCATGCCGCAGAGGCTGCATCGCAGGCGGCGGACAGCCTCTTCCAATGGATTCCCTTGTGGGCGAGGAACGTCTTGAAGGAATCTACGATATAGACCGTAAATCACAGATCAAGATTTCATCGGAAAACCCTATTGTAACGGAGTTTTATAACGGATTTCTGAAGGGGAAGGAGCACAAGCTGCTTCACAGAAATATCTGATATGTAATGCGTATATGCAGCACATAATATTTTAAGAGAATCAATAAGACAAGGGGACGAAAAATGCTCTTTCTTCGGGCGTGAGCGTTCCCCTTGTTTTTTTGTCTTAAGTGTGAATTCAAATGTAATCTTCGGAGAAAATTCAAGGAAAGTATAGGACAAAAGGTCATAGAATTTAATTGCCAGCCGACTGCAATAGTGTTATGATGAAATGGTGAAAATTGTGTAGAATAACAATGAAACGGTCAAAATGTTGTTTGAATTCAAAAGATTTTAACAAAACGGACTGTGTGCGGCGTGGGAAATGCTAAGGGAAGGAATTACGGAAAAAATGAATAAGGACAGAAGAATCATTCTGGCTTCGGGATCTCCCAGAAGAATTGAAATGATGAGGCAGAGAGGGTTTGACCCGATTGTGATGCCTTCAAGAATAGAGGAAAACCTGCCGGGCGAAATGGGAATGGAGCAGACCGTAATGTTCCTGGCTCTAAAAAAGGCTCTTTCGGTTGAAACCGAATACCTTTGCCACGAATATACCGGCATTGCGGAAGAGAAAAAATATTACGAAGAAGACAAAGCAAATCCCCTGATTATCGCGGCGGACACAATCGTTTATAAGGATGGAGTCATAGGCAAACCAAAGGACAGAGCGGATGCTTACAGGATATTGAAAAAGCTTTGCGGGACAGAGCATTTTGTGGCAACGGGCGTCGCAATCATCGAGGCGGGGCAGCCTGTCAGAACAGTATTTGCGTGTGTGACGAAGGTCTGCTTTGCAAATTATTCAGACGCCGAAATCGAGGCGTATATCGACACCGAGGAGCCTTACGACAAGGCGGGCGGCTATGCAATCCAGGGCAGCTGGGGACGGTTTGTCGATTATTACGAAGGCGATTATGACAATGTCATCGGCTTCCCGTGGAGCAGGATTGCGTCGGAGCTCGAAAAATTATAAATGGAAGGACATGCAGGTTAAATGGAGTATAATTTGAAAAATGACAGGAAAAATTACAGGTTCGGAATGACTGCGGCGATAGGCTGCTCGTGCCTTTGGGGCGTGCTGCCGATTTACTGGAAGTCGCTGATTCCAATCGATTCCTTTGTAATAATATTTTACAGGATCTTTCTCGTGGGCGTCGTTTCGTTCCTCGGGGCGTGGAAGCTTTACGGGCTGAAGGCCATCATGGCGCCGCTTCGCGTAAAGGGGAACAAGCTGAAATTTTTCGTTGCGGGCGTGCTTGTCACGATGAACTGGAGCATGTATATCTGGGCGGTTAACGCGGGGTACGTGATTCAGACATGCATCGGTTATTACATAGAGCCGCTTATGGTATGCATTTTCGGAGTCGTATTTTTTAAGGAGAAACTGACAAAGTACAAGCTCGGGGCACTTCTTCTCGCGTGCGTCGGAATTGTTGTGATTCTCGTACATTTTGGCGAGCTTCCGTTTATCGCGCTGTGGCTTGCTCTGACATTTGCGCTTTATGCAGCGGCAAAGAAATCTTTCAGACTGCCGGCGCTTATGACGCTATTTTATGAAACGATGTTTTTAATGATACCGGCACTTGCTGTTGTCATTTATATGGAAATTACGGGCCGCGGCGCACTTGATGTGGCGCAGCCGTATCAGTACGGGCTGCTGTTGCTTTGCGGGCTTTTGACGGCAATTCCGCTCGGGCTTTTTGCGGAGGCGGCAAACAGGATTTCGCTTGTTTCGCTTGGGATTACGGAGTATCTCTCGCCGTCGATTGCGCTGGTTCTGGGGATATTTCTTTTCAAGGAAGGCTTTGACCTTGTGCAGTTTGTTTCCTTCGTAATAATCTGGGTTGGTCTTGTCATCTTCACGATAGGGGAATTCCGGGAAGAGAAGAATTTTGAATCCGAAAATGCGCCGCAGACCGAGCCGGAGATGAAATAACCGGAGACGGAAAGTCCGTAGGTGAAAGGGCCGGAGACGAATAAATAAAGCGCTCGCGCACGAAATATGATATTATGAATTTGTCGGGATAACTGAAAAGCAGATATAAGCAAGCAGATTCAGACAAAACCCGACAAAAGCAAGACAAACTCAGACAAAACCAGGCAGATTCAGACAAAAGCAAGAATAACCAGACAAAACGAAGCGAATTTTAAAAATCCGGGAGGGAAAAATATGCTTACATTTACCAGTGATTATATCGCAGGCGCACATCCGCAGGTGCTTGCAAAGCTTGTTGAAACAAATCTTGAGAACCTGAGCGGTTACGGAACCGATATTTACTGCCAAAGCGCGGCTGAAAAAATCAAAGCCGCATGCGCTCTCGGAGATGAGGCAGACGTTGTCTTTCTCGCCGGCGGTACACAGACAAACCAGATCGTAATCAGCACGCTTCTCGCACCTTATGAGGGCGTAATCGCGGCACAGACCGGCCATGTAAGCCTTCACGAGGCAGGTGCCATAGAATATTCCGGACACAAGGTAATACAGCTTGAATGTAAAAATGGCAAGCTTGAAGCAGGCGTGATACGCGATTTTCTCAGAACATATCATGCTGACGAAAACAAAGAACAGATGGTGCTTCCGGGAATGGTATATATTTCGTTTCCGACAGAATACGGAACGCTTTACAGCAAGTCAGAGCTTGAAGGAATCTCGGCAGTATGCAAGGAATACGAAATACCGCTTTTTGTAGACGGTGCAAGACTCGGATACGGTCTTGAAAGCTATGATAATGATGTTACACTTCAGGAACTTGCAGCGCTTTGCGATGTCTTTTATATCGGGGGAACGAAGGTGGGAGCGCTTTGCGGCGAAGCGGTAGTCTTCACGCGCGGAAATCTTCCGAAGCATATGAGCGCACAGGTCAAGCAGCACGGAGGACTTCTTGCAAAGGGAAGGCTTCTTGGAGTTCAGTTTGATGCGCTTTTCAGCGGCAACCTCTATTTTGAAATAAGCAGGCATGCGATAGAAATGGCAGAGAAACTGAAGACCCTTTTCAAAGAAAAGGGTTATGATTTTTTCATAGATTCGCCTACAAACCAGCAGTTTGTAATTCTTGAAAACGGACGGATGAAGGAACTTGAGAAAGAGGTTAACTTCTGTTTCTGGGAAAAATTTGACGATGCTCACACCGTGGTCAGATTTGCAACAAGCTGGTCAACAAAGGAAGAAGACATAGAGGCACTGGGGAAACTGCTGTAATTACGTTAACACCATCAGAGGAACGATAAATGGAAAAACTGAAGCAGACTCAGACATATGAATACAGGAAAAGCACAAAGAACGGGGTTAAGCGGCTGGTACTTACGGGAATTGCCCTTTTGTTTCAGATTTTGCTCGTACTCATGTTTTTTACCGGTGTAAATTATTATGCAAAGTGGATAAATACTGCGACGATGGTGATTGCACTTGTTCTTGTGCTGGCAATTTATTCGCAGAATAAAACATCGACGATGAAAATGCCGTGGATCATCTTTATTCTGGCACTTCCCGCGCTCGGTGTGACCTTGTATCTTCTGGTAGGTCTTGATTTCAGTACTTACAGTATGAGGCGGCGCTACAAGGAAACGGATGAACTGCTTCTTCCTCATTTGCCGGAAAATGCAGCCGAATCCAAATCTCTGGCTGAAATATGCAGTCCGGCTTTGGGTATTTCACATTACCTGCAATCCAAAGCGCTGTATCCGGTATATCAGAATACCGACATCACTTATTATGACAATGCGGCGGATGCACTTGAAGCACAGCTTTGGGCGCGTCTTTTTGTGGAACTGATGTAGGTGTGGCCATTTACGGAACTTATGCAGAATAAAAGATCATACTCCGGGCGGGGTGTGGTCTTTGTGGATGCAAAGCTTTTGCATCGTCCTGCCAATGTAACCGATCCTAATGCCAAGATGGAAAAGGAATACAAGCCGACAGGTGATGAAGAATTTGACAAGATGTATAAGGAATGGTTCGACGGTAATATCATCTGGTCTTATTTTGACAGCGCATTTCCATGGACGCGACTGGGATATACCTATGACTGGGCAGATAACGGGACAGAATACGGACTCAGCGAATTCATTATTTTTAATGGAGCCAATGCCAAAGTAGAGTATACATATAACTTGGAAGACTTTGTTAAGTATGCGAAGGAATTTAAATAAGACTATCGATTAACAATGACTGTTAGAAAAACAGAGGTTTTTGGAGTAAATCCAGAGC